>CAIRHB010000044.1 GCA_903878285.1 Candidatus Adlerbacteria bacterium | reverse complement strand
TACTTCTTCCTTCGCCCAAAAGTGTTTCTATCTTGACTCTCGTTTCAAACGACAGCTGCGGATGCACCGTGTCCTGCTTTTTCTTTTTCATATTCCTTCATTGTTACTGAAGGGTGGGCAACTTCAAAACAGAATTTGCCAGCGTGGTTTTGTGCCCGCACACTCGGAGAAGCTCTTCCGAAAACATTGGGCACGTTAAAAGGAGCACGTACGATGCATAAGCATCCGCCGTGGGGTCACGAGACCCTTTTGTGCAAAGAAATGGAAACCTTCTTCAACGGCGGCGCCACCGTGGCCTGACCTGGCCTCGGCGGTTAGCGACAGAGAGGGAGAACCGGGCAGGTTACTTCCCCCTTCGTGCCGCTGACCGCCTGAGCGGTCTGACTTCGGAACCTGCCGAAGCCAGGCTGACTCAAAAGACCCCAGAAAGGGTAGGATAAGAGATTGATCATATCTCTGACACTACATCCTCTCTGGGGCCTTCGACTTCTTATACTCAACCAAACGATACCGAAACGACGCTAGGTTAGCGGCGCGGAGTGGTGGATGCTGCTGGTGCTGCCGAGTCGGTTGCGGGGACTGCGCGGTACTGCACCATCATCGGCTGCGCGTATTGACCGTTATCATATCCGCCATAATAGCCGCGCATCTGCGAATGGTAGCCATAGCCACCGCCATTTTCCTGCACAAACGCCTCTAACTTGCCAAACTCGATACCCGCCCAAAAGACAAAGAGGATAATCGCCAAGCGCAGCGCCCAATGCATCCAGTGCATATTGCAGCCAACACCAAAGTCTTTACACAACAAGCACGAACATGTGTGCGTATGTGCCCCACCCTTCTCGCCCTCGCTATTTTTTTCAGTTGCCATAGAAATTTTCTATTGGTTAGATGATTAGATACGACACGATTAGTATACCACTACATATACGCGCACCGTCAGCGCACTGTCCACACAATTTTTTATTATACAGTACCAAACACGCGGTACAACGCGAGTTCAAGTGGGACAGTTGGCAGCGGCGCGCGGTTAATTTCGAGAAGTGCGGTGATGAGCTCTGCCAAGAGCTGCGAGTTGATCGCGGCGCCTTTTGCTCCCGAGAGTTCAACGAGCACTGAGAGGTCGGTGTCGCTATACTGCCCGGCGAGCTGTGCTCTAAGTCGTGGTGCGAAGCGAAGCAGCAACACCGCGCGTACTTTGGCAACCAAGAGCATCACAAAGACTTTTGGATCAACGCCGTTTTTTGTCGCAGCAGCAAGTAGCACCAGCGCTTGTGTCAGATCTTTTGCGGCGAGCGCGTGCAGCAGGCTGTTGACCGTGGTGCTCGTGGGCGCGCCGACAACACGAGCAATCTCCTCCTCGGAAAGCTTTTTGTCGATCGAGAGCGTCAGTACTTTTTGCAAAATACCGAGAGTATCGCGAAACGAGCCATCGCCCATAAGCGCAACAATCTCCGCCCCTGGGCGCGAAACAGCAACTCCTTCTTGCTTGGCAACATCGAGCACCAGCTCAACTAGCGTCTCCTGCGATGGCTTGCTAAAGCGGAAAGTCTGGCAGCGCGAGAGGATGGTGTCTGGCACGCGGTCGAGCTCGGTCGTTGCGAGCACAAAGACGACATGCGACGGCGGCTCTTCGAGAGTCTTTAACAATGCTTGCCACGCCTGCGGGGTCAGCGCGTGCGCCTCGTCGATGATATAAAACTTGTAGACTGATTCGAACGGGAGCGTCGAGACACCATCGCGCAGCTCGCGGATCTCGTCGATGCCACGGTTGCTCGCGGCGTCCATCTCGTAGATGTCTTTGTCAGACGTACCAACCGCGCGCGCCAAGATGCGCGCCATCGACGTCTTGCCCGTGCCACGCCCACCCGCGAAGAGGTACGCATGCGCGATCGTGCCCTGCTCGACCGCAGCACGAAGCACCGCGACTACCGACTCCTGCCCGCGAACCTCTTCAAAGACGCCCGGGCGGTACTTGCGGTAGAGCGCGGTGTGTGCGCGTTGTTCATCGACAGCACTACTCATGCCACCAGTATAGTATGTTATCGACCCTTGCGCGATGCGCCTTTTTTAGCAGGCTTCTTGGCGGCTTTTGCAGCAACCTTCTTTGCGAGCGCTGCCTTTGCCTCGGTGCGCACACGCTGGACATGCTGCCATGCGGACTTAAGGTCGCGCTGGACATGCGCCAGATCTGCCGACGTAGCACCGTCGACGTTGGCATAGCGCTGTGACACCTGGTCGACGAGCTGCAGATACGCCTTCTTGTCGATGTCGCTGATCTTCTCTACCTGCTCGAGCACCTCGGCACGCGCCTTGAGCATCCAGCTTTTAATCTGCTTACGATTCTTCGACGCATGCTCTGCGCCATAAAACCAGTATGCTCCTGCTGCGGTAGCTGCGCTAATCACTGCCGCTGCCGCGATACCGACCGCTGCCCCATTCCCCACTTTCTTTATTGCCATATCGTTCTTTCTGTTATGCACCCGTATAATAGTTACTCAGCGTCCTGCGACTTCTTTGTGCCACGACCTCGCCCGCTCACCTTGTGCCACACTCGCTCGACGCTGCTGGCGACCGTATCGCTCGCACTGCGCACCTCCGAGACAATCGCCCGGATATCGCGCACGATACCGATCACGTAATACAAAAACACTGCCCAAAACACCGTTAACAGAACGACCGCAACCGTCGTGACGATAAAAAATATATCCGCATGCGCTAGTTCGGTCATACCACTAGTATACTCCCTCCTGCAAGAAACGTTCAATGATGGTGTCCACTTCTGCAGCGGTTTTGGTCTCCATCAGATGTACACGGAGCTCCTTGGCGCCGGAGAAGCCCTCGACGTACGCCTTAAAGTGCTTTTTCATCACCGCAAAACTCTTCACGTCCCCGAGCAGATCCTCAAACAATTTCGTATGCTCAACCGCAATACGCAGGCGCTCGGGAACCAAATATTCCTCCGCAGGTGTATCTGAAAAAAGCCACGGCGTGCCGAAGACAGCGCGACCAATCATGACGCCGTCGGCGCTGGACATCTCTGCTTTTTGCTGCGCGTCCTGCATATCCTGCACATCGCCATTGCCGATGATCAGTGTATTACTCTTCAATTCAGTACGAATCTCAACCGCGCGTTTGACCCGCTCCCAACGCGCGGGCACTTTTGACATCTCCTTGCGCGTGCGCGCATGGATAGTAATCGCTGCTGGCTCTTCTGCCAACAAAACAGGCAGCCAACTATCTAATACATCTTTGTTGTATCCAAGCCGCGTCTTGACTGAAATAGGAATCGGTTGTTGCCCTGCAGCAGTGGCGCTCCGCAGGACGCCGCGCTTTGCTGCGCGGATGAGCTCGACCGCGAGATCCGGCTTCAACATCAACTTAGCGCCCGCACCCTGCTTCTCGATCGTCTTGTCGGGGCAGCCCATGTTGATATCAATTCCATCGAAGCCAAGACCAGCCACGATCGCCGCAGCCTTTTCCATCGTATCGGGGTTTGCCGTAAACAGCTGCGCGACAATAGGTCGCTCTGCCTCGGTGTAGATGAGGTCGCGCAAGAGCTTTTGCTTGCCCTCCTCGGTCGCGAGCACGAGCCCATCTGCCGAGACAAACTCGGTCCACGTGACGTCCGGCCCACCCCGATACTCTGGTCGGGTAGACTTGCTATACTTCGCGATCATTCGTCGAAACGCCGCGTCGGTCACGTTCGCCATCGGCGCGAGCACAAAAAACGGCTTTGGCAACGTTGCCCAGAAATTACTACTCTCATCCGACATATGTCTACCCTACCGTTATTTTCACTTCTCGCATAGTGTAGTGACACTCACCAAGCCTTCGCCATATAGAAAAGAAAAGCGCCGCACCCTACTTAGGGTGCGGCGGAGCAGATAGTACTGCTTAGTTTTTAGGCTATCCCGAAGGACTTGTTGGGAGAACGTGCGAAGGGCATGAGCGGATGGTGGCCCGGAGCATCCAGGTAGACCAAGGTCGTCATACGCAACACACAAACATCCTCCGATTACGAGTGTTTATCAAACCTCTCCACTTGGTTTGATTCACTCGTACTAACTCTCACAGGTCAGTTAGTGGAGAAAAGGGTCAAAACCTGTGGGCGCGGCAGGATGAGCCCGGGCTACCCCCAGAACCGTTACCGTCCCTCTCGTTTCAAATGGCTATTGGTTGCCCGAGAGGATGTTCTGGTATCCGACTACCGCTGACGACACCTGCCCGGATTGTCGTCGTGTGTGTGTTTTACATTCCTAGTGCCCTATACGCCCTTGACCTTGACGTCATCGGGCACTAAAGCTACCACCACGTCATTCTCACCTCCTACAGTTGAGAGTGGTAAAGACAGTATACACACTATATGGATTATGTCAATATTGACGGTGGACTGACCTATGTCTATTTAGGACTGGTGTTTTTGAGTTTGTAGTACAGCTTGTCGCCGAAGCGCAGGTCGAGGTAGGAAACGTTGGCGATCGGTTGCCCAACAAAAGGGCTCGCGGTGAGCGCCAGCGCGTATCGTTTCAGCACATCGCTGCCGTCGGCACTCCTCGCAAACAAGAGTGAGAAACCGTCTGCATAGGTGAGGCGCACATCATCATTCGTATCAACAGCAACACCCACAACACCGCTCGTGTCACCCTGCTTCCCAAGCGCCGCCACCAGTGCGGTGAGTGTCGAAAACTGCTCTGGCGTCAAAAATTGGTTACTACTCGTCGCGAGCGCGCCGTAGTAGGTGACAAACGCGCTCGGCGTCGACGTTGGCGCGGGCACATACGCCACACCATGCACGTCGAGGTAGTGGCACGAGGCGGCAAAGACCGTGCTCGCGTCGCCACACCACAGCGCGACCGGCTGCTGCTCGACCACCGCCACCGCGAGCGTATGCAGACTGGTTGCATGCACCTCAACACGAGAGAGTGTTGGAATTTGCACCAACAGCGCCGCGGTGATTGCTTGTTTGGGATACAATAAAATATTTCGTTTAGAAAAGAGGTGTAGATATGGATGCGCAAGAGTGTCTGCCCCCACCTGTTGTATCATCGCCGCATCCGCATCGCTCGCACCAACAACGTCGACCGACGTGATTTGCCAAAACGGCGCGTCGACCAACCACACAACGCCGCCGAACAGCGCGAGCACTGCTGCGACAATGAGCCCCAACGCAACCAAGCGACGCTTCCTGCGTCGGGCACGTGCTCTCGACTCTCCCAGTGCAATCCGCGCTACCATGTAGACATTCTACCCTATCTTTGGAGCACACCGCGCTCCATCTCCCGCAAGCGGCGACGCACCGCAACATAATTAGGCACCATCTCTGCTACCAATGCCCAAAAGCGCGCCGAGTGATTGAACTCGCGCAGGTGGCACAGCTCGTGCACGATAATATAGTCGGCAACCTCGGGCGGCAACAGCACGATCTTATAATTAAAATTTAAATTGCCTTTCGTCGAGCAGCTGCCCCAGCGCGATTTGTGATTTTTGATGAACACTTTTCTCAACTCCACACCATACATCGGAGCAAAGTGCGCCAGCCGCGCGTGCACGAGCGCCCGCGCCTCCTCGCGCAACGCCACATACTGCCGACGATTCCGCCGCATGGAGAAAAATTTGAGCATCCTCGCATTCTACAAGAAATATGCCGTATGCCGAACTATCGCTTCAGCTCCTGCCCGGTTTGGAAGGTGTTGCGCACCCACGAGCTGTGGCTACCAACAACGGGGCCAAGCGTGCCAAGCAAGATAGTCGCCAAAATTGCCGAGCCAACCACGAACCCGACGCCATACACAATCCCCACCAAGAACACGCGCCCAAAAGACCCCTGCCGCGCCATCTGCGCGTTCAACTTTTCCAACTCCTCGATAATCGTGTCCCTTTTATCCGCTCCAATATCCTCTACTCCTTCGTCCTCCTCATCTTCTTCTATCCCACCCACGGCTAGTATCTCAATATCTTGTTGCTGCATATGCGGGTAGTATACCGCACGTAGTGAAAAATAGGACATCCGACGTCTAGCGTACGTTTGAGTGAATAAACGCCACAGTGTGCTCGATTACCTGCGCCTCGTGCGCTTTGTCGCGATAGGAGTGGTCGGCACCGTCAATTGGCACCAAGACAGAACCGGGGATAGCTGCCTGCAACTTCTGCGAGTTTTCAAACGGGATTGAGTTGTCGGCTGTACCGTGGATCAAACACACTGCGCCGTGATATGCCGCAAGGTACGCGCGGTCGAGCGTGATATCCAACAGCGACCCGCGCAACTCTTGCAACTTCTGCGTGCGAAGCTCGCCGAGTGTCCCATCTGTATCAACAACGCCAATCGCCGGTGCCCACAACACCTTTGCAACAATAGCTGCGTTCGTATTCGCGAACACCATGCCGCCACCAAAACTCTTCCCTACCGCAGCAACATGTGTGTATCCAAGTCCCTGCAAAAACGCAACGGCGCGGTCGATCTCCTGCTGGATGTGGTCGATACTCATCCCAAGCACCTGCTCCTCGCTGTCCCAGATATTCAGCCGAGCGATCGCAAACCCGCTCGCCACCACTGCATCCACTAGCGGTTGATACCTGTCCGAAAACACGCCGCCGCTAATCCCAGGCAATACCAACACAGCCGTCTCTGTCGCCTCCCCAGGCGCATCTATCAACACTTTTGCTGTACTTTGTGGGATTTCGTAAGTTGTTTGCATATTTTTTGTAAACTATGATTTTGCAAGTCTGGCTATGGCGACAATATGCTCCCATGAAATCGCCATGAAGATTCCAGAATTTTGAGGTCCATTAGCAACAACACCTATAACCCTGCCGTCATCTTTATTTACTACAGGCGACCCACTATACCCACCAACAACAACACCAGAAATCTGTATTTCTTTCTTACTCTTACTGTCTCGCATCTGAACACCAACTACACCTTCAGAATAAGTCGGATCGTGTTTTTGATTAAGCAGTTGTACTCCATGAGGATATCCTGACCAAGCAACACGCGAACCAACATCGGCATATTTAGCAACAACAAGAAGTCCTTTATCTATCTCTGCTTGAATAACATTACCTTCTAGGGCAATCCCAGTGTTTGCATCCACTAGCGTGAGAATTGCTAGATCATGCTGATAATCTACCAGACTTACAATCGCCCGTTGGTGTGCACCATGATTACCCACAACAAGAAGCCCTGCGAGTTCGAGTGGCAAACTTAGAATCTCTTGAACCACATGCGCACAAGTAACAAGCACTCCTAAATCTTTTAACCAAAAAGCTGTACCCTTAACTTCTAGCTCGTCAGAAAATACTTTTCCTTCTTTTGGGTTAAATTTAGGCTTGAATGTTCCGACGGTACGAACTGCTTCGGCAAGAGAAGCTGCTGTTACAATCGAAAAATCTATCGAGCCAGAGGCAGCGTTCGAAGCTTTTTTGTTTGCCATATATATTCTTCCACTACTTCTTCTCAATCTTCTCCCTCCCACCCATGTAGGGACGCAGAGCTTCGGGGATAGTTATCGAACCGTCTTCGTTTTGGTTGTTTTCGATGATTGAGATAAGGATACGCGGGGTAGCGAGCGCGGTGTTGTTGAGCGAGTGGGCATACTGCATCGTGCCGTCTTGGTCGCGGTAGCGGATATTGAGCCGACGCGTCTGGAAGTCGTGGAAGTAGGACGACGAGTGCGTCTCGCGATACTTGCTCTCGGATGGGACCCACGACTCGATGTCGTACTTTTTGACCTGCCCGAGCCCGAGGTCGCCACCACAGTTGACGACGACATGGTACGGGATGTTGAGCCGCTGCAGCAGCCCTTCGGCATTCTGCGTCAGCTCCTCGTGGAGACGCACCGATTCCTCGTGGCTCGCCTCGCAGAGCACCACCTGCTCGAACTTAAAGAACTCGTGCACGCGCATCAAACCCTTGGTGTCCTTGCCGTGGCTGCCAGCCTCGCGGCGGAAGCACGGCGAAAATGAGATAAACTTGAGCGGCAGCTGCTCGCGCGGCAAGACCTCGCTCATGTAGTACGCCATCGTACCAACCTCGGCGGTGCCTGCCAAAAAGTCGCCGTCTTGCGTCTTATACAAATCCTCCTCGCCCTGTGGGAGGTATCCTGTGCCGAGAAACGCGACGCGCTTGACCAGCGACGGCACAAGAAGCGGCATAAACCCGCCCTTTTCGATAAAATGATTTTGCACAAACTGCCACACCGCCCAATTGAGCAGCGCGCCATCACCTTTGAGCATATAGCCGCGAAAGCCAGCGACCTTGGTGCCGCGCTCGAAGTCCGCCATGTCGAGGTTTTGCATCAGCTCGACGTGGCTCTTGGGAGTAAATGTAAAGTTCGGCTTAGTCCCCCATACTCGTGTCTCGACATTATCAGCATCAGAGTCGCCCTCGGGGACAGAAAGGTCGGGCACATTCGGCACCTGCACCATCAAAAGCTGCCACTCGTGCTCGACTTCCTGCAGCTCTTTCTCTTTTGCTTGGAGCGTCTCCTTGAGCGTGCGCATCTCGGCGAGCAGCTGCTCTTTTGCTGCAGCGTCGGCAGAGACAATCGCGTTTGATGTCTCGTTTTGCTTGGCGCGCATGCCCTCCACTTCCTGCATCAGCGCGCGGCGCTTCTCATCAACCGTAATGAGCGCATCCAAATCGACGTCGATATGCTTCTTTTTAGCACCCGCTTTAACGATATCCACATTCTCCCGAATAAATTTAATATCTAGCATAAAAAAGATTAGGATTACTGATAGTGACAAGCTACGTAGACAGAATAATTATAGGTTACACTATAGTGCATAGCATACAATGCCCTATCCGATACGACAACTTGACCGGCGCGCCTTTCCGCGACTGTTACAGGAAATCCCTGACTGTCCAAAAGCGCTCTACCTGCGCGGCGAGATGCCGCCCGAGGAGTTGAAGTGGCTCTGCGTCGTCGGCTCGCGTGCCTGCTCGCCGTATGGCAGGCGGCAGACGGCGAAGTTGATCGCAGGGTTGGCAAATTATCCCATCGCCATCATTTCAGGACTTGCACTCGGGCTCGACTCCGAGGCGCACAAGGCGGCGCTCGATGTCGGGCTGCCCACACTCGCCGTCTTGCCCTCCTCGGTCGACGAGGCGAGTATTTATCCGTCGAGCAACCGCGCGCTCGCGCAACGAATCTTGGCACGTGGCGGCGGACTTATTTCAGAATATCCCGCGCCGTTTAAGGCGCAGCTGTACGGCTTTCCTGCACGCGACCGGCTGATGGCAGGGCTCTCACATGCGACACTCATCACCGAAGCGGGCGAGAAGTCGGGCACACTCATTACCGCGCGGCTTGCGCTGGACTACAACCGCGACGTGATGGGCATCCCGCATGAGCTCGACCGCGAGGGCGGGATGGGCGTCAATCGCCTACTGCGCGAGGGCGCGACACTTATCCGCGACAGCGACGACATTTTGCAAGTGCTTGGCATCAAGCCAAGCGACAAGCCGACGCAGCCAACGCTCCCGACCGACCTCACCCCCGCCGAGGCGGCAATCCTCACCGCACTTGTCGAGCCGATGTTCAAAGACGATCTTATCGACGCCTCCCTCCTCTCCGCCCAAGACGCCAACATCGCGCTCTCCTCCCTCCAAATCCGCGGCCTCCTCGTCGAGCGACTTGGCAAGGTTGAGCGCACATAAACCGCAGGTTTAACCTGCGATCGTGTTTGCTATCTAGATATACTTGTGTTATTTTGTGGTTCGGCACACAAAGGAGCGCACAATGTACGGAAACTATCTTCCTCCAGAACAAGAGCAAGTGTGGAGAAATAAACTAAAAAGAAATGTAGAAAATGCATTAGCTGTCCGTCGAGACGCAGGATATTACCTGCGGATGGGCTTGGTGATTCTTTTTTTTCTTTCTCTATTTCTCATCCCCCTCTACCACCTGCTCCACTAGAGCAACCCCGCCCGGCAATGCCGCGGCGGGGTTCGACTTTATTTTATCAAACTAACGCAGTCAGACTGCCGTACAAATTTGCTATCCTTTGCGCCATTTGCGTATCCGTTGTATTACTAGATACAACACTACTATATGAAACTCGTCATCGTTGAGTCGCCCGCTAAGGCGAAAACTATTGAGAAGTATCTTTCTGATATCGGGAAAGCGAGCGGCACGTCGCCTGCGGGCGGGTTTACCGTGCGCGCGTCGGTAGGACATGTGCGCGATTTACCCAAGAGCAACAAGCAAGCGATCGACATCCCTGCGGGCTTTGTCCCGCATTACGAGGTCGTCGCCGGCAAACAGCAGGTTATTGCGGATTTGAAAGCGCTCGCGAAGAAGGCGACCGAGGTGATCCTCGCGACAGACCCCGACCGCGAGGGTGAGGCGATTGCGTGGCATATAAAGGAGGAGTTGGGATTGAAAAAGCCCGCGCGCATCGTCTTTCATGAGATCACCAAAGAGGCAATTGCTGACGCGCTCGCCCACCCGCGGCTGATCGACGAGAACCTGCGCTATGCCCAAGAGGCGCGTCGCGTGCTCGACCGCTTGGTCGGCTACGATTTGTCTGGGTTGATATGGAAGAAGGTGCGCTACGGGTTATCCGCTGGGCGCGTGCAGTCGCCAGCACTGCGCATCATCATGGAGCGCGAGCGCGAGATCCGCGCGTTTATCCCCGAGACTTTTTATGTGATCACGGCGCACACCAAGACACCGAAAAAGGAGGCGTTGGTACTGACCTGCGTCGAAGAGCCGAAAGATTCTGCCAAAGGCAGTGAAGGCCGACTGAAAGCCGATGAAATCATAGCAGCTGTTAAAAAAGATGGCTTGGTTGTGGTTGATGTCAACGAAAGCGAGATGAAGCGCTCCCCACGTGCGCCGTTTACGACCTCGACCCTGCAGCAGGCTGCCAGCTCGCGCCTTGGCTACTCGCCTGCCAACACCATGCGCATCGCGCAGAAGCTGTACGAGGCGGGGCATATCACCTACATGCGCACCGACTCGACGAACCTCGGCAAGCCAGCACAAGCGGCGATCTTGGCACAGGTGGAGAAAAAGTATGGCACACAGTACGCCGCGCCTCACACCTTTGCCACCAAGTCCAAGAACGCGCAAGAAGCGCACGAGGCAATCCGACCCACACATATTGAGAAAGAGTCGCTCGGCGCGACGCCTGATCAGAAAAAGTTGTACGAATTGATTTGGGAGCGCACCGTCGCCTCGCAGATGGCGGATGCGAAATTGCTCAAAACAAAGGTGGTGGCAGAGGTGCCAGGGCAGGAGAAATTGTCGGAAGCAAACAGAACGCCGCAGTTTACCGCAAACGGCTCGCGCGTGGTGTTTGATGGGTGGCTCAAGGCAGACCCGCGCGCGCGTGGCGAGGACGTCGAGCTGCCAGAAGTCGCCGCGAAAGATCCGCTCAAGGTGGAGCAGGTTGACGCCGAGGAAAAACAAACAACGCCGCCCGCGCGATACAGCGAAGCGGGGTTGATTAAGGAGTTGGAGAAGCGTGGCATCGGCCGCCCGTCGACCTACGCCAGCATCATGAAGACGCTCGACGAGCGCGGCTATGTCGAGAAGGACGGCAGGTCGCTGAAGCCGACCGACACCGGCGACGTCGTATCGACCTTCCTCGAAGACAACTTCCCCACCTACATCAGCGACACCTTTACCGCCGAGATGGAGGACGAGCTCGACGACATCGCAAACGGCACGCGCGAGTATGCGAAGACCTTGAAGGATTTTTATACCCCCTTCCAAGCAGAAGTAAAAAAGAAGGACAAAGAGGCGGGCAAGATTACCGACTTAGGGCCCGCGCCTGCGGAGTTTGTCTGCCCCATCTGCGAGAGCGCGATGGTCTACAAGTTGTCGCGCCAAGGGAAGTTCATGAGCTGCAGCCGCTTCCCCGACTGCACCGGCGCGCGGACAGAAACGGGCGAAGTAATCTCCAACGAGCCGTCCAAGCCAATTGGCACACATCCCGACACGGGCGAGAATATCTACGTCTTGTCTGGCCGCTTTGGCCCGTATGTGCAGCTGGGCGGGATTGACGTCCCTGCTTCGTCTACCGAATATTCCCCCACTTCGCCTACAGCTTCGCGGGGCGCGGCAAAAACTAAACCAAAACGCAGCAAGAAAGCCGCGAAGCCTAAGCGAGCAAGTATCCCCAAAGAAAAAGACCCGAAGACGGTGACCATTGCCGACGCAGTGCACTACCTTTCGCTGCCGCGCGTGCTCGGCAACCACCCCGACACAGGCGAGCCGATTTCTGCCAACATCGGGCGCTTTGGCCCGTACATCGTTCATCAAAAAGACTTCCGCTCGCTGAAGACCGACGACGTCTATAAAATCACTCTCGCCCGCGCGCTCGAGATCCTCGCCGAGCCCAAAAAGAAACGCGGCTTCGTACCACGAAAGAAAGCGGCGTAAAGGGGTTGATATAATTTACATATTGTGTAGAGTATAGACAGCTTGTCCCGAATCGGTCGGGGCAAAATGTGGAGAAGAAACCCATGCATAAGCTGATTCTGGCTGCCTTGTTCGTGGCCTTCATCGGCAACACCGCGGCGTTTGCGCAAAATGCGCAGACCACCGAGACGGTGATGACCGCGGACTGGTACCACAAGACGTGCGGAGACAACCGTTGCGTCGGCGGATTCGCCTACATCAGTGGCCCGGATAACACCGGATTCACACTTGATCGAATCACTCATTTCGGGGATGACCGGAGGGAACCGTACACCATTCCCGCGCATGTGCTTTTGGCCTATTTTTCCCAGTCGCGCGGAGTGACCGTGACCATCATCACTCCGAATGATGCACGGTGGTCGCAGACGGCCGCCGAGTGGGCGAGGCAGTATGTGCCGCCGCAATAATCCGTCCGAGAGCAGTTCGGGAGTACTTCCCGCCCAGCTCCCGGACGGCTTTCTTTTTTATATGCCCGAGTGCGCTATACTGGAGGGATGGAGCAGGGACTCAAGGAAATCTTGGATTTGATGAATGGCCCGACCGAGAAGGAGAAGGATTTTATTACGCGCGCATACCACTTCGCCGCCGAGGCGCACAAAGATTTAAAACGCTTCTCAGGTGAGCCATACTTGGTGCACCTGGTCGAGACAGCCAAAGGTTTGGCGGGGCTCGGCATGAGCCCAATCACCATCGCGGCAGGACTCTTGCACGACTGTATCGAGGACGCTGGTGTCAAGCCCGAGGTGCTGGAAGAAAAATTTTGCAAAGAGCTCGTCTTCTTGGTCGAAGGCGTGACCAAGCTTGGACATTTTAAATATCGCGGTGCAGAGCGACATCGCGAGAGCTTGCGCAAACTGCTCGTGGCGACCGGCAAGGACGCGCGGGTGCTGATCATCAAGCTGATGGACCGGCTGCACAATATCCGCACGCTCAAATATGTCCCCAAGGAGAAGCAGCAGCGCATCGCGCTGGAGACGCTGGAGATCTACGCAGCTATCGCACACCGGCTCGGCATGGGGCTCGTGCGCCGCGAGCTGGAGGACGGCGCGTTTGAGTACGCCTACCCCGAAGAGTTTCAACAAGCAAAAAAACTTTTGACCGAGCGGACAAAAGAGGCGGACGTCCGGCTCGAGAAGATGTCGCGCGCGCTCAAGACCTCGCTCGTCGAGAACGGGATCACCAAGTTCCATATCGACTACCGCGTCAAAGGGCTGTGGAGCCTGTGGCAAAAGCTCAAGCGCAAAGGCGGCGACATCGACAGCATCTATGACATATCCGCACTGCGCGTGATCGTCCCCGACCTCACAGACTGCTACCGCACGCTCGGCATCGCACACGCGCTGTGGCAGCCGCTGCCGAACAAAATCAAAGATTACATCGCCTTCCCCAAGCCAAACGGCTACCAAGGGCTCCACACCACCGTCTTTACCGGCGACGGCGGCGTGGTCGAGATCCAGATCCGCACCGAGGCGATGCACCAAGAGGCGCAGTACGGCATCGCCGCGCATGTGCTCTACAAAGAGGGCGCGAGCGTGAGCACCGAGGACGATGGTGCGCAGTTTAATCGCAAAGTTGCTCCGCCGCCGACCAACCGCGGCTCGTCGAGCTTCGAGTGGATCCGCAGCTTGATCCCCTCATTTCGTAGTGATGTGAGTGAGACGCCACCGAGCACAGAAATTGCTACAACTGACAAAGAACAGACACCTACGGTAGCAAACGAGACAGACACTGCCGCACCGCCCGCCAGCACCCCACAAAAAAGCAAGCCGAAAATCCGCCGCGCGCGCTATATCCCCGCCGAAACACCCGAGTGGCTCTCCGACCTCGAAGGCGAAACAAACAACCCCGACTTTGAGACAACTATCAAGACAGACGTCTTTACGCATCGCATCTTCGTTTTTACCCCCAAGGGCGATGCGGTCGACCTGCCGCTCAACTCGAGCCCGATCGACTTCGCCTACGCGATACACTCCAACATCGGCGAGCATACCGCTGGCGCCAAAATCAACGGCAAGATGGTGTCACTCGATAGCACGCTCAAAAATGGCGACATCGTCGAGATCCAAACCAAAAAGACCGCGTATCCCAAACAAAAGTGGCTTGGTTTTGTAAAGACAGCGCTCGCGCGGCGACATATCCGCAACGCCCTTGAGCGCGAGAAGAAAAATAGTTAGAGCGAGAAGCTGCTCGGGTCGAATGCGTTTTCGTCTATCTCTTTTTCTTCTTGCGAGCGGTCGTCAAGCTCTACAACATCTTCTTGCACAAGAGCAACGGGTTCGGTTAGTTTTGCCTGAGCAGCAGCGCGTGTTGCAGCAATACGCGACGCGAGCGCAGCAAAGAGCGTCTGGAGGTCATCTTCGGAGAAGAAGTCGATAGTGAGCTTGCCGCCATGCTCTTTTGGCTCAATCGCGACCCGTGTGCCGAGCGCCTCGGTCAGCTCGCGCTCCATCTCCAAAATCTCTGGCGCATAAATATATTCTTTCTTGCGAACCTTGTCGAACGCGATGCGCCGAGCGATTGACTCTGCGTCGCGCACCGTGAGCCGCTTTTGCATAATCTCGCGAAAGAGCACGCGCTGCTCCTCGACACGGTCAATAAGCATCAGCAGCGGTCGCGTGTGCCCTTCTGATATCTTGCCCTCCGACAACGCCTGCTGCATCTCGGAAGTGAGCGTCAGGAGGCGGATGGTGTTGGACACATACTCGCGACTCTTGCCGACCTTCTCTGCGACCTGCACATGCTTAAAGTTAAACTCCGCGACGAGCCGCTGGAAGGCGTGTGCACGGTCGATAGGATTCAAATCCTCGCGCTGCAAGTTCTCGATGATGGCGACCTCGAGCTTGGTCTTGTCGTCGTCGTAGTCGGCGCGGATGATAACCGGCACCTGTGCGACGCCAGCGATCTTGGAGGCGCGCAGGCGGCGCTCGCCGGCGATGAGCTCGTACTCGGTCGCGATGCCGCCATCGGTTTTCTCAAACTCACGACGTGTCACCGTGAGCGGCTGGATCACGCCATACTGGCGGATCGACTTCGCGAGGTCGTTTAGCTTCGCTTCGTCGAACTCGCGGCGGGGTTGGTAGGGGTTGGGCTTAATCTTCTCCACCTCGACCCAAAAAATCGCGTTATTGTAAAACTCCGACATACGGATATACTAGCACAGTACGCCGGAGTGGTGGAATGGTATACACGTGCGACTCAAAATCGCATGCCGCAAGGCTTGAGGGTTCAAGTCCCTCCTCCGGCACCAGTTGTGGTATTGTATCAGTGGGTTCGTAAAAATAGTCCTGAAAGCAACGCGAGAGGAGATACCCATGCCTGTAGTGGCAGACTTTGAGTTCGAACGCACTCCAGATGGAAAATGGGTTATTGTACGAATGGGGTGTGGTGGACCAGTCGTACAATATCCTATTGAATTGTTTCGCCTGATTGTTAATTGGTGTAACAACAGCGCACAAGCTCCAGCAACTACAAACAAACCAATCAGCAACAGAGTCGGTTGTATTTGCTCACATTGTGGCCAACCAATAGTACGGATTACGTACAAAATCGAACGGCGCGGTAATCCACATGAAGAACTCGCATTCTGTTCGATGCCGTGTGTGGAAGAGTATGCAAAGAATACGTTTGATGGAGAATGCCCAGTGCGTGAATATTTTACTGCTTCGGGACACGAGAAGGAGCCGCGCACACATCTTATAGAAATAGACCGCCCACGACATATGCATGGAGTAAGCGAACGGCGAGGCAATGGTGGCGCATAAATCGCGGCGACCCGACGGGTCGCCGCATTTCTTTTTTATGCGAGACGGTGTAGGGTTTTTATATGACAGAGGTTGGGACACAGAAAAGACCAAAGATTATCGCGATTGTGGGGCCCACCGCGTCGGGCAAGACAGCGCTCGGGATATGTTTGGCACAAAAAATTGGGAGCTTGCCCGCAGGACGGCGGGGTGAAATCATTTCTGCCGACTCGCGGCAGGTGTATCGTGGACTCGACATTGGGACAGGCAAGGTGACGAAACAGGAGATGGTGGGCGTGCCGCATCATCTGCTTGACGTCTGCTCGCCCAAGCGGCAGTTTAGTGCGAGCGATTTTGTGCGGCTCGGGCGCACTGCGATCGACGAGATACTCGCGCGCGGCAACGTGCCAGTTATCGTCGGCGGCACGGGGCTCTATGTCGACGCGCTACTTGGCCGCGTGGTGCTCCCCGACGTGCCACCCAACGAACCACTGCGCGCGAAGCTGGAGAAAAAAACGGCCGAAGAACTATTTGCGATGCTCGCGCAGAAAGACCCCGAACGCGCCGCGACTATCGAGCCAGACCACAAGCGCCGACTTATCCGCGCGCTCGAAATCGCCGAAGCGCTGGGCAAAAATCCGCCCAAGCAGGCAAGCGAGCCCTACGACGTACTTTGGATTGGCATCTCCCCCGCCGAAAAGACGCTTAAACAGCGCATCCACGACCGACTACTGGCGCGTATCAACGGTGAGCAATCAAGCACAACAGCAAGCACACCCCGCAGCAGCAAAAATATGATTACAGAGGCAAGGCGCCTGCATTCCCCCTCACCAAAAGGGATTGGACTTTCCTACAAGCGGATGCGCGAGCTCGGGCTCGAGTACCGCTACCTCGCCGACTATCTGCAGGGCACACTGTCGAAGGCAGAGATGACCGAGCAGCTGGAGCGCGCAATCAACGAGTACGCCCGCCGCCAACTGCGCTGGTTTCGACGCAACACAAGCATCCACTGGCTCGCGCACTCGCCACAAAGCGCCGCCAGCCTCGCCGAGGCAGCACGGTTGGCGAGGATATTCCTCGCATACTATTTGCTATAGCACAAAAGCACTCAGCGGGCCCACGAGGATTCGAACCTCGGTCAACGGTTTTGGAGACCGCTATTCTACCACTGAACTATAGGCCCGAACTCCTGTAGAATACCTGAAAAATGGGCAAAAGAAAAGCCGCTTTTCGCGGCGGTCTTTCCTTTTAGTCTTATTTCTTAGCCTCCTTATGAACGGTCTGCTTCTTGCACCATTTACAAAACTTCTTCAGCTCGATTTTACGCTCCACGAGCTTCTTGTTCTTGGATGACCAGTAGTTAATGCGCTTACACTTCGTGCAGGCGAGCTTGATCAGGCGGTCTTGTGACATACGGATACTATAGCAGATGTTGCCTTTCGGGTCAAAAGGTATTCAATACTGGTTATTGAGTGCAGGTTGAATTGTTGCTGGGGAAATCAGAATAAGCAGAACAACTGCCATCATGAGAAGCGCATGTTGCAACGTCTATGTGTTCTTGTCCACTACCAGCACACGCAGGGCAAGTATCACAGGCTTGGAATTGTACAGTGTTTGGATCAAAAGTGCCTGAACAACCCGCCGCAGTCCACTTTGAGGCGATATAATTAGTCAGTACTGTCTGTTTAGTTGGCTGGAACGTAATCTTTGTACCAGGAGCTATCGACCCACCATTTGTAGTGTAGAGACTTGAATCCAGAGCAACATCAATTGGAGTTTGTCCGCAAGACTTTATATAATCAGCAACGGTAAGGGTTGTATAATCGGTTCTACCATTAGAAGCAGTATATGCAGTCCTCGCACTCACATCACAAGCAGATTGACTCCCATACGAGACAGCATCCGCACCATTAGGATTCGCATTTATGCCTGGAGTATACGTCGTATTGCAAGACAGGTTTACTTGTCCTGCAGTCCCCGGTGATGGGGTGCCTGACGATGAAGAACTTCCCCCACCCACCGTCACCCCACTCCCACTGGTACCTCCCGCATTGTTGCTCGTAAGCGCGCCGAAGAGTTCGGAGATCTTCTTGTCTCGCGGACGTGGGTCAGTACACGACCCGAGACTCATCCAGCTACCACCCGCACCCGAGAAGAAGTTTTGGTTAAGCACCACACTCAGCATCGTCTGCACCACGAAGTAGCCAGACAGGGCGATGATAAAGCCGATGAAGACGTCTTTGAAGATACTCTTTGCCTTGGAGAGACTCTCGGTATTGCCGTTGCTGGTGAAGAAGAGTACGCCCGCGTAGGCAAAGAGTGCAACAGCGATGACGGTCGAGATGCCGAGGAGGAAGTTGATGATGTTTTGGATCAGTTTGACGAAATCGCACAGGCTGCAGGCAGTGGCTACAGTGATGTCTGAGGAGAGCCCACAGGGCACGAGGCCATTGGTTGCAGCACCGCTACTGGTGTTGGAGGTGCCGGTGCTACTGGTATTAGTACTACCTGTGGTGCCAGTGGTATTTGAGGTATCGGTGGTACCACTACTACTGGTGTTGGAGGTGCCGCCGCTACTGGTATTAGTACTACCTGTGGTGCCAGTGGTATTTGAGGTATCGGTGGTACCACTACTACCAGAGCCACCACTCCCGCTGCTGCTTGATCCTGCAGGCGCTGAAACGCTGCAGGTTGCGGTGCCGCCCGGGCCAGTGAACGTCCCGACATAGGTGGTCGCCGTAGAGAGTGGGAGCACTAGATTAATCACTCCCGAGAGCGCAACGCTCCCTGCGTGGGTGATGTAGGCAGTAGTGGCGTCCTTGCTCGACCAGGTGATGGTGATGCTGCCATTGTTGACGTTGCGCAACATGGTGCACGTGGGCTTGGCAGGAGTGGTAGTGGCTGTCGTGGTAGCAGATGCTGTAGCTGAGGTGGTTTGGGCGTGGGCGGGGGTGGCAAGGAGTGCTGGCACAGCAAAGCCGCCATACCACAGCACTGCCGCGAACAAAAAAAATAGGGCGGATAGTGCCGAAAGGCGACTCGCTCGCTTCCCTGTCGATTGCATGAGCATATTGTAGCACCAGATGTACAAAAAGTAGCAATCGACAATACACAGAAAAAAGTGTATCTTGGTAGGCGATGCGTCGGTGGTAGAGTGGTCAATTACACTTGGCTGTAAACCAAGCGGCTTCGGCCTTCGGGGGTTCGAATCCCTCCCGGCGCACACATCGGCCAACGCCAGAGCATGTCTCTGGCGTTGTTGCCGTGTGTAGCGGACGGGAGGGATTCGAAAGCGAGCGCGGGGCACCCGTCGAGCACGACGGGTCGCGCGAGCAGGGTCGAGCGGAGAAGCTGCGCGACGGCGCAACTTCGAGCGCTTGACCGAATCCCAGTGCCCACTCTTTCTGGTATACTGTGAGCATGGATTTTGAGGGCATCATTATCGAAGAAAGCTTGGCGGATACGTCGGTGCTCACAGATGTGGAAACTATCTCCACCACGGCTGAGCCAGTGACCGAAGAACACAAGACACCATGGATCACGCAGTGGACAATGCATACGGTGCGCGTTCCTGCAGCAAACACAGCTACTATTGCCAACAGCATCGCTGCCGCACTCGACCGCGAGCACAACTGGTATGCAGATTTCAAGACAGACACCGAGCATTATATTATCTACACCAACAAAGTGTTCCATATCACCGACCGCTCCGACAAGGTGCAGTATGATGCTGCAACCGCATATGGCATCTCGCTTGGCATTCCCGACTATCAAGTAGACTTCTCACCGCACCTGACCGAATGGAAACGATGACCATGCCTTTTATACCCCAAGTGCGGTTTGAGATATCCTCACTCGATCGAGAAGCCGACCTGTTTGCCTACTTTCTGCAAGGCGACCGAGCGCGTTGGCACAATCTACTCAACCGTGTGTACCCAGAACTGTTGCCCTTGGTGGCAGAAGCAAAAGACGAAGCAGATGCTCATGCAAAATGTCGCGAGTTTGCAAGCAAGCTCCACGCATGGAACAAAGACGAGATGGAGCGGTGTCTGCAAAATTTGCCGCAAGAATGGGACAAAATCAGCTCGGACTATTTGCGCGCTCTGTCTGAACACTTTCAAACCGAGTGGCCAACCGAACATCCGACCATTGTTGGATATATCTGTGTACAGCCGGTCTTTCCACGATATTTAGATACCTACTCATTTTGCGTCGGCTACAAGAATATGCCGCAGTTGATAGAAAACTCTGCGCACGAAATTTTGCATTTTCTCTGGTTTAAGAAATGGAGCGAAGTGTTCCCCGAGATGGGACCAGAAACCTATGGTAACTCGCATCTGGTGTGGCGACTGAGCGAAATTATCGTGCAGATTATTTTGCAATGTCACCCAATGTTGCACGAGTTAATACATCCGACCAAATGGGGCTACAGCTCGTTTGCTGCTATCAAAGTTGGTGATGTTAGCATGACTGAGTATTTCAAGAGAGTGTACGAAGACGCTGTTGCAGCCCATACTGATTTTGCTGACGTAATGCGCGTTTTGTGGAAGGAGGCGCAAGAGCACGAGGCGGAGATAAGCACGTTCTAGACAAAAAGTTGCCGCCTTTCCCTTTCGGTACTTGGCGGCAACAAGTTGTTTGAGGAATCTCTCCCGAGTGAACTACATCTGCATTGGTGCTGCTTGCACAGGCAGTGCAGGGAGCGGTGTCCAACCAAGTATCTCGGGATTGAGCATGCCGAAGATCATCGCCACGTGCGCGACGACGAGAAACAGTGCAACAAAGGTCGCGTGCAGTTTGAGGCGACCTTCGGCGTCACGACCTTTTCCCAACACACCAACCTCCAAGAGCGCGATGCCGCCGAGCGGGACAACGCCCGCAAGATAGAAGAGTACGGCGATTATGTCGGCAGGGCCGCGCCACCCGCCGCCCGTGGTAAGCGGCAACACCGCGTTGAGCAGTAGATACACGAACACGCCCAAGAAGTACGCGCCAGCAAATATGCCACAGTAGTGGCTCAGATGTGCGACCGCACCAGAGAAGTTGCGCGTAAACAGCAAGTACAGCTCACTGATCGCGATTGTTTCTGCAAGGATAACCGGAACTGCCATAAACAAGAGCAAGTGCCACGGCTGTGCGGTGGCAAGCAGCTCCATATAGTGAGTCATTGTCATGAGATGATGCGAAGAATAGATGAGTAATCTAGAGGACTACTCGCCAAGGCGGACTAAGGGCGTTACGTGCTAACCAACGGACAAGGTCTGGCGGGCGAGCGTAGAGCCACGACACGAACCCTCTCGAAATCGCGAAGCCGGGTGTGGACTTAGTTAAAAAGAGTAATACAAACAGCAATACGAGCGCGAGCATTGAAAGCACGAGCGCCCACCGCGGCACGCTGGTCATCTGTGCGTAATGATCCTGATACGTCATCCCTCCAGACTGTCCAGAGTCTTGATGCTCGTGCATCGGCATGTCGGACATAAACATACCAGAAATCACCGCGTGCCCGACACTGCACAACAAAAATGCAGCGATTATGATTGCTGGAAAAATAGTGCGAAACAGACGTCCACGCATAGAGCTAGTATAGCACCGGAGCGAGTTAGAGAACGGTCTCCTACCCTACCACAACGTCCTGCAGCGGGGATTTGACGCGCGTGCGTGCCGCGCTTTTGCGTACATCGAAGGTAAACTCGACAGGAGTATTTTCTTTTGCTGTCGCGTCGTTTGGTCGGGATGGTTTGATATCCACCGTGACCATGCCGCCCGAGAGCACGCCGCGGCCGACCATCAAGCTCGCTACTTTGGTGAGGATCTTGTCTTGGATCAGCCGGCGTAGCGGGCGCGCGCCATAGTGTGGGTCGTAGCCCTGCTTGGCGAGGTAGTCGTACACCGCGGGGGTGAGGTTGAGCGTGATATCTTTCTGCGCCAAGCGCTTGACCACCTCCTTGACCTGGATGCCGACAATCTCTTTAATCGCCTCGTGCGAAAGGATGTTAAAGATGATGATTTCGTCGATGCGGTTGAGGAACTCGGGGCGGAAGTGCTCCTTGAGAGACTGTTGCACGCGCTCCTTCGCCATCTGGTAATTGTGCGTATCGCTCGTGCCTCCGACCGAGAAGCCGAGTTGCTCCATCTTGTCGATGTACTGCGCGCCGATGTTGCTGGTCATCACGATAATCGTGTTGCGGAAGTTGACGCGGCGACCTTTGGCGTCGGTGAGCGTACCGTTATCGAGCACCTGGAGCAGGATGTTAAACACCTCTGGGTGCGCCTTCTCGATCTCGTCGAAGAGCAGCACCGAGTAGGGGCGATGCCTCACCAGCTCGGTGAGCGCGCCACCCTCCTCGTGCCCGACGTACCCTGGCGGCGCGCCGATAATCTTCGACACCGAGTGCTTCTCCATATACTCTGACATATCGACGCGGATGAGCGACTTGTCGTCGTTAAACATAAACTCGGCAAGCGCTTTCGTGAGCTCGGTCTTGCCGACGCCGGTTGGCCCCAGGAACATAAAGGATGCAATGGGGCGGTTGGGGTCGGCGATGCCTGCGCGCGAGCGTTTGACCGCGTCGGCAACTTTTTGCACCGCCTCGTGTTGCCCCACCACGCGCGACTGCAACACCTCTTCGATGCGCGAAAGTTTTTCTGCCTCCTCCTCGAGCATTCGCGAGACAGGGATGCCTGTCCATTTGGACACAATCGAGGCGATGTCGGTCTCGGCGATTTCTTCCCGCAAGATACGGCGCGTGCTCTGCAGCTTTTTCAATCGCTTGGTTTTGGTGTCGAGATCGCTCTCGAGCATGGGGATCTCGCCATAGCGGATCTCTGCCGCGCGCGCGAGGTCGACAGAGCTTTCGGCAGCATCCGCCTCCATGCGCAGCCCCTCCAGCTCTTTTTTAATATTTTTAATGTCGAGCAGTGTTTGCTTCTCGTTCTTCCACTTGAGCTCCAGCTCGCTGGTCTTCTCTTTGAGCTCGGCAATCTCGCGCTCGATTTCCTTCGTGCGCTTGTAGGCGGAGGTCTCGACGCCGTTTTGGATTGGCTCGGCAGCTTCTTTTTTCAATGCCTCGCGTTCGACTTCGAGGCGCATGATTTTGCGATGGGCATCCTCCAGCGCTGGGGGCTTGTTCTCGAGCGAGATGCGCAGCGCCGATGATGCTTCGTCAATCAAATCGATTGCTTTGTCGGGCAAAAAGCGGTCGGGTATGTAGCGGGACGAGAGTTGCACCGAGGCGATAAGCGCGTCGTCGGTGATATGCACGCCGTGGAAGAGCTCGTACTTTTCTTTGAGCCCGCGCATAATGGCGACCGCATCGTCGATCGCAGGTTCGAGCACATGCACCGGCTGGAAGCGGCGTTGGAACGCAGGGTCGCGCTCGATGTGCTTTTGATACTCGCGCAGCGTGGTCGCGCCGATCACATGCAGGTCGCCGCGGGCGAGGGCGGGTTTGAGCATATTGCTCGCATCCATCGAACCCTCGGCGCCGCCAGCGCCGATCATCGTGTGAATCTCGTCGATAAAGAGCAGCACCTTGCCCTCGGAGCGCTCGATCTCTTTCATGATCGCCTTGAGCCGCTCCTCGAACTCGCCGCGGTACTTGGTGCCAGCAATCAAGGCACCCAAGTCGAGCGACACGAGGTCTTTATCCTTGAGCGACTCGGGCACGTCGCCGGTGGCGATACGCGCTGCGAGCCCTTCGGCGATCGCGGTCTTGCCGACACCTGCCTCGCCGATCAAAATCGGATTATTTTTGGTGCGGCGCGAGAGGATCTGGATGACGCGCTGGATCTCCTCGTCGCGGCCGATGACTGGGTCGAGCTTGCCCTCGGCGGCAAGCTTGGTGAGCGAGCGTGTGTACTTTGCCAGTGCACGAAACTTTTTGACATCCGCCGATGGCGTGTGCTTGGCGTTCTTCAGCTCACTGAGCGCACGCAGCACCGACTCGCGCGTGATGCGAAAGCGGTTGAGCGTGTCACGCGCACTCCCTGGCACGTCGAGCAGTGCAATAAACAAATGCTCGGTCGAGACAAACTCGTCGTGCAGCTCGGTCGCCACCTTTGCCGAGCGCTCTAGCGCCTGCACCAATTCTGGCGTGAGGTACAGCTGATAGGACGGCGATAGTACCGAGCCGCCCGGCGTCCCCTCGAGCGTTTCAAGAATGGTATCCGTGAGCAGCAGACTGTCGATCTCGAGCTTGTCGAGCACCGAGGCGACCAAGCTCTCCTCCTGCAGGAGCAACGCGCAGAGCAGATGCGTCGGGCTCACCTGATTTTGCCCACGTTCAACCGCCAGCTCGTGCGCGCGGCGAACTGCCTCTTTTGCTTTAGTGGTGAAGTGATTGAATGGTGGCATACAGATACTGGTTAGCTGCTGTTAGTTTGATGGTTTTGATATGCTGCTGGTTGCAGTACTTGTGGTGGGTAGCGTGATGACGGTGTACTGGTTGGGACTTGCAGCGAGCGTGTCGGTCGCGATGCCGATCACCTCACCAAACAGAGTAAACAGTACCGCTCCAGGAGTCATCGACAACACCGTCGATTCTATCTCGCTTTGCGTATCTCTCGTGGGAAGCGTCGAGACAACCCCCTCGGCGACAGAATCGCCTCCGACACCGTCGATACGAATGACACTTTGACCAAGCTGCAGTTTTGACGCATCAGCAAGCTTCGCAGGCGCCCAGCCGGTCGAGGTACCAACCGCGACGTCGACAACGGCAAGCGGGGTCGAGGTACCGACAGCGGTGCGCACCGTCAAAGGCACTCGTGTCCCATCGGGGAGAATCGCGTCAAACATATCTGCACCCGACACATCGAGCACGCCAGCGTCGGTGATCCCAGTCCCCTTCCCGTCAACGAGCACTCCGCGCGTGATCAGTGTCTTCCCGCCGCGTACTACGACGCGAATGATGCTCTTTTGCACCTGTGCAATCGACTTTGCGGCAAGGTCGTCGCTATTGACAACGACTGTTTTCTCAGTCGTGACGACTGTTGCCCCTTGGTTCTGGCTTGGCGCAACGGTCTGGACGGTACGCTCGACGATTTGGTTGATCGTACGGGTGACCGAGGTGGGTGCTTTGCTCATCAAGGACACAACAACGATCGCAGTCACAATGGATGTCACAAAGCTCACCAAGAGCATGAGAAGTGTTATCTGATGTTTAGTGAGTTGCTCAAGATCCATTGGGCTTATTATACAACGTTTCGATACCTTTTTGCAATTTCAGCAAGAGCGGTCGCGACGCGGGGCATATCGGCACTTTTCGCCTCTGGCAGCAACGCAAAACGGATAGCAGTCTGGGCGAGTTCTTTTGGTGTGCCGAGGGCGGCGATCACATGCGACGGCTCGATGTCGTCGGTCTTGCAGGCCGAGCGTGTCGAGGCGGCAATGCCCATCGCATCAAGCGCCAAGACACCCATCTCTGCCTCCAGCCCTGGTATAGAAATATTTAAATTGTTTGCGACCCGACGATCACCGAGTTCGGGACCATTGAGCACCGCATCGGGCACCGCGCGTTGGATAGCACACCACAGCGCGTCACGAATCTTCGCCACCTTTACCGCGCGCGCTTCGACTCCCTTTGCCGCATCGGTAAGCGCCACCGCAAACGCGCCTGCGAGCGGTACGTTTGGTGTCCCACCCCGCAGCCCAAACTCCTGCACACCGCCGCGAATGACGGGCTCGATGCTCGTCTTTCGGCGCACATACAGCGCACCAATCCCCTTTGGGCCACCAACTTTTTGCGCGTCGAGCGTGAGCAGGTCAATGCCAAGCGAGTCGACTGCGAGCGGCAGCCACAGCGGTGCCTGCGACGCATCGCAATGTATATACAAAGGCAATTGGTTCGAGGTCTCGCCTCGATTTTTTCGTACGCGGCGAATTACTTTCGCAATGTCGCGCAGCGGCTGCACAGTGCCTATCTCGCTATTAACCAACTGCACTGACACGAACACTGTTTCGTCGTTAATCGCCTCTTCGAGCGCTTTGGTCGAGATGCGTCCCTCGTGGTCGACGGGCAACTCGGTGGTGTACAACCCCGCGTAGTCGAGCGCGCGCAGCGGCTCGATGACCGACATATGTTCGATTGCGGTCGTGACCGCATGCAGCTCACCATGTTCAATCAACAGTGGTCGCAGAATGCCCTCGATAGCCAGATTGTTCCCTTCAGTCCCGCTCGCAGTAAAAATAATCTCGTCGGGATGCGCACCAATCGCCTCGGCAATCGCTGCGCGCGCTGCCTCGAGCTCTCGCTTTGCCTCGATCGCCTCATGGTGGAGCGCACCCGCGTTGCCATAGACATCAAGCAAGCGTACCAACTCTTTTTTTGCCCGCGTCGAAATCGGCGTAGCCGCCGCCGCATCAAGGTACAATCGCTTCGCTTTCAGCATTCCTTCAGTATATACCACTTGATAAAAGGTGTCAGGTACCTTTTTTCGGTCTTCCGCGCGGTCGCAATGTCGCCTCAAGGTTAAACTTCTGTATAGCATTACTCCGCCACCCATCCGAACCGTATGGACTACCTCGATTGATAGATGCACGCATCGCATCCACCTCATCCGACGACTGCGGTTCATGTACCAACTGCACATATCCCTTCGGCATGGGTACTGGCCACTCATCGAGCAGCTTTTTCTGTGCAGGCGTCCCGTGCAAACGTCGCCACAGACTCCCCCACTGCCAATCTTCCGCACGCGCAACTAACCTCGCACGCAAGGGGTTTCGCTCAACATATCGCACGAGTTGTATAAAATGCGCATCCTCTTCGCACAAGAAAGATTTGTACCGCCCCTGATACACATGTCCTTGCCCGACAGTATCATGCGCCGCGTGCCAACGCTGTGTATGCGTCAACGTGAGCCAGTTTACAAACTTCGCAAGGTCACCATCCTGTCTTGGATACAGCACCAAATGCCAATGGTTGGGCATAACACAGTATGAAAGTATTCGCATACCAGCCTTCTCTTTTGCTTCCTCAAGAATCGCTTCAAACGATTCATAATCTGCCTTCTTTGCAAAAATAGTTGCACGTGCGTTCGCACGATTAAGTACGTGATAGACTTGACCACCAACATCGGTGCGCAGCGCTCTGCCCATACAGATATAGTATATCACAATAAAGGTACCTGACACCTTTATTTGGGAAAAGGTGTCAGGTACCTTTTTCTTCAAGCGCAGAGACACGAACTCGTGCAAGGTCGAAGAAATACAACCAGTGATCTAGGCCATGCTCGACGTTGTGCGCATGCCAATTAGCAACGAGCTCGTCAGCCGTCGCCCATGCAAGAGTAAAACGTTCATGCGCCTCAAGCTGTGTCGGAACAAGATCAGCACTCTACAACACCACGAACAGGCAGGTTGCGTGTGCGACGCGATTCACATTCTTACTCTTGTGATAATAGTGCGCGATAGCATCGGCCACTTTTTCAACATGTGCAAAGTCGTGGAGCCCGCTTTCCTCACGGACCTCGCGCAAAATACCCTCGGTCATATCCTCGCCATCAGCAACTCCCCCTGAAAACAAAATATACAGACCATCCTCGCGCAACCCAACCGCGTAACGCTGTGCAACAGGGTCGTACACAACGGCGCAGCCGCCATCACGCCGCTCTTCATTCGCTCTCGTGATGCCAAATTCTTGTATAGGAATGTTCATAAATATTTTAAGGTGTCAGGTACCTTTTACTTTTTATCAGAAAAAGGTACCTGACACCTTTTTTCTTTTTTCGTTCGCTTTCAGCATTCCTTCAGTATATACTGGATGGCATGGACTTTGCATCTATCGCTCAGTCACCGCTGCTTGAGCGCGCGCATGTGTGGATTATTCTTGCAGCGCCCTATGTGGCACTTGCGGCGCTTGTACTGAGTATCGTCGCGGTGTTTTTGTTGCTCGCGATTCGGTGGCGCTTTATGCGGCTGGCACTGGGGCGCAACGGTTCTATAGAGGAGAGCGTGACCATCCTTGCGCGCGACATGAAAGAGCTGCAGACCTTCCGTACCGAGCTGGAGCAGTATCTCAAATACGCCGAGTTGCGCCTGCGCGGCAGCCTCCAGGGCTACGGGATGGTGCGATTTAACCCCTTCGCCGAGAGTGGCGGCAGCGGGAACCAGAGCTTCGCGATCGCCTTTCTTGACGAGGGGCACAGCGGCGTGGTACTTTCAACGCTGTACGCACGCGACCGAGTCGGCGTCTACGCTAAGCCTATCGAAAACAGCATCTCTACCTACGAACTCACGAAGGAGGAGAACGCCGCGATAGAAAAGGCAAGGCAATCCATCGCCGAGCATAAAATCGAACACAAACCGCGGAAAACCGCATGATGCATCTATTCCAACCACACCATGACTACCACCAACCCTACACACGAGGGGCGCACCCCTTCTATCGGACAACAGACGCGACCACCCATTGTGGCAGTGGTGGGGCATATCGACCACGGCAAATCGACGCTGCTTGATTATATCCGCAAGAGCAACACCGTCGCGGGCGAGGCGGGCGGCATCACGCAGCATCTTTCTGCCTACGAGGCGGAGCATGTGTCGACCGAGAACAAGCAATCCTATCGCATCACCTTTTTGGATACCCCAGGGCACGCCGCATTTGAGGCGATGCGCTCGCGCGGGCTCGAGGTCGCTGACGTCGCGATTCTTATTGTCTCTGCCGAGGACGGCGTTAAACAGCAGACAATCGAAGCATTGAAGTTGATCCAAGAGACAAAGAAACCCTATATCGTCGCGCTCACCAAAATCGACAAACCTGCAGCACACATTGAGAAAGCAAAGATGTCACTGCTTGAGCACGGCGTCTACCTCGAAGGGCTTGGTGGAGACGTGCCGTTTGTCGCGATCTCCAGCAAGACCGGCGAGGGTATCCCCGAGCTGCTCGACCTGATTCTCCTGGCAGCCGAGCTCGAGGGACTTTCCGCCGACCCGTCTTGCCCTGGCGAGGGGCTAGTCATCGAGGCACATGTCGACCCAAAGCGCGGGAACACCGCGACACTTATCGTCCAAAACGGTAGTATCGAGAGCGGCGAGTATATTGTCTCCGGCGAGAGCCTGGCGCCGGTGCGCATTATGGAGAACTACCTCGGCAAGAATAGTAAAGAGGCACTACCCGGCAGCCCCGTGCGAGTGGTCGGCTTCTCATCGCTCCCCGCGGTTGGTGCCACCTGGCGCGTCGTCGAAACAAAAAAACAGGCGGAGCAAGATGTTGCCGAAGCACGTGCAGAACGACTCAGCACCGCAGCACAGCGGACGAATGCTCGCGGCACCGTTGCCTCTCCAGGCGAAGAAAAGCAGCCCGTCACGCTACCCATCGTCATTAAAACCGACTTCTTGGGCACGGGCGACGCGGTGGTGCATGAAATCGACGCGATGCCCAAGGACGAGCGGCTCGAGGTGCGTGTCGTCAGTCGCGGGGTGGGCACAATCTCGGAGAATGATGTCAAGCTCGTGGCGGGCGGCAAGCTCGGCGGCATCGTCGTCGGCTTTAACGTCAAGGTCGAGAAGGAGGCGCGCGACGTGGCAGAGCGCCTCGGCGTGACTATCATGGTGTTTGAGATCATCTACCAGTTGACCGAGTGGCTCGCGGCAGAGGTGGCGGCTCGGCGACCGCGCGAGCATGGCGAGGAGACCACCGGCTCGGCGAAGATCCTCAAGATCTTTAGCGCAACAAAGGGGCGTGTTGTGGTGGGCGGCAAGGTCGAGGAGGGTCTCATTGCCGACGGTGCAGAGATTAAACTCATGCGGCGCGACCTCGAGCTCGGGCGCGGTGCCATCATCAGCCTGCAGAGCCAAAAAGCGGCGGCAAAAAAGGTCGAGGCAGGAGCCGAGTTCGGTGCGATGCTGCGCACGCAGGTCGAGCCAGCCGCAGGCGATTACTTGGTCGCGTTTGAGGTCGTCTTCAAGTAATCAAAGCGACACGTTCTCACCCTTTTTACACATACTATGTCAATCAGAAACGAAAAAATACGCGCGGCGCTGCAGGACGTCGCCGGCGAGTTTTTTGCCCGCGAAGCGGGGCGGCAGACGCTGATCACGGTGACCAACGCGCATGTTTCCGACGACGCCAAGAGCGGCAGCATCTACTTTACCGCATTCCCCGACTCTGCCGAGGCGCAGGCGCTCTCGTTTGCCAATCGTAATCGCCGCGAGTTCGCCGACTTCTTTCGCAAGCGGGTGCGCGGCGCCTTCCCTCCGCATATCGAGTTTATGATCGACCGTGGCGAGAAAAACCGCCAGCGCCTCGACGAGTTAACCAGCGACCATTCCTAAGAGCACCGTTTCGCGGTAGAGTGTACAGGTGCCTGATGTAGCTCCGGCCACGGCCTCCTTCGCTCTGCGAGGCCGCAGAGCTACGAAGGCCACGTAGCCAAGTGGTAAGGCGTGGGTCTGCAAAACCTTTATACGCGGGTTCGATTCCCGCCGTGGCCTCCACAGACGCACAGCGCCTGCGCGCTCTGCGTGTCGGGAAGCGAACCGGTGACCGATTCCCTCTATCGTTGCATCGTGGTAAAACTATGATGCGCTGGGGTGATGTAATGGTAGCCATGCTGATAACTACAGCCCGCGAGTCTACCGATTGGTAGAATGTTTGCATGAGGAAGAAAAGGTGGGACGAGAACGCACTTATTCATGTGAAACTCGACACATCCCATTTCACTGGAATGGGATGGCGCAAAGGAACAATTATTCCGAGAGAACCTGTTATACCAATCGAGGAGATACTCCTGCAAAATAGCACTTTTCAAAGCTATAAACTTAAACTTCGTTTATTCTCAACAGGAACTGAAGAACCAAAATGTGAGCAGTGTGGCTGGGCAGAAGTATCAAAAGACGGTAGAGTACCAGTGGAGCTAGACCATATCAATGGTGACCGACACGACAATCGTTTAGAGAACTTGCAAATCCTCTGTCCGAATTGCCACAGTCTACAACCAACGCATCGTGGTAGAAACATTAGACGCCGAGGTGGCGAAATCGGTAAACGCGCGACACTTAAAATGTTGTGAGCATTTGCTCTTGTGGGTTCAAGTCCCACCCCCGGCACCAGTACAGAAACGTTCTTGTGAGTATTGCGTTTCTGTAGTATTTTAGTGATGTTCTCTGTGCCCATAGTAATCCGCCCATAGCTCAGTTGGTAGAGCAACTCCCTCTTAAGGAGATGGTCCCAGGTTCGAGCCCTGGTGGGCGGACAGAGCAGTATTCTTGGTGTAGATTTCCTCAAAATCGCTTTGTGTCATCGTATCTTTTATAGGTTCGAGCCGCGCATGAACGGCTCTGACCCCAGAAGCAGGTGATTTCATCGGCAGGAGTGTCTTCTCCATGTCTAGCACTATCTTTTAGTACTCCAGCAGATTCATATCCAATATTGTAGAACCCAAGAGGCAAGACTCAGCGTATATGTAGTTATAAAAGCCTAAATATTGTACACTAGGAGATATGCGGAACATCTGGAACAAGATTCGACGGTTGCCGAAAGTGTGGAGTATTGGCGGCGCGGTGGTGTTGGTGGTGGCTGTAGTGGTTGGAGTGCAGGTGCTGACTCGCTCGGCGACGACCGCGAGCACACCCGCCGCCGTGACGCACGTGCAGGTATCATCGGTCGCGGGGCTCTCTGCGCCGTCTGAGCCACTCTCGACGACTGGCATCGTGACGTCGCTCAGCGAAGCGACCATCCTCGCGCAGACCTCGGGCGAGACCACATCACTTGCCGTGTCGCTCGGCGACCATGTGGGCGCAGGCGAAGTGATCGCCACGTTTGAAAACAGCTCTCAGCATGCGGCTGTCCAGCAGGCCGAAGGTGCATACGAGGCGGCACAGGCGGCACTCGCCAAGGCGAGCGGCAGCGGCACCAGCATCGCCAACCTCTCGCAAGACCAAGCAACACAGAGCGTTATCAACGCGCACCTGACCGCAATCAGCACGATGCAAAGCGCCTACGCGGTGATGGATGATGCGATACACAACAAGGCAGACGCACTCTTTACCAACCCGCGTGGCAGCTCGCCACTCTTCAACCTCACTACCACCGACTCGCAACTTGTCGTCACCGTCCAATCCGAGCGTGCGCAGGTCGAAATACTTTTGGCAAATGATGCAGCACTAGTCGCAGCACTTGGCACAACATCAGACATCGACAGCAATATCACCACACTTGTCACTGACGCAGGTACAGTCGAGACGCTGCTTAACAATATTGGCACCGCGCTCACGAAAGCAATCCCCACTACAGGCGTCTCTGCAAGTACGATTAGTGCATCACAGGCGTCGGTATCTGCGGGGCGCTCGGCGGTAATCGGTTCCGTGTCGTCGCTCGCAGGGTCAAAGACCGCCTACGATGCAGCCGTTTCTGGCGGCGCGATTGCCAACCAGCAGTACGCGACCGGCGGCACCACTGGGCAGGGCGCCGACCTCGCAGCCGCAACCGCAAACGTCAAGCAGGCGCTTGGTGCGCTCAATGCAGCGAAAGCAAACTTGGAAAAAACCCTTGTGCGCAGCCCTATCTCTGGCACCATTATCAGCCTGCCAGTATCGCAGGGCGACTTTGTCTCGATGTCGTCGCAAGTCGCGGTGGTCTCTAACCCGAGCGCGCTTGAGGTTAAGACGTACGTCACACCCGAGGACGCCAAGACGCTCGCGGTCGGCGGCAAGGTGACGATCGAGGGTGCGGTCGCAGGGACGATCGTCTCTATTGCGCCAGCCCTCGACCCGACGACAAATAAAATTGAGATAAAAGTCGGCATCACGGGCGATCAGAGCTCGCTCACCGACGGCGAGGATGTGACCGTCTCGCTCGACCGCGCGATCAAAACAACCGCAGCGACCTCGACTATTGCTGCCGCAAAGACAGTCCTGATCCCTCTCGCGTCGGTCAAGATCACGCCGCAGGGTCCGGTGGTCTTTACGGTTGCGAGCAGCACGCTCGCTGCGCAAGCGATTACCATTGGCCCCGTGGTGGGCGACCAAGTGACCGTCCTGTCGGGAGTCACCGCTGATACCGACATCGTCACCGACGCGCGAGGCCTCAGCAACGGCGACACCGTCGTCGTCGACACGCAATAGCACCACCGAAAACATATATGCTACCCGTATGGAACTTTTTTCTCGATAAGCGCCAATTTAGTTACGTCTGTATCGTAACGCTCGTTATCGTGGGCGCGTTTGCGGTGCTGCAGATCCCCAAGGAAAACTCGCCGTCGATTGTGATCCCCTACGGGATCGTCACGACTACCTTCCCCGGCGCCTCTGCCGAAGACACCGAGACTTTAGTGACCGACAAGCTCGAGGACAAAATAGAGAATCTTGATAATCTCGACACCGTCACCTCATCCTCTGGCAGCGGCATCTCGTCGATCGTCGTGCAGTTTGATGCGAATGCGGACGTCAACCAGTCGATCCAAGACCTGCGCGACGCGGTCGCGAAGGCAGAACCTGATCTACCCAGCGACGCGATGACCCCTCAGGTGACCAAGCTCAGTTTTAACGACCAGCCGATCATCACAATCTCGGTCGCGGGCGACCGCACAGCAACCGAGTTCTCTGCGCTTGGTAAAACACTTTCGGATGATTTAAAGACGATCCACGGCGTGTCGAGTGTGAGCGTTGCTGGCGTTCCCGACCCCGAGGTCGACGTGATCATCAACAAAGACCATCTCGCTCAGTATGGGCTGCGGATCACTGACGTTGTCTCTGCTATCGGTGCAGCAAACGCGGCGTCGCCCGCCGGCAGCATCTCGATGGACGGCGTCAAGTATGCAGTCAACTTTAAAGGCGGTATCACCGACCCAGCCGAGATTGCAGGCATCGCGGTCGGGAGCCGCGGTGGCGTGCCGGTCTACCTGCGCGACATCGCAAACGTCTCAAACGGTCTCGCGCCCGCGACCACCTACTCGCGCGTGAGCGTCAGTGACAAGCCGAGCAGCAACGCGATCACCTTGCTCGTATACAAGCAGACCGGCGCGAGCATCCAAGGAGTATCGACGGCTGTCAAACAAGAAGTGGCGACGCTCCAGGGTACGTCCCTTGCGGGGCTCAGCGTGCTGATATCGCCCTCGACCGACCAGGGCGTGCAGGTCGGCAAGCAGCTCGGCGACCTCTCCAAGACGGGGCTCGAGACGGTTGCACTCGTCATCATCGTACTCCTCTTTACCATTGGCTGGCGTGAGTCGATCATCGCAGCGTTGTCAATCCCCATTTCCTTCCTGATCGCGTTTATCGGATTGTACCTCACGGGCAATACACTCAACTTTATCAGCCTCTTTTCGCTGATCCTCGCGGTCGGTATCCTCGTCGACTCGGGCATCGTAATCACCGAGGCAATCCATGCGCGCACGTCCACCTACGGTGACGCACTTTCGGCGGCTCGAGCGACGCTTAAGGATTATGCATGGCCACTCATCGCTGGCACCATGGCGACCGTTGCCGTGTTTGCACCACTCTTTTTTATCACCGGCATCATCGGCAAATTTATCGCCGGAATCCCCTACACATTGATCTTTGTGCTGCTCGCATCGATCGTCGTGGCGCTCGGCATCGTGCCCGTCATTGCGGTGCTCTTTACCAAGACAGAGCCAAACAAGCTGGAGAAAAAGCAGGAGGAATACACCGAACGAGCGACGCTTTGGTATAAAGAGAAACTGCGCGCACTACTCCTCAACACCAAGTGGCAGCGGATATTTATCCGCACACTCGCGGGACTGTTTGTCTTGTCGCTCCTCTTGCCAGTGAGCGGGCTCGTGCAGGCGATCTTCTTCCCCCAGAGCAGCGTCGACTACGTGTATATCAACATCGAGAAGCCGCAGGGCACGATGCTGGAACAGACCGACCTTGTCGTGCGCGAGGTCGAGGAGATTCTCTACACGGACAAAAATATCTCGTCGTTTGTCACCACGGTTGGCCAAAGCTCAGCGCTCAGCGGGAGCTCCGCCTCCGGCAGCAACGAGGCAAACATCACCGTCAACCTACCAGTCGGGCACCCCGAGACGAGCACGCAGGTGGTCGCCGAGCTGCAACAAAAGCTCGCGGTCATCACCGACGCCACCGTGCAGGTGCTCCAGCCAAACAACGGGCCATCATCCGGCGCGCCGATCCAAATCCAGTTTACGGGCGACAATCTACAGCAGCTGGTCACCGCAACCGACGCGGGCAAACAGCTGCTCTCGACAATCCCACATGTGACCAATATCGACTCGACCACCAAGAGCAACGGCACCGAGTTTGACCTCGCTATCGACCGCGCCAAGGCGGCGGCGGCTGGGCTCTCGACGGCACAGGTTGCGCAAACCTTGCGCGCCGCGATTAATGGCACCAAAGCGACGACGATCACGCAACCAACACAGACCATCGACGTCGTGGTCAAGATGCAGCTCAACCCCAACTCGACCGACCCGTCGAAGACCGCCGAGACCTCAATCGACACCGTTAAAAATATCAGCATCCAAGGCGCGACACAGTCGGTGCTGCTCGGATCTGTCCTCCAAGACTCGCTCGCACTTAGCAATACGAGCATCGCACATAAAGATAAAAAGCGCATCGAAACACTTTCCGCCTACCCCGATGATAAAACAACCACCGCAGCAGTGGTCGCCGCGTTCCAAAAGCGCATTGGCGAACTACATCTGCCCGCAGGCGTAACCGTCTCCTACGGCGGCGAGAGCCAGGACGTCAACACGTCGTTTCAAGAAATGTTGCTCGCGCTGGTCGCGGGACTGGTCTTGATGTTTATGATACTGATTATCTCGTTTAACTCGGTGCGTTACACACTGTACCTCCTAATGATCGTGCCACTGTCGCTTATCGGTGTGCTCGACGGCTTAGCGCTCACTGGACAGCCGATCTCCTTTCCCTCGCTGCTGGGCTTTATCGCACTTGGCGGTGTCATCATCAACCACGCGATTATCCTGATGGACTCGATGATCCATCATCTGCACGAGACACCAAACAAGCCGATCCTCGATATTGTCGTCGACTCGGCAGCGACGCGCCTGCGCCCGATATTCCTCACTACAGTAACCACGGTGATCGGCATGATCCCACTCGCAGGCGCAGGCGGGATGTGGGGACCGCTCGCCTTCGCCGTGATGTTTGGCCTCACTTTCGCGATTGTCCTCACCCTCGTCCTCACCCCAACCCTGTTCTATCGGGCGAATCAGAAGAAAAGATAGGGCAACAACGGAGCTGGACACGCTCGCATCCAGCTCCTTCGTTTTGTGCCCCCGAGAGGACTCGAACCTCTAACCCTTTCGGGACGTGGTCCTAAGCCACGCGCGTATACCAATTCCGCCACGAGGGCATGCTCGCCATTGTACTCTGAAAACCGTTTTTTGTCTTCGAAAACGTACGTGCGAGGGAAACCTAAAACGAGTTGATGGTATTTTGGATGATCTGAAAGATAGCGACCGCGGAGACCATTACGAAGATGCCGACAACACCCCAGATCATGTGATCCTTCCCTTTCTGTATCTCAGCGCCGCTGTTTAGATCTATCAGGAACTCGATAACACCCCAGACAAACACCAGCACTGCGATCCCGACCAACAGGATCACTAGCGGCTGGATGATGACACTCGCCACCTTGCTGGCGAGTGCTGCGGGACTCAGAGTGGCGGTGGACATAGCAAGCGAGAGCGTATCTCAACAGCGCGTATATTACTGAACGCGTGGAGAGGTAACAGTCTGGACATTGTTGATACCGAGTGCCGACTGTGCAAACCCGACAATACCCCAGATAGAAACCATGATAAAGAGGGCGGCAATACCACCGAGCATAATCTTCTTACCTTCTCCTTTGTCCTCACCAGCACCCCTGACGTACGTGATTAAGCCCCAGAAGAAGAAGAGAAGCGCTACCGTGATCATAATCGGGATAGCCATGTTTGCTATCGTCCCGAACGATCCAACGAGCGTACCAATATTTGAGAGGTTACCCTGTGCGGACACGACGAACGGAAGAGCGAGAAGTGCTGCGCTGACAAGTGCTGTTTTTTTCATAGCTCAAATTAAGGATTATAGGTTGATTGTAGCAAGCATACCGGGAGACACAAGTGGCGGGTGTGGATAATATTAATGGCTAGTTGAGCGCACCTCCTAGGAACGCGATCTCGATCAGTCGCACCAATCCACCCAGCGAAAAGAGTACGAACATAGATACCACGCCCCAAATGAGCAACTTTTTATCGGCGCCGTGCCCTTCTTTGTTGGAGCTACCCCAGATATAGCGGACACCCCCCAACATAAAGATCAATAAGGCGATGATTGAGAGTGCCCGGATGCTAGTATTAATCAGATCAAGCAAGAGGTTGATCGTGCTGGCAAGCGTGGCAGATGTGGAGTGAAAGTTCATAAATGGAAAGAGTTAGTGACAATTCCCGATGAGCGGCACGCCGAGCTGGTTGAGCGTGTTGGCAATAATCTGACCGAGCACCCACGCGCCGATAAACAACGCGATCCCGATACAGACATAGAGCAGATTCTCTCTTGCCTTTACTAGCGCCTCGGAGTTGCCGCGCGCGGTAACGAACTTAAATCCTGCGTAGATTAAAAAGAGTACCGCGACCGGCGTACCAATGGTGAGTATCGCAGAGAGTATCGCCTGTAACAGACCACAGATACTGGTAACGTTGAGCGGGTTTTGCAGCGTACAGCTCGTCCCGGTGCAAGTATCGGCAGCAAAAGCAACCAAGGGAGACAGCAGTACCGCATATCCGACTGCGACGCGGCGGAGGGTACTGCTCGTTCGATAGGATAGTGGTGACATACGGCTTTTTGGTTAGTGTACGGCCCCGGTCGTAAGCAATAGCTGCAACCCCTGCTGCGCGTCACCCACTGCGGTAATCGGCTGCGATGCGCCGCTTAATACTGATTCTACCATAGTTTGGAAGATGCCCGTGGTTGCGGCAGGATCTGGGTCAAGCCACGCACGCGAGATCAATGCCGACTGTGTAAAAACGGTCTGCGCAGCGCTTGCAGAGGTATCCTCGGTCACGTCGCGTCGCGTCGACGGCAGCGCGGTTTGCGTCACCATCGCGGAGATACCCTGTACACTTGCCAATTTTTGCGCGATAGCGAGCGCGCCTTTTTGATTCTGCGACGTACGCGCGATCGCGACACCAGTCATCTCACCAAAGGTGAGGCGTGTATTGCTCCCCTGCACCTGTGGTAGCGGCGCCACAGCAAAGTGGATGTTTGGATTACGCGCAGCGAGCCCAGGATAGTCGCTGGCAAGGCCGATATACATCGCGAGCGTCCCACCGGTAAACGCGTCGATCGACTGTGGGAGCGAACGGTTCCAGGTGTAGCTGAGCTTGGTCGGGTTAGAGAATTCGGTGTAGAAATCGAGCGCAGACGCGGCGGGGTTTTCTGTCGCACCCATTGGCGTCGTACCAAACGAGACGATAGTCGTGCCGCCCTGACTGGTTGAGAGTATCGTATCCCCCGCCTGCAAGAACAGCGCGGTGAGGATCTCCTTTGCGTGAGTGACATTAGTCCAGACACCAAGCGCGATGGCACTGCGCACTACGTTAGAGTTTCCGTCAAGCGAGGTGAGGCGCGCAGCAGTGTTGAGCACATCACTCCAGTACTGCGGCGGCTGCGGCACACCCGCACTCGCGAACAAATCTTGGTTCCAGTACAGCACCAACGGGTCGATGGCGATCGGCAGCGCGAGCGCTCCTGTCGAGGTGAGAAAGAGCTGCCCCTCGTCCAAGTACGCATTGGAAAACGACGACTGCGACAATGTTGCATATGGGATAGACGTAATCTTGTTTGCAAAAAAGCTGACCTGATCCTGTGAGACAAAGAAGAGGTCTGGGCCACTGCCGCTCGCCATCGCATCGGTAAGCGTCTGCTCGTAGGTGCTCGCATCTTTTTGTACATAGCTCACGTTCTGAAACGATTTGTCCTGCTGGCGCAGATGGTCGAGCACATGGTTTATCTCTATTGTGTCGAGCGTACCCCAGATCACCACCGTCCCCACGCCGCCGTTGGTGCCAGCACCACCATACAACGCGAACATAGCGATACCAAACAGCAAAAAGAGTCCAAACACAGCGGTGACGATGAGTTGAAATGGTGTCCACTTCATATAGTGCGTCTTATCATACTACTAGTGTGCGCCCTCTGTCACATTTTTGCGAATAAGAAATCCCCAGTGGTACGCACCACACAGGATGTCTACTGGATCGACAAACCCCGCACCAAGAAACAGCTGCTCAATTGCTTCGCGCGTGACCACGTGGGACGGGTGCGGCCCCAAGCCGCCGAACGAGTCCTTCCAATCTACCACCAGCGCAGCGCCGCCTGGGGCAAGCACGCGCGCTGCCTCCGCCACGAAGCCTTCGGGATGCTCAAGTGTAAAGAAGACGTTTGCAGCGATCACCAGGTCAAACTGACCCTCGGGCAAGTTGCTGCCGCCCTGCTGCTCGATATCGCCACGCACTACTTCAACATTGTGCAAGCACTCTGCCGCCGCAAGATTCTTCACTCGCGACAGCATCTCGCGATGGATATCAACCGCCCACACCACGCCACTCTCACCAACTGCGTGCGCCGCAGCACGGGTAAAAAACCCGCTACCCGTGGCGAAGTCGGCAACGCGCATCCCCTCGCTCACCCCCGCAGCAGCAAGCGCTGCGGCAGGTTCTAAAAAAGTGCTGTCGTCCATACCTCCATTGTACAACCAAAACCGCAAAACAACCCTGTGCGTCTGTGCACACAGCTACCACACACACCAACTCAACCCAACCGCAGGTTTAACCTGCGGTTTTAGATACTCGTTTTGAACTAGTTCCAATTTGGAACTAGTTGCCTTTCGATCCAACTCTTTTTCCTCATAGATATGCTGGATATGCTTGGTTATCGCCTGTGGATTAACGCCGAAGATTTCTGCCATCTGCATACGGTTCGCCCAAATCGTTTCGCGCGAGGCATCACCACGCAGCTCGATCGCTCCGTTCTTTGCCTGATACAGCACCACCCCGCCTGTTTTCTTCTTCAGCTTCATACCCAAAAGTATATCAGAGTTTCAACTAGTGCATTTTTTGCACCAGTTGGAATGTGCACCTTTTGCACACTCCCTTCCCCACCCTACTTCCGCCTAGGTTAAACCTCGGCGGGTTTCAGTTGCACTATGCACAGTTTGCACACTCCCTTCTCCTTTCCACCCTCCGCCGAGGTTTAACCTCGGCGGGTTTCAGACACCCATTTCGGTGGGTTTATATTTGCAGATACACGTGTTTTGCATTAACATCGGGATAATATGGCATTTTGGGATTTCAATAAAAGAAAGAGGGAGCTGATTAAGCGTTGCAACGAGGCAGCGGGGATTCTTAACTTAATGGAGAATTTGGACGAAACCAATAACGTCCAGAAAGCTGCAACGGGATTGACGCTTGCAAGAATAGCTACAGATGTAGATTTTGAGGCGTCGTTCACACCAACCATTCCAGCTATGTACGAGAAAATAGATACTCTCTCATTGGGCGTAAATTCTCGTAAACAGAATTTATTTTTATACTCCCATTTCATTCATCACATTATCTTGCATTTACTTGCTATAAAAGCACTCTCTCCGGAATTTATATCAACCCAAAACAGGGCGAGTATTCTTTCTCATATTGATATGGACATATCTTCATTTAGAGAACTCTTGCCTGTTTTATGGAAATACTACGATTCCGAAGAAAATGATTATACTCGCAAGCAAAGCGTCTTGTAGATTTCCCAACAAAGACTCAGTGCAGCCACAATAACACCAAGACCTGCAATAATCGCCGCCGCCCATGTTGCATTTTTAATTGCTTTCGTGAGATTCTCTGAAGAATCTGAATACGTTTTAATATTCGTGTTCAATTCTTCTATTCGCTGACCAACAACCGCTAGAGTATCACGGAGTGCACTTGTCACATGTCTGCTATTAACTACTCCGATAGTAATATTTTGCAGTGCTTTCACTATCGCTATTTCACGGTTATTACTACCACCATTAGTGTCTAGCAGATGCTCAATTTCCTTCCAATTATCAAACTCTGGAGTTTCACTCATACTTCAATTTTACAAACAAACAAAACTTGCAATTGCGTCGCCGTCGCGGAGTTTCATGATGCGGACGCCTTGGGTGTCGCGCGAGAGGGACGGGATCTCGGAGAGCTCGGTGCGGATCACTTGGCCTTTTTGCGAGACGACGACCAGCTCGCTCATGTCGTTAGGGTTTTCAACACCAGTATCGCTGCCGGACGATGTTGCGCCACCGCTCGGTTTTGCATTGCCACCAACTTTCGAGACGACGCGTACAGCGATTAGCTGGCCGGTCTTGGGTGTCACCTTGACCGTCTTGATGCCCGAGCCGCCGCGGTTTTGTGTTTTATATTCCTTCGCGGGCGTTGTCTTGCCATAGCCGTTTTTGGTAACGACAAGGATCTCTGCCGCCTTGTCGCCGTGGCGCACCACGTCGGCGCCGACGATACTGTCGCCTTTATCGAGCTTCATGCCGCGCACGCCGCCAGCTGTCCGACCCATCGAGCGGATGTCGCTTTCTTTAAAGCGGATCGCCTGCCCCTTCTGCGAGGTGAGGATGATGTCGTCGCCTTTTTCTACAAGGAGCGCCGCGATCAGTTGGTCGCCTTGGTCGAGCCGCATCGCGATGAGCCCCGAGCGGCGCACGTCGTGGAACGCGGTCGCATCAACTTTCTTTGCCTCGCCAAGCTTGGTGATCATATAGAGCGACTGCGACCCCTCGGCAGCATCGTCTTTGCCCGACGCTCCAGACGCACCATCCGCCTTGGCAGATTTTTTGCCTTTGCCCGACTGTGCCGACAGCCGCATCGGCAGCACACTTGTAACCTTTTCATTATCGCCAATCGACAAGAAGTTGACGATCGCCTTGCCCTTGGTCGAGCGCTTACCCTCGGGTAGCTCGTACATCTTGATCTGATACGCTTTGCCGAGGTCGGTAAAGAAGAGCAGGTCGCTGTGGCTGGAGGTGGTGAGGAACGTGGTGACAAAATCTTCTTCTTTCGTATCAAGATCAATCACGCCGACGCCACCGCGCTTTTGGCGTTTGTACTCCTCGGGATTAGTGCGTTTGACATAGCCACCAGAGGTAAGCACGAGCACCTGCTCCTCCTCGGGCACCAAGTCCTCGACGTTGATGATACCTGCGGCGCCTTTAATGACTTTTGTATTGCGATCGTCGCCAAACTTATCCCCCGCGGCGATGATCTCGGTCTTGACGACGCCGAGCATCTTCTTCTCGCTCCCCAAGAGCGCTGTCCACTCGGCAATCATCGCCTGCACCTCTGCCAGCTCGTCTTCGACCTTCTTGCGCTCGAGGTTGGCGAGGCGCGACAGGCGCATCTCAAGGATCGCTGCTGCTTGCAAGTCAGAGAACTTAAACTTTTTGATGAGGTTGGCTGCTGCGTCCGGCACATCCCTCGACGCGCGGATCGTCTTAATCACCTCGTCGATATGGTCGAGTGCTTTGGTGAGACCGAGGAGGATATGCTCGCGCTCCTGCGCCTTTCGCAAATCGTACTCGGTGCGGCGTTTGACGATCACCTTGCGGTGTTTGATAAACTCTTGCAAAATCCCTTTCAGCGACAGCGTCTGCGGCACACCGTCGACAAGCACCACCATGTTGAAATGGAAGGTGTCTTCGATCGCGGTGTGCTTGTAGAGAAAGTTGAGCACCTTTTGCGGATGCGCACCGACCTTGAGGTCGACGACGATGCGGATGTCGCGCGTCGATTCATCACGCAGCCCGCGGATGCCCTCGATCTTTTTATCGCGCACCAAGTCGGCGATGCGCACGATGAGATCAGATTTGTTGACGCGGTATGGGATCGACGTGATAACGATCTGAAAGTTGCCTTTTTTGTCTTCGATAATCTCCGCCTGCCCGCGCACCACGACGCCGCCCTTGCCGGTCGTGTAGGCATGTAGCAAGTCCTTTTTATTAAACGCGACCGCACCAGTTGGGAAGTCGGGGCCCGAGACATGCTCCATCAAATCCTCCACCGTCGCGTCGGGGTGCTCGATAAGATGAGTGAGTGCGTTCGTGAGTTCGGTGAGGTTGTGCGGCGGGATAGAGGTCGCCATACCGACGGCGATGCCGAGCGTACCGTTGAGCAAGATGTTTGGCACAGCGGCCGGAAGCACCTCGGGCTCCTTGAGCGTGCCGTCGTAGTTGGGTCGCCAGTCGACCGTCTCCTTCTCGAGATCATTCAAAAGTAGTGACGCCATCGATGACATCTTTGCCTCGGTGTAGCGCATCGCGGCGGCAGAGTCGCCGTCGATTGAGCCAAAGTTGCCTTGACCCAAGACCAGCGGGTAGCGCATCGCAAAATCCTGCGCCATCTTTACCATCGCATCGTACACCGACGAGTCGCCGTGCGGATGGTACTTACCCAGCACATCACCGACCACTGCCGCCGATTTGCGAAAGCGCGCGCCGGGGGTAAGCCCCATGCGGTGCATGGCATAGAGGATGCGACGGTGCACGGGCTTGAGCCCATCGCGCACATCTGGCAAAGCACGCGAGGTAATGACCGACATCGCGTAGTCGAGGTACGCCTCGCGCATCTCGGTCGAGATGTTGCGATCTATCACGTTCACGCGCTCGGGTGCTAGCTCAGCGCTCTCTATCTTTTTCTTGTGTGTATCAGCCATACAGATTTACAGTATACAAAAGTGATGCGGGACATCACTGTGTCAGAACGCTCGAGGTCGAGACCTGCAAGGTGTTCGCGTTCGGATCAATACTCGTCTGGGTAGCAGACTGATCCGCCGCACCAACACCTGCCACCTGCGTTTGATCTGCACCCGAGGTGTCAGAGTTGCTCGCGGTTGCACTGTTGGCACTGGATGCAATCGACGGATTGTTACTTGCCAGCCGCACCCCGAGCGTGCCGACCCAGCCAACAAACACCGCCACCGTAACAATACCAGCAATCCGCATCGCATGCTCGCGGCGCTCGTGGGTCGACTTCGATTTTACATGGTGATAGTAATTTTTCATAGTTCGACTTCGCTCACTACAAGTAATTTATGATGCAAGCACGATAATCTCATTTTCCTTCCCTTCGAGATCTTTCTTCTTTACGGTGAGTTTGTCCTGCGGCTCAGCTTTGTCAACAGCTGCTTCCTTTAAAAACGCTTTGAGCGTCTCGGGAGTGTAATGCATCGGGATAATCGCCCGCGGCTCCAGCTGCACCGCCAACTTGTACGCCTCGGCATGGTCGAGCACGCCGCTCCCGCCAATCGGCAAAAATAGTATATCAATATCATCAAGTTCCTGCTTAGCCGCGGTTGGTAGCGAGGCGGAGCCGAGCGCACCGAGGAAACAGAGATTCATACCCTCTAATACAATACTATATATAGTATTTACATGAGATTCCTCCACTGCCCCCGCCCGACCAGCAGAAAAACCATACCGTGATTCAGAAGCAAAGCCGCGGATCGCGACGCCGCGCACCTCGTACTCGCCGGGGCCGCGCACCACAAACGGCTCACGCTCGCCGAAAATGTTGCTCTCGACGCCGTTGAAATCAGGATGATCCTGCGAGACAAGCGTGATATCCGCGCCAAACTTGGCGCTCTTTAGCGCCGAGTCCTTAGAGGGCGGATTGATCGCGATAGTCAAATCACCTTGGGTAATTTTAAAACACTCACCGCCGAGATAGCTGATTACCATATATCTCTATCATACCGCATCCTCCTCCCCTTGCCCACCGTTGACACCTATCTCACTCTCTTTCATCAAAAGTGTGCCATGTCGGACAAAAAAAACGTCTACCAATCTTTTGCGGATGTACTATCAATGATTTGCTACGTGCACCACCTGCCCCAAGGTGGCGCATTTCGTTTTCCCAGTTGCCGAAAAAATAAAAGCGTTGTAGAGTGGTGGTGGCTAGAACAAAAAGGGTTTGTGCCATGCCTGATCCGTTCAACACTCTCCGCAAAATAAATGAGTTGCAGGCACAACTGCAATGGCTCGGAGGAGACGACCACGAAAGGTTTGAAATAGAAGCACAGATTGCAATACTCAACAACAAATATTTGGCGGAACTGACTGAAGCTCAGCAGATGGCTGGAGTGCCGCTACATCCTGTTTCATATTTTTGAGCTCGCTACATGCGCCGCCACCTGCCCCAAGGTGGCGCATCACGTATCAACCCAAACAAGGGAGAAGTGCGGCGTCTTTGGACTCGCAAAGAATTGAAGCAGGAGGAACCTATTATTTGCAGCATTGATGACGACGAAGAGAAACCGCCCGATCGTGATTGATCGGGCGGAGCTATTTTTATGATTGGACGGACAAAGAGTTGCCGAGAAGGCGCGGGCGTTGTACCCTTGGTGGGTATGGCAAACCTCGAACACAAGCGACACACGCTCGCACACGTTTTAGCAGCAGCGATCGGCGACCTCTACCCCGAAGCAAAGCCGACCATCGGCCCCGCAATCGAACACGGTTTTTATTACGACTTCGACTTCGGCGCAGCAAAGCCATCGGGCGACGATGCGCTCGTCGCGATCGAGTCAAAGATGTGCGCGCTCCTGCCCGCGTGGAGTACCTTTACCCACGCAGTGGTCACCGCCGACGAGGCGCGAACACACTTCACCAACAACGAGTACAAACTCGAGCTCATCAACGACCTCGAAAAAGCGGGCGAGACGATCACCTTCTACACCTGTGGCGGGTTTACCGATCTGTGCCGCGGTGGCCACTGCGAGCACCCAAACAAAGAGATTGCGCCTGACTCCTTCAAGCTCGAGCGCGTCGCGGGCGCGTACTGGCGCGGCGATGAGAAGCGCCCGATGCTCACCCGCATCTACGGCCTTGCGTTTGATACAAAAGCGGAGTTGGACGCCTACCTCACCCAGCGCGAAGAAGCAGCAAAGCGCGACCATCGAAGACTTGGCAAAGAGCTCGACCTGTTTACCAACTCCGATCTCATCGGTGCCGGACTCCCCCTTATGAAGCCGAAGGGTATGATCATCCGCTCAGAGATCGAGAGCTTCTTGTGGGAACTCCACAAGAACAAGGGGTACAGCCGCGTATGGACTCCACATATCGCAAAGGAAGAGCTGTATGTCGTCTCGGGTCACGCCGCGAAGTTTGGCGACGAACTCTTCCGCGTCTCCGGCAAAGAAGAAAAATTCATCATGAAGCCGATGAACTGCCCGCACCATATGCAGATATTCGCCGACAACCAATTCTCCTATCGCGACATGCCGGTGCGCTACTTCGAACCGGCGACGGTTTACCGCGATGAAAAGTCGGGTCAGCTCGGCGGGCTCTCGCGCGTACGTGCGATCACACAAGACGATGGACACCTCTTCTGTCGCATATCTCAGATAGAGCAGGAAGTCTCGACCATCGTAGGTATCATCAATTCGTTCTATACCGTCTTCGGCATGCTTGAGGGATACTGGGTCTCACTCTCTGTGCGAGGCGAAGATCGCAGCAACTATCTGGGCACCGATGCTGTGTGGGAGATCGCTGAGTCTGCGCTCGAAACGGCAGCCAAAGCAAACAAGCTCAACTACCGACGCGTCGAGGGCGAGGCTGCGTTCTACGGACCGAAGCTCGACTTTATGTTCAAGGACGCCCTCGGTCGCGAGCGCCAACTTGCCACCATCCAGTGTGACTTCAATCTCCCCGAGCGATTCGACCTCGCCTTCACCAACGAGAAAGGTGAGAAGGAACGTCCTGTTGTTATTCATCGCGCCATCTCCGGCTCTCTCGAGCGCTTTATGAGCGTCATGATAGAGCACTATGCGGGCGCATTCCCCCTGTGGCTCTCGCCTGTCCAGGCAAAGATCTTGCCGATTAGCGACGCGCATGTGGCGTATGCAACAAAAGTGCTCACTGCGTTGAAAGACGCGGGCATTCGTGCCGAGCTCGACGACAGCAGCGAGTCGCTAGGTAAGAAAATCCGCACCGCAAAGATGGAGAAAGTCCCCTACACGCTCGTCATCGGCGATGCCGAAGTTGCGTCACAGACCGCGACCCTCGAAAGCCGCGACCAAGGAAAAATCGGCGCACTTTCTATCGCCGACATCGCCACCAAACTCTCCACCGAAATCAAAAACCGCGCCTAGACCCCGAAGGGTCCAAGCGCGGCAAGTCATACCTCCTTTCATTTCACGTGAGTGAACTGTATCAACTCGGCAGTAACACTGCCGATTGCCAACTCTGGGCGCCGTCGGAGATTGTTCACCGGCACCCACACCGCCTTGTCTGTGCCGGGGAAGGTTGTGCGATATCCCCGCTGCAGACAGAAGATTGTCCACGCACCTGCCGAAGCTGCACTGCTTTGGAACGAAACCGTTGCAGTACTACCACCGACACGACTGAGCGCGAACGCTTGCGCTCGTTCGCGCCCACGGATCACCGGGCATGTGATGCTCTGGTCGCTCATCGGCACGAGAGCATGGTCTCCGCCGTCAGCATCGGACACAGCAACCGAACCTGTGTTGATGCCGTAGAAGCACACAATGCCTCGCACCTGACCAGCATAGGCGACGCCACCATCGAACACATCCGCTACGGGGATGATGACGCAGCCAGGGATGCCGCTCGCACAAGCGCGAGCATCCGTGCTGCACACGAACACTCCAAACATGGCAAGCAGCAAGCAAAGAACGCGCATCGGATTTTTCCTTTCCCTATCAGCAGCAACGCTCGCAGTCATCAACAGGAGGTAATTCCGTACGGAGAGCTTCCTCATGCAGCCCAGCGAAGTTGTGGCACACATGGAAACGTAGGAGATAATAGGTAACCCCACCCCACTGTAGCCACCACTGCTCGGCAGGTTGCGAGCGTTGGTCAGCCGGCAGTCGCGCCACCATGTTTCGATACACAGTCGGCCTCGTCCCAGGCAGTGTCCCGCCGAACGAGACGAAATCAAACCGTCGACCGTACATGTCAATGACGACCTCTGCGCCTGGCCATCGATGCACATACCACAGCAACCCCTGCTGGACTTCGACCGGCCAGCCAGAATGCTCAAGCGCAAACTCGGGTGTTCCGCCGTAGGGATTCGCTCCCATATGATCCCAAACACGCTGCGCATGGGCGATACCGCCACATGTCAGCAGCAACGCGAGCACGATGCCCGCAAGCAACGTTCTCATTTTTTATCCTTTCTGTCTGTTTTTTTTGTGAGATCTTTCGAGCTACACTATAGCACGCATAAATATATTATGCAATAGAGTCCAGAAAAGGAAAGGGTTGCGCCTATTTGCGGAACACCTGCCCGAGGATAAACTCGTCGGGCGCGTCTGCATGTTTCTGCGGCGCAGCATGAGCACTATGCTCGGTGTGTGCAGTCGCAGCAGCGTGCGCGCCAGTATCAGCAACGGTCGCGTGCGTGTGAGTATCGGCAGTCGAACCACCAAACAAGAACCCCGACAACCAGCCGAGCACTTTGTTTTGAATCCGTACAATCACGACAAGGTAGGCGATAAAGAGGCACCAGAGTATCAGCAGCGACCAGTAGATCACTGTCCCGTACGGCCCAAGGTCGAGCCCTGTGTACGGCACCGCTGACAGCGAGATATATGGCGTAGCACCAACGACGGTCGCTACCTGCTGCGGCACATGGCAGTTTGGATACGTCCCATAGTAGCCCGACGGGCAGGTGTAGGTCGGCGATGGGTAGTAGCAGTTCGGATAAGTGCCGTAATATTCAGACGGGCAGGTGTAGGTCGGCGATGGGTAGTAGCAGTTCGGATAGGTGCCGAGCATGTTCGATGGGCAGACCTGCGTCGGAGTTGGCACATAACAGTTGGGGTAGGTTCCCGTATACCCAGTTGGGCAGTAGTGTACCGGCGCAACACAGTTGGGGTAGGTGCCAGTATACCCATCAGGACAATGCGGCGCGACGCAGTTGGGGTAGGTGCCAGTATACCCATCAGGACAATGCGGCGCGACGCAGTTGGGGTAGGTGCCTGTGTAGCCAGTCGGGCAGACATGCGTCGGCGTAGTGCAGTTTGGGTAGGTACCAGTCATGCCGATCGGGCAGGAATATGTCCAGTGCCCGCCACTCGACGAGCCACCGCTACTGTATCCACCACTAGAGTAGCCACCGCCGTACCATCCGCCGCTCGACGAACCACCACCATAGTACCCGCCACTCGACGATGATCCACCGCCGTAGTAGCCACCAGAAGATGAGCTGCCAGGGTTGTAGTAGTAGCTAGCAGTCGTGTCGTCTCCTGGGTTGTAGTAGTAGCTGGTGGTCGGAGTGCCCGGAGTCGTGTTCGCAACACTGCAGCACCCTGGTCCAGTTGTCTGACCAGCAGCTACCGTGGTGTTTGTTCCAGTAGTTGGGTAGAACGTGTCGGCGTACGTGGCACTGCCAGAGTTGGTCGGATAGAAGGTATCAGCGTATGTAGCACTACCTGAGTCGGTTGGGTAGAACGTGTCGGCGTACGTGGCACTGCCAGAGTTGGTCGGATAGAAGGTATCAGCGTATGTAGCACTACCTGAGTCGGTTGGGTAGAACGTGTCGGC
>CAIRHB010000043.1 GCA_903878285.1 Candidatus Adlerbacteria bacterium | reverse complement strand
GTGGAAGATTCTCGACTGCAGCCATCCGTAGATGTATAGCCCGTGTCTCAGTGCTATCGGTGGGGGTCAGCCTCTCAGCTCCCCTAGGTGTCGTCGCCTTGGTAGGCCATTACCCTACCAACTAGCTGATACCGCGCAGGCCGCTCAAAAAGCGGATTACTCCTTTACCCCCAAGAGATTAATCAAAGGGGACTATCGGGAATTACCTAGCCTTTCGGCTAGCTATGCCCGACTTCTCGGTGCGTACCTGCGTATTACTACCTCGTCTGCCGGTTGCCTTGCGGCCCCCTTGACTTGCATGCCTTATCCACGCCGCCAGCATTCATCCTGAGCTAGGATCAAACTCTAATTAATAGTGACATTACTGCCACCAGTAGATGAACGGAACAAGAGAAAATTGTCTTTCTTTCTCTCATCACCTTCCAGTGGAATGTTGGAAGGATTTTCTTGCTTGCTTACAATGTGATCATTTCGATTGATTGATTTGATGCTTTCTTTCCTGCGCTCGCTGGCGCAGTGAAAGATTTTTATTCGGCTGTCAAAGGTCGGCCTTGTTGGCTCGCTTCCTACTGGTTTTTCGCCAATAAAAAACGCCTTTCAAGGCAGTGAGGACAGTATACTCGTATCCCAATAAGAGTCAAGCTTCGCTGGTGGAGTAATCCACGGCCCAAAATAGGCCTATTTTTAGGCTTTCGCGAGCGCTTGTTCGACCTGTTGAAAGAGCTCCTCTGGCGTGCCGTTGTTTTGGAAAACGTGGTCAGCCATCTGCATCACCGCAAAGACATTCATGTCCCACGGTTCGGTCGATTGCATCTCGCGGTCTTCGTAGACGCAAAACTGCTCAAAGTCGATTTTGTCGGTCTCCGACCAGCGCTTGAGTGTGCGCTCGTAGCGCGTCTTTCGGTCGGCATCCACCGCCCACAAGAGTGCGCCTTTTGACTTGAGCAGCTCCGCTTCGCCAATGGTGCGGATTGATTCGACAACAACATTTCCTGTTTCTTGCTTCGCCTTTTCTATCAATGCTTCGACCACATAACTTGGCCCGTACTGTTTGCGCAAATCGTTTGCTACCTCGCGCATCGCGGGGCGGTCGGCGACCATGCCACGCTTTTTAATTTCTGCAATCAAAAACTCCCGCACCGAGTAATGCGCAAACTTTTTTGTGTTGACCAAGTAGTCGACAACCGTCCCCTTCCCTGCGCCGTTGGTGCCTGTGATGCCGATTAACATACTTTAACTGTTTTGACTGCTGACTTTATATGCCTCACAAAAGATGGGCGAAGCTCTCTGCCAAAATTAGGGTCACCAAACAATTCCTCAAACGCGTCCTCGACAGAGTTCTCTGACGCATTCAAGATCTCTACGCCAAATATATCTCCCGCAGCATCATAATCGACCAACAGCCACGGGTGCACTTTCTTAGTACGAGCAACAACGCCCATTCTTTCCTTCTCTGGGATAAGCATAACGTAGGTTGCGTCTGCGATTGTATCGTGTCTAATCAACATAATATGCAGTAATGACCACTCGCCTGTCTGTATATTCAGCATACACCACCTCGAGTATTTTGTCCTCAAAAATCTTCCGTGCCACCACATTCTGTGTGAGTTGAGAGTATGGTTTTCACACCACCATGTTACACCCAGTCCTATGCTGTTTGGAGCAACTGCTGCACCTCTCCTTCCGCAATGCCGAAACGATTGAGCACGTCCCTACAGTAGGGATTATAGCGGAACACACCTTGAAAGAGAACCGTATCCTGCTTGACGCTCTCGACCGCGTCCATCAGGTAGCCAAAGGAGACTGTGTCGATCTCGGTGCGGCCAAAGTTGCCGCGCGCGATAATCTGCCCAACCAAGTGTGTGAGAAAGAGCGTCTCGGCGAGATGCTGGTCGTGCTCCTCGGGAGACATCTCGACAACAGAGAACCCGCGCGCGCGTAAAAAATCAACTAACTGTGTGTATTGCTCTGTTGGGAGAGTATGCTCAGTGAGCACAATACGAAAACCAGTGACGTCGCCATTTCGCTTCGCGAAACTTTCCGGCCCAAACATCGGATGCGTCGCGACCCAGTGTCTATCTGACGCGAGTCGACGTAGCACCCCGACCGTGTGCACTTTGACCGTCGCCACATCAACAATAATCCCCTCGGGGCGCATCAGTGGCAGCAGCTTTGCCACCGTTTCTTCAAACGCATGAATCGGCACGGAAGGTATCACGATGTCGCACGCGGCAACTTCTTCGAATGAGAAAAACTGCGTGCCGTCTGGCTCGCGCCGTGACGAAAAGATTTTTACTTCAACTGTTGGAGCAAACTGATTGACGAGCGTCTCGAGCAACGCGCCAAAACTACCGTAGCCGATAATCCCGACAGACATCCGTGTGTATTACTTCTGCGAGGCACGCTGCTTGAGCGCTGCTGCTGCCGTCCACTGCTGCCACACAACCAAGAGCGGCGCTGCGAGGAAGATCGATGAGTACGTACCAGCGATCATACCAACAATGAGCGTGAGCGAAAAGTCGTGTGTCGACGCAGGGCCGACGAAGTACAATGCAAGCAAGACGATGACCACCGTGAGCGAGGTATTGATTGACCGTGCGAGCGTCTGCATAATGCTGCGACCGACGACGGAGTCGAACGCTTCGTGGCGATTGCGTTCCTGATTGATCCCGAGGTTCTCGCGGATGCGGTCGAAGACGACGATCGTATCGTTGATTGAGATACCAAGGATGGTGAGAAGCGCCACAATAAACAGCGAGTCGACCTCGGCGCCCGTGACGTGCCCCAAGTAGGCAAAGAGTCCTGTCGGAATCAGCACGTCGTGCACGAGCGTGACGATTGCGACGACACCATACTTCCACGACTCGACAGGCTTTGACACATGGCGGAACGCAAACGCGATAAAGAGAATGATGCACAGCGTGACGAGCAGGAGCGCAATCCACGCCTTTTGCAACAGCTCCGCGCCGAGTATGGGACCAACGGAGGTGAACTGATCTTCGTGTACCGCTCCGAGCGTGCCGAGCGCAGACTCTAGCGTGTTCTTTTCGTCGTTTGACAAATCGCGCTGGCGCAGCAGGTAGCCGTCGGTGCCCGTTGGCTGCACGCGGATTTCGCCAAGACCAAGATGCGAGATCGCAGCTGAAACTGTCGACATATCAGGGCGCGCACTCGTACTAGAGGCAACGGATGTGTAGGACACTTGGAGAAGCGAGCCGCCCGCGAGGTCGATGCCGGGTTTGAGCCCCCACAGACCAATCGCCAAGAGCGCCAAGACAGACAATGCCGCCGGGAGGATAAAAAAGTATTTGAGATTTTTCGAGATATCCATACGTTGTATAAAGATGAGTAGATGGTTATAGATTGAAACCCGAGCGCATCAGGAAGCGACCGACGCGCGACGACGCACTGACGCCGAGCGCGAGCAGGAAGGTGCGCGAGATGGTGATCGCCGAGAGCATCGAGATGATGACACCAAGCCCAAACACGAGCGCGAAGCCTTTGATGAGCGACGTACCAAACCAAAAGAGGATGACTGCGGCGATGATGTGCGCGATGTTGCTGTCGCGGATCGCGTTCCATGCGCGGTTAAACCCTTCGCGAATGGCATGCTGTGCGTCGCGGCCGGCCGCCAACTCCTCCTTCATACGCTCGGCAATAAGCACGTTGGCATCAACTGCCAAGCCGACTGAGAGGATAAACCCCGCAATGCCTGCAGCGGTGAGCACCACCGGCACCAGCTTAAACAGTGCAAGCATGAGCGCGACGTAGATGCCGAGCGACACCACCGATACCACGCCTGGCAAGCGGTACCAAAGGATCATAAAGACGGCGAGCGCGAGAAAGCCAATGAACCCTGCAAGCACACCCGCGTGCGCCGCCTCGTCGCCGAGAGTCGCGCCAATCGACTGCGTCGACGCGAGCGTAATCGGCACAGGGAGCGCACCAAGGCCAAGATTTGTTGCCAAATCCTTTGCCTGCTGAGCCGTAAAGTTGCCCGAGATAACCGCGCTGCCGTTGTCGATGCGCTCTTGGATGACCGGCGCCGAGAGCAGCTTGCCGTCGAGGAAGATGCCGAGCTCGCGACCAACGTTCTGGTCGGTAATCGATGAGAAGAGCTGTGTGCCTTGATTATTAAATGTCACCTCGACGACTGGGTTCGATGCCGAGACGCCTGTGTTGCTACCGTTGCCAAACTGGAGCGCTGCCGAGGAGAGATAGGTGCCAGTGAGCCCCGTATCTTGAAACGCAGCAGGGTTCGCCGAGCCGTCGGCGAGCGTGGTCGATGCTTCAAAACCAGGCTTCACTAATTTAAATTCGAGCGTCGGCGTCTGACCAATCATCGCGATCGCTTGGTTAACATCCGTGACGCCTGGGAGCTCGACAATGAGGCGATAGGCACCGTTGCCGAGTGCGCCTCCCTGCTGCGTCTGCACCACTGGCTCGCCGACGCCAAACGCGTTGACGCGGCGTTCAATCACCTGCTGCAAAGCCGCCATATCGTCGGCGACCTGCGCTGCCAGCACCTTGCTCGTGTCGGCAGTGTAGACCAAATGTGTCCCGCCCGAGAGGTCGAGCCCGAGCTTAAATGCGAAGTAATTGCCCGGGGTGTTGGTCTTCCATACAAAGACGCCAACGACCGCCGCGACGACGAGCACGAGCACTGCGCTATAGCGAATGGCAAACATGACGGCAGGATACCAAGAAATCGTACACAAAACAACTCATAACAACACAGTTCTTACAATAGAACAGGTGTGGCACATTACCGCACTACCGAAAACGTAGCGTTTGTTTTCACAATCATCCCCTCTTTGACCAGCGTGGCGAGGGTGCGATCGATGTCGGATTTTGGTCGGTTGGTGATTTTTTGCAGATGCGACGTGGTCGCAGGAGATGCGAGGAGTGCTCGCAGAATGGCGCCACGTAGTTGACGGGCAGAGCCATCGAACTTCGACTGTTTGGCGTAGTGTCGGCTGCGGCTATTAATCCGCACGCCGCTCTTTTTTAAGAACGCGCCGTAGTCCATCAGCGCGGCATACCACTCGCACGGCGACAGCCCCGCTTCTTTCGCCAACGGCAGCGACTGCTCAACTAATGGCAGCAATTCTTTGTCCGATATTTTTGTATCGAGGTCTCGCCTCGATTTTTTCGAGAAGCAGAAGTGCGTGAACACCGTGCGAATGTTTGTTTCGATACATACAACTGGCCTGTTATATGCAAACGCTGCAACAGCGCGCGCGGTGTAGGGACCAACACCGGGCAGCTTTTCCAACTCCGCAACAGTTTTCGGAAATACTCCTTTATGTTCCAACACGAGCATCTTCGCCGCTTGATGCAAAAACTTTGCGCGGCGATTGTAGCCGAGCCCACTCCATAGGAGAAGCACCTGTGAGAGCGGTGCGCGAGCGAGCAACTCAACGGTTGAGAAGGTTTTTATGAATCTGGTGTACTTGGGGATGACGCGGTCAACCTGCGTCTGTTGCAGCATCATCTCGGATACTAAAATACGGTACGGGTCGCGTGTCTGTCTCCATGGCAGATACATACGCGCATCGCTTTTGTAATATAAAAAAACAGTAGAAACGAGTTTTGAAAGTTTTATAGCGGAGCCGCGCATGGTGTGTGGCGACTCAAGCGTACCATACAAAAAACCGCCGCGCGAAATGCGAAGCGGTTTTTTGAGGTGAGAGCAGAGACTACTGCTGCTTCGGACGAGCGTCCGAAACCGTCAGCAGACGACCGCCGAACTCCTTGCCATTCCACAGGGAAATAGCAGCGTCGGCGCCGGCGTCGTCAGCCATCTCGACGAAGCCGAAGCCACGTGAGCGACCAGTCTCGCGATCGGTAACGATGGATGCCGAAGCAACCTCGCCAGCCTGTGCGAAAGCGTCGCGGAGCTCATCCCCCGTGGTGCGGTACGGAAGGCCACCGACAAACAATTTGCGTGCCATATTGCGCGATTACAATGAATGATAACAATCGTTCTCTGTAAGGCGACCCTCCCACCTTCCCGCTGAACGCGGGCGCACTGGAGAAACTTACTCGAACGCGCTTACTGTAGCACACATTAAAAAACGAGCAACCCCTTCCTGGGGATAGCACATGCTACTGCGGTTGCGTCGCCGAAAGGTGTGCATACACGACAAATCGCTTGTCGAACGAGTGCGCCGCAGCGTCCCACTGCCCGTCGCAGGTAATGAGCACCAGCGTTGACGAACCGAATGATTGAAATATTTTTGCTGTCGGCGCATTGTCAGACGGGTAAGCGTCGGTCTCGTCGACGATGTACGTGAGCGAGCGACCATATACATCAGACACCACGACGGTGTCGCCAATGTTGATCTGTGAGAGATGCTCAAACACGCCCGCTATGGTGAGTGCGTTGTTGACATGCCCAGCTATAACCGCAGTGCCGGCATCTCCTGGTTTACTCCCGAGTGCATACCATGCAACATCACCAAAGGTCTGTGGCGTCGCCATCGAGCCGTCCGCCTTCTTCCCTACCTGCTCAACCGCAGCGTTGATACCAAGCGACGGCACCAAGAGCCGCGCCGGCACGAGCGGCGTCGTGGTTGCTAGTGCTGGCGCAAGTGCGGAAGCCTCGAGCGCCGCCGAGGACACGCTGCCTGGTGTGTTGCCTACCTGTCCGAGCAGCGCAACCGGCGCGAACGCGAGTGTTCCCGCCTGTGTACCAAACGCTGCGCGCGCGATGTTTGACATCACGCTTGCGAGCCCAACAAGAATCACCACCACACCGACCACAAGCGCAAGTGAACGTCCAAGAACCAGCAAGCGAGATGGTGGTGCAGATGTTCCGGCGTTAACCGATGATGGAGTGTGTGGTTTTTCTGACATACGGGAATGCGACGATGCCACCAGCAAGCAGGAAGATGGTTGCGAACGCGATAGCAACACCGTCGGTCGGCTCATAGCCGGTGTTTGGTAATGCAGGGATGAACGTGGGAGTATAGGTAGTCACAATCGGTGTACCGGTGTTGCTGCCTATGTACGTAACCGGCACATTATCAGCAACAACGTTGACCGTACAGGTCGCACTCTGAGAGCCACTATCCACGGTTACTGTCTGCACTCCGGTGTGCTGCAACACGACAGAGAGCACCGACCCGGTGGAGAGATAGGTTCGGTCGGAAGTCGTCCAGTTATAGACGCTGTTTGAGTATCCCGAGCCACCCTGTGCGGTAAAGGTTACCGCCTGCCCCACACCGACAGTCTGATAGGATGGCGAGCACGAAAGCGGAATCTGTGTATATGAACCGACATATGGCGTCACGCCAACCGAGCAACCATAGCCATACGTGCTGCCGTACCAGCTTGAGCACGGATACGCCGACGCCGGGGGCGTAGTCGAAAGCGTGATCGTGCAGCTCTTTGTACCGCTGTACTGTATCGAACCCGCGCAATCGGGCGAGTACGAGTAGTAGTATCCGCCGCCAGATGCCGTGATGTTGTAGGTACCTGTAATCACCGTCACAGTGCGCGTATCGTTGAGAAAGTTTGAGGTATAGGTCAGCGTCGGACCTGAGTTGCTCGGCACGCTATAGAAGGAGGGACCATTCGCGGTCACTGTCACGGTCGGGAGTGTGGTCGGCGCACCAACGCCGTTCGCCAGTTGGGTGGTGATGTAGATCTGCGGGTACGACACCTGCGCGTTCGCAGCTCGCACGCCAGCAAAAAGCGCCAGCGCAACCATGCACGCAACAAGCGAACCAACCAAGACACGGGAGCTATAGGTGATAGAAGTCATATATAATTACGCTACGGTATAACCAGTGCGCAGTAGTACGCTACAGGCACTACTAGAGTACGCTACTAATCGGCTAGTAATAATGAAGATTGCCCAATCTTCCACAAGACTACCACTTTTCTATATAAATGCAAGCGGGGCGGAAGCTTAGTACGACACGCACTATTGACACCACATTGGCGTGGGTATATAGTTAGGCGACCTAACTATTAGTATGGCAAACGAATTAGACACGACGGTTGGGCTGTTCTTTGAGGCGGGGCGCAAGATCAAACGCTGCATCGACCGCGAGCGTGGTCCGCTATCGCTTACACAATCTGAAGTACTGCGATTCGTCGAGGAGCACAAAAGCCCGACAATGCGCGATATTGCGCAGCATCTACAGATCACCGCGCCGTCGGCAACATCGCTCATCGCGGAGATGGTCGCGCAGGCATACCTGACACGCAAGAACAATCCGCAGGATCGACGCGAAGTGCATTTACTACTAACCACGGTGGGAAAAGAGAAGCTCGCCGCAACTACCGCAATACGGAAGAAATCGCTCCGTACGCTGCTGTCACATTTAACCGCCGAGGACCGTGCCGACCTGCGTCGTATCCTGTTACAAATTACTGAAGCATAACGACATGAAATCATTTTTTACGAAAGAAGTGCTCGGACATCCACTCGTACTCGCCGCGATTGCAGGCGTGGTAGTGATCGCTGTTGGCAGCGGTGTTTATTATCTGATGAGCACTGCGGCGCCGGCGGTAGCTTGGGAGCAGGTGACGCGTGGGAGCATCACCGAAGTGGTGACGGCAAGCGGCACCGTCGAGCCAGCACAGAACCCCAACCTTGCCTTCGAAAGCAGCGGACGTGTCGCACGTGTGAGCGTGGTGGTTGGGCAAACAGTGTCCGCGGGGCAGACGCTCGCGTCGCTCGACCTTGGTACTCTGAGTGCTACGCGCGAGCAGGCGGTCGCTAACCTCGCTGCCGCCTCAGCGAAGCTCGCGGGGCTTGAGGCACCGACACGCCAAACCGATTTAACCGTCAAACAGACCGCCGTTGCGCAGGCGCAGCAGTCGCTCGCGAACACCTACACCAACGCACAAGTCGCGCTCGCAAACGCGCGCGACCAAATCAGCACAGCACTACACAACAACACAGACACTCTGTTTTCGCAGCCAAACTCGACGAACCCGACGATTGCCTTCCAGTCGACAAATAACCAAATAGTGATCAACACTATTACCGCTCGCGCTGCGCTCAACACACAGATCGCGACCTGGGGAACAGCAATCGACGCGCTGTCCCCCGCCTCATCACCCGCAGACACCGAGACGGCGATCACCAACTCTCTGACCGTGCTTGTATCGGTACGCGACTATAGCTCGCAACTACTCGGCGCACTCGCAAACGCGGTACCGTCCGCCACCTTCCCACAGAGCGCGATCAACGCAGCACAAGTAGCGGTGCAAGGACTTAATACAAACACCAACGCACAGATCGCCACGCTGCAGGGGCAGCAACAGCAAATCGCCGCAGCAACACTCGCTGTACAATCCGCACAAGGTGCGCTCACGCAAACGTCTGCAGGCGCCTCCACGCAGGATATCCAAGCGGCACAGGCGAGTGTCCAAGCGGCACAGGCGAGTATCGATAGCGTCGATGCACAGATCCGCAACGCGATTATCGTGGCACCCTTTACGGGCACTGTTGGGAGCGTCGCGATTAAAACTGGTCAAACTGTCTCTGCTGGTGCCGCTAGTATCTCGCTGATGCCCGAGAGCGCCCTGCAGGTTACTATCTACCTCAGCGAAGTTGATGCGGCGCACGTGCACACGGGCGACATGGCATCGGTAACGCTCGACGCGCTCGGCGGTAGCCGTGTCTTCCATGCAACGATTGTGTCACTCGACACGTCGCCGTCGAGTGATCCATCGAACAACACGAGCGGACCTGCATACAAGACAACACTGCAGTTTGCGAGCAACGACCCGGCGATTGTCTCCGGTATGACCGCGAACGCGACGATTGTCGCCGCGCAAAAAGCTGACACGCTCATTGTCCCCAAGAGCGCGGTCATCACGAACAGCGACCGTTCGTTTGTACTCATCCACGGCGCCAACGGCCCCACACAACAGCTGATTACCACGGGCATCGAGAGCACGAGCACGGTCGAGGTACTCTCGGGACTCACCGAGGGCGAATCGTTTCTTGTTACTGCACACTAAGACACTACTATGCCACACACACCACATACTGAACAAAAAAAGAAAACAGATCGCCGCGTGATTATCGCTGCGGCATTTATCCTCGTCGTTGTCGGCGGCGGTATCGGCGTCGCTGCGTATATCGCAGCGGCACAGAAGACGGTGTATATCGAAAACTCAACCATCGAAGCACCCGTCGTCGACCTCACACCAACCACCGCGGGCACACTTAGTGCGGTGTATGTATCGGTTGGTGACACGATTGCACCAAACACCGTCGTCGCCGAGGTTGGGACAGATCTGATCAAATCGCAGAATGGTGGCTACGTGATCATGGCAAGTAACGCGGTCGGTAAGCCGGTTGGTACGAGTGATACTATCGTCAAGACTATCGACCCGTCACAGCTGCGTGTCGTCGGGCAGGTAGAGGAGGACAAAGGACTCGCCGACATCGTGCCCGGACAGCGCGCGACATTTACCGTCGATGCGTTTGGCGGCGAGTCGTTTGACGGCATCGTCGACGAGGTCGAACCAACCGCCAATAACAGCGACGTCGTGTTTAACATCTCTGACAAACGTCAGGAACAAGACTTCGATATCAAAGTGCGCTTCGACGTCGCCGCACATCCCGAGCTTAAAAACGGCATGTCAGCGAAGCTCTGGATCTACAAAAACTAGATCTCCACACATCTCATGCAAGAAAAAAATCCGCTGCGCTGGTGGATACTGCTCACGGTCATCCTCGGCACGTTTCTCGGCCGACTCGACCAGACAGTCGTCAATCTCGCGCTCCCAAAAATCATCACCGACTTTTCGATCACCGTCTCGGCGGCGGGGTGGATTGCGACCGCGTACATCCTCGCGAACGCGGTGTTTGTCCCCGTGTGGGGCAAGCTCGGCGACACCGTGGGACGCAAGCGGGTGTATCTACTCGGCTTTGGGATATTTATTGTCGGCTCCGCGCTCGCTGGCTTGGCGTGGAACCTTCCGAGCATGATTGTCTTTCGCATTATCCAGGCGATCGCCGGCTCTGCCGACTACCCGACTGCGATGGCAATCCTCGCGGTCACCTTCGCCGAAGGGAAAGAACGCGCGCAGGCGCTTGGCATCTGGTCGTCGTCGTTCGCGGCGGCGGCCGTCTTTGGCCCGCTCATTGGCGGGCCAATTATCGACACGCTCGGCTGGCGCTGGGTCTTTTTAATGAACATCCCGGTCGGCATCATCGGCATCATTATGGCAATAATCTTTGTCGAAGAGTCTAAGAACGACCGCATCCCTGCCGCGTTCGACTGGTGGGGTGCAATCGTGCTCGGCGGCGCACTGTCGAGCCTCGTCTTGGTGCTCGACCAAGGCACGAGTTGGGGCTGGACATCCACCAACAGTATCCTCTGCTATATCTGCGTCGCAGTCTTTACCACAATCTTCTACTATATAGAAAACGGACACCCAGAGCCGATTGTCGACCTTAAGTTCTTTCGTAACCCAACCTTTGTCGGCACACTGGTTAATAACTTTATCGTATTCATGGGGATGATGGGCAGCATCTTCCTGATCCCTATCTTTGGACAGACCTTTCTCGGATACAGCGCGACCGAGTCCGGCTACCTGTTTATCCCAATGGCGGCGGGGCTCATATTCGCAGCACCCATCGGTGGCGCGCTCACCGGTAAAGTGCGGACAAGTTATGTCATCGCGGCATCCACCCTTGTCGCAGCGGTCGGACTCTTTCTCTTTTCGTACCTCGATGCGCGCTCAACCCCAATCAGCATTATGATCCCGATGTTTATCATGGCGTTTGGGCTCGGCTTCGGGATGTCGCAGCGCACCAACGCGGTCGCGGCGGCGGTGCCTCCACACGAAATCGGCGTCGCGTCCTCGGTGTTGGCACTTGCGCGCAATATCGCAGGAGCCTTCGGCATTGCGCTCTTTGGCACTCTGCTCAACAACACTACCAACAGCAACGTGCTCGCGATAGCGCGCAACAGCTCCGTCAACCTGCAAAATGCAACCACCGATGCGACACAGACGATGCAAACCTACATCGCGCTCATTGAACTCAAGGCGCAGATCAACGCCTACGACACCGTCTTTCTCGCCGCGTCCGTACTCCTCTTCCTCGGCGCCATCGCTGCACTCTGGCTCCACGTCCCCGAGCGCAAACTCGCGACGCCGATTATCGTGGAGGGGTAAAAAGGAAACCGCCCAACCCACGAAGAGCTGTTCGGCTCCTCTTCGAGTTAGGCGGGTATTCTACTGACAAACGCAAACCCAGTCCCTTCATCATACGTCTGTTCAGGCCACCCATAGTACGAGTCGACCATAGGTTGACCGTCTGGGCGACGAATCACGCCGAGCTGGTGCGGGACTCTTCCCCTATTCAAGATTGGGCGGTGCATGGTAATAATCCTCCGCAACCCCATACTCTCGAGCTGGTCGAAGATTCTTTCGAAGACCAACAGACCCGCGACTTCCCAGTGGGGCTCTTGCCAACCCATTTCTTTGACATAGACACGGATACCTCGTACTGTTGTCTCATATCGTGCAGCCCTCAGGTTTGGTACCACGACAACATTGTACGTCACGTCACTGGTCGGCGCTTCATAAACCAACTCTTTGGTTACACGGCTTATCTGCGACGCGTACGAAAACACATCGCGAGCCACAGACGTGATGTTGTATAGTCCGATAACATGCGCCCACTCCGCGGCGGGCACACCCCTGCTCGTGACCGTAAAAGAAATGAGGCCATCATCTCCTTTGCTCCAACGTGCAGTTCTGCCGTCTTGCCCAGCGAGCAGCGTGTCTAATGCGCCGAGTGATGGCAAGACGCCACCACCTTGCGCAGCATGCAGAATCCTCGACAGATATGGCAGCGCTCGCAAGCGTTGTTGCTCCGTCAGACTCCCCATCAGCGACAGCACCATTCTATTGGGTTCAGTCTCCATTCCTTGGGTCACGTCGTTCTCTCCTTTTGTTTGACGCGAAATGCACGGTAGCATCCAAGACTACTCAAAGCGAGTACCCACAAACCACCAATCACCACCATATTCTTGTTGATCGCTTTCGACGCGACGAACAAATACTCTGAGGTGTGGATCCCATTTACCAAAGCCGAGACTTAACCAATCGTCGCCTGCCTGCCAGAAGGAGATGTTGTTGTGTCTGGCATCATGCAAGATATGCCTGTTTGCCGCAGCCGCTGCATAGGGATCAAACCACAGCCTTTTGCGCATGAAAGTATACAAGACGTCTTCCATGATCACATCAAGTGGGGCGAATCTAAGAAAGGGCAAATTCTGTTTTGAAGTTGCCCACCCTTCAGTAGAGTTCGGCGAGTTCGAAATTG
>CAIRHB010000042.1 GCA_903878285.1 Candidatus Adlerbacteria bacterium | reverse complement strand
CTCTCACTGGTAAGTGTGGAAAAACCGGTTTGTGTTTCCAAGGTGCGTATTTACCATCACAACACCATGCCAACTATTAACCAAAACAAAACAGCCGTAACTTATTGTAGGGTATCAACCGATGAGCAAGCCAAGGAGGGCTTGTCTATCGAAGCGCAAGAAAGAATCTGCAACGAGCGGATCCTCCGCGACGGATACACGTTGCTACCTGCACTCAAAGACGAGGGCAAGAGCGGCAAGGACATGAACCGCCCCGCGATACGCACACTGATTCAGCTCATCCACGAGAAGAAAGTGCAAGCGGTCTACGTCGTACACAGCGACCGTATTGGGCGCAACGTCAAAGACTACCTCATCTTCCAAGAACTCCTGAAATCGAAAGGAGCCGTACTCATCAGCATCAACGAGCCGATGATAGACAACGAAAGCGCAATGGGTCTCACGGTCGGCACTATGATGATGACCTTCTCGCAGCTGCAGCGTCTGATAACTGCGGAGAAAGTACAAGGCGTGATGCGCGAAATCGCCAAAGAAGGCTACTTCCCCACCTATCCGCCCACAGGATACTACAACACCAAGAACCCGAACGAGCTTGCAGGACGGATAGGCAGAAAAATCATCGCCACCGATCCAGTGTCGGGACCGCTCGTAACCGAGACATTCCACCGCTACGCACGCGGCGACATCAGCGTCGCGGAGCTGTCCGACATCATGCACGTCAAAGGATTACGCAACCGACAAGGTAGCCGACTGCAACTCAACAGCCTATACAATCTGCTGCGCAATCGCCTCTATCTCGGCGAGATTCACTGGGGCGGTATCGACGTGCTCAAAGGCAAACATGAGCCGTTAATCGACCAAGAGACGTTTGACCGTGTACAGATGATACTCGAAGAAAAGAACAAACATGCCTGTCGTCGTCGTAAATACGTCTGGCTACTTGCGGGGCTTGTAACCTGTCCTCGGCACGGTCGTCGCTACGCTGCCGAATGGCATATGAACAAAAAGAAGGCGTACTACCACTGCACCAACCCGAAAGGGTGCGGAAAATACATTGAGCACACAGTACTGGAGGACGCAGTGGCTGATAAGTTCAGAGACATAGATTTCTCCGACGAGTTTGTCGGCATGGTCATAGACAACGCACGACAGATATTTTTAGAACGACGCAAAAAGTACGATGCGAAGCGGCAAGGATTTGTGAATCGCCGCACAGGGCTTGAGTCAAAGCGCAAAATCGCAGAAGAAAAGCTCTTTTCGAGCACACTCTCCGACGAGGACTTCACACGCATACGCAAAGAACTGCAGACAGACATAGACCAAATCAACAACGAATTGCTCCAACTCGAAGACCAACGAGAGGTAAACGTCGAGGTTGCGCGCGAGATACTCCTGCTCACGCGAGACATTTATGCTGCATACAAAAAAGCATCACCCGAACTACAACGACAGTACCTGCTCTTTTTCTGGGAGCGGTTCGAAGTCGTCAACGGGGTTATAATAAGCGCCATTCCTGCCCCTCTTTTCGATGCGCTTTTGAAACTTGAAGCAGCATTCTATCGCTCACAAGAAACCGAGAAAGCTCAAGAAATCGCTCAAAATAAGGGGGTTATATTACACCAATTTCTGTCCGCCCAGTTGGATTCGAACCAACGACCGTCTCCTTAAAAGGGAGCTGCTCTACCGACTGAGCTATGGGCGGATGTTACTACTATGGGCGGGATACTGCACAATGTATATCAAAAAAGACAAAAGTGCTAGGAAATAGTGCGCGACTATAGCCCAAGCACAAACTTCTCAAGCAGGAGTGCGAGGTCGCCCGCGCCGCGATGGGAGTCATGGTACAGCGCCACGAGCGCCCGGGACAACTCGACCAACTCGGCTCGAGAGTATTTTTGCGAACCGCCTTTTGTTAGCAAGTCGCGCACCTGCCACGCGAGAATGCCCGCAACAGCCTCGGGTACCGCGCCCGCCTGCAACGCCTCGGTGAGCAAGAGCCAGCACTTTTTTTTATCACGCATACCGAATGCGTTGGCGAGCGCGAAGACATCGGATGGCGGCGCGGCTCTCGCCGCGCCGCCGCCCGCCGCCGCTCCCGCGGCGGCGGGCTTCGGAGCTACTTCAATACTCGCACCTGCTTTGGTCAAAATCTCCGTCGGTCGCTTGAGCAACCTCTCTTCTTCAAAAATAAGTATGTGCGGCGACGCGACCAACCCCGGCGCCAACTTGAGATACTCGTCACCAGTCTCGCTCGCGAGCGCCCCGACGAGCAGGAAGGTTCGTGTATCACCGAGAAGCGACGGCGTCGATGCCAGTGTTGCGACTTCCTCAGGCGTCAACTGCTCCCACGAGAGATCTTCGACTGCTCCCCCGCCGCGCGACGCCTGCATGCCGACCACGACGCGCATCATACGAGTTTTTCCATCTCGCCCCAGATGCCGCCCACCTTCCCCTCGACCAAAAAGGGAATATTGTGCGCCTCAATGAGCGGGATTACCTCTTGCATCACCTGACGTATTTTCTCTGCCGCAGATGCAATCTCTTTTTCTGCAACCTCAAACACTAGCTCGTCGTGCACCTGCAGCAACATCCGCACACGGTCGCCGAGATTCTCGGCAGCAACCCACGCCGCTATATCGACCATCGCGAGCTTGAGCATATCCGCCTCGGTGCCCTGCACCGGCGCGTTAATCGCCATACGCTCAGCAGCAGCACGTACGTACGGAATCGGCGAGTTGATACCCGCAACATAGCGACGGCGCCCAAAGTATGTCTCGGTATACCCGCGGCGCGTCGCATCCGCCTTCACCTCCTCCAGATAAGCCGCAAGACGCGGGAACGCAGCGAAGTATTGATCATAAAACTCCTGCGCCTCGCCCCGTGTGGTACCAAGTTGCTCGCGTAAAGCGCTCACTCCCATCCCATAGAGAATACCGAAGTTGATCACTTTTGCGCGTCGCCGTTGCTCGTAGGACACGTCCTCGCCCCGCACATCGAAGACGCGCGCCGCCACCTCTGCGTGAACATCGCGCCCGTTTTTAAAAATCTCGCTGAGTGCTTCGTCACCCGAGAGAAAGGCCGCGATGCGCAGCTCGAGCTGCGAGTAGTCGAACGACACCAGCCGCATCCCCTCTTCTGCCACAAACGCGCGACGTATCGCGCGGCCGAGGTCGGTTTTGATGGGAATATTTTGTAAGTTTGGATTCTGCGATGACAATCGCCCAGTGGTGGTGCCTGTCTGGATAAACGAGGTGTGCAAGCGGCTACGCTCGTCAAGCATGGTGGGGATGGTGTCGATGTAAGTTGAGAGCAGTTTTTGCAACTCGCGATGCGCGAGAATGTCAGCGATAATCGGATGCTGATCGCGCATCTTCTCGAGCTCCGACTCGCGCGTCGTGCGCTGCCCGCCAGCAGTCTTTTTTTGATTCTTCACCCCGAGCCCCAGCTTGTCGAAGAGCACCTCGCCAAGCTGCTTAGGCGAATTGATATTAAACTCCTCGCCCGCTGCAGCATAAATCCGCTTGGCGATAGTATGTAGCTCGCCCGTGTATTCGCCCGACAAGGTGCGCAAAAATGCGTGGTCGACCTTGATCCCCATCTGCTCCATCTGGCGCAAAATGGGTCGCAGCGGCAACTCAATTTTTTCGTACACAAACGAGAGCTCATCTTTTTTAATCTGCGCCAGCAGGTTTTTTCGCGCGTCGACAAATGTCCGCACACCGCCTACGCGGTACACATCCTCTAAGGTTGGCTGCGTCGTGTTGGAGTCGAGCACCCACACCGCGAGCAGCGCATCTGCCAGCTCCTCCGATGGCACATCCTCGCTCGGGCCAAACAAGCCGTCGGTTGTCGGAGTATCACCACCTGCCCCATCAGAACTAGATCTGCTCCCACCAGCAACATCGCCCGATTCTCCAAAGAGCGCCTTCACGCGAGTGATGAGTGAGCGGAAGTCGAACTCAGTTAAGAGTGCATACAGCCGCTCACGGTCGACACCGTCCTTCCATGATTTTTCTGGTAGCACGAAGTTGATCGGCGCATCGAGCCGAATAGTCGCGAGCAATTTCGAAAACGCCGCATCCTCTTCGTGGTCGAGCATCAGCTGTGCGAAGCGTTTTTGTATCCCCGCCTCTTTTGCCACCTCCTCGACCCCTTTTTTCTTCAATGCCTCGTAGATTGACTCAACCGAGCCAAATGTTTTTACCAGCTTGAGCGCGCTCCCCTCGCCAACCCCCGGCACGCCTTTAATATTGTCGCTCGCGTCGCCCATAATCCCCTTCAAGTCTGGCACAAGCGCGGGGCCAAAGCCGTACTTCTCGATTACTTTCTCCTCGTCATAGAGCACCGTATCCGACAACCCTTTTTTAAAGGTGAACACGCGCACATGATCATCATCGACCAACTGCAGCAGGTCGTTGTCGCCAGACGCGATAACCACATCAACAAGATCAGCACTGTCTATTTCTTTTTTCTTAGTTGTCGTCGAACGCGCATGTTTCAATTTTTCAACAACCGTGCCGATCACGTCATCTGCCTCAAACCCCTCGCACTCGTACCGCGGGATGCCAAACGCATCGAGCACGTCGCGCGAGCGGATAATCTGCGCGACCAGCGCGTCGTCCGCCGCGACCCGATGCGCTTTGTAGTCCTCGTAGGCAATGTGCCGGTGCGTCGGCTTGGGCAGGTCAAACGCCGCGACGATATAGTCGGGCTTGAGGTCTGCGATAATTTTGGTCAGCATCGACACCAAGCCAAACAAGGCGCCCGTGGGCTCGCCCTTAGACGACGACAGATCCGGCAGCGCATGATACGCCCGATGCAAAATCGCATGCGTGTCGAGGATCACCAATCGCTTAGGAGTATCCACCATACCTCTACTCTATCTCATTCCCGCCCCTGTAGCCACGTACGCTTCCAAGGGTTACCCTTGGATGATTTCGACAAACCGCTCGGCTTCGCTGGCGCCGTCGGAGGAGAGGTGGAGATGCAGGTCGGGGCGCGGGAGGAGGGTGCCGGCGCGCTCGGGCCACTCGATGCACACAAGGTTAGCAGGGTCGGCAAGCACCGCGCCCAGCTTGAGCGCCGAAAGTTCTTCGGGCTTGTCGAGGCGATACAAATCGATATGCACTAGTTTTGCAAACCGGCGAGCACTAATTGTCTGCTCTGTGTTTCTATTTTGATTAGCTGCGGGAATGTCATAGGATTTCATAATCACATAAGTGGGGCTCAACACCGATTCGGTGACACCGAGTTCTTTAGCCAGCGCCTGCACGAATGTCGTCTTGCCCGCGCCGAGGTCACCCACCAAGGTGATTAGCAGCGCGTGATCTTTTTGATCTGCCTGTTCTGTCTGTATTACAAAGACGGGCAGCTGCAAGAGTTTTTGCACATACGCCGATAGGTCGGCGAGTGCAATTTTTTGCATGTGTTGCGCTTGCTCATTCTTTTGTTCTTGCTTCATACGAGTATCCTACACCAAACGGTGCGAGAAAAAAGCAAAGCGTTGTAGAATAGAGGTACACAAACGCATATGGTTACGTTTAATGATAGCGATCAAGAAAAGCGTGTCGACTTTCTCAAGAAGCGCGAGGAGGAGGAGTTGGCACAGATGCTGTCGCACAAGTACGGCGTCGAGTATGTCGACCTGTCGCTTGTCGCGGTCAATGTCGAAGCGTTGCGACTCATCCTCGAAAAGGATGCACGCGACGCTGAGATGGTCGCCTTTGGCGAAGTAGGAAAAAAAGTGAGCGTCGCTGCGCGCTCACCGCGCAATCCGAAAGTGCTCGAGATGGTGCAAAAACTCACCGAGCGCGGCTATATCGTGACCATGTTTATCACCTCGCAGGAAAGCCTCAAACGCGCCTACGACCACTACGCCGACCTTTCCTACGCGAAGGAAAGCAAGGCGGGCGTATTCGAGATCTCTGGCGAAGAGGTCGAGAATCTGCTCGAGAAGGTCGAAAGTTTGCAGGATATCGGCACACTTATCAATGAGGCGGTCACAATGAAAAAGGCGTACCGCATCACCCGCATCCTCGAGATCATCCTCGCCGGAGGACTGTCGACCGGCGCGTCCGACATCCACCTTGAGGCAGAGGAGACCGATGTGCGCCTGCGCTACCGGCTCGACGGCGTGTTGATCGACATACTCACGTTTGATCAAGAAACCTACCACTTGGTGTTGTCACGACTCAAACTGCTTTCGGGGCTTAAACTTAACGTAACACACGAGGCACAGGACGGCCGTTTTAGCATCAAGATTAAAGGTAAAGAGCTCGAGCTGCGCACGTCGATTCTCCCCGGCAACTACGCCGAGACGTTTGTGATGCGCATTCTCAACCCCGAGTCGATTGCCGTGCCGCTAGAGTCGCTTGGCCTCGAGCCCAAACTGCGCGAGCGGATCGAAAAAGAGATCGCCAAGCCAAACGGCATGATACTGACAACCGGCCCCACAGGAGCGGGAAAGACCACCACGCTCTACGCATTCTTGCGTAAAGTAAATAGCCCTGATACGAAAATTATCACCATCGAAGACCCGGTCGAGTATCATCTCCCGGGCATTGTGCAAACACAAGTGGATAAGAAAAACTATACCTTCGCCGAAGGCTTGCGCTCGGTGTTGCGACAGGACCCAGACATCATTATGGTGGGTGAAATCCGCGACGGCGAGGTGGCGACGACCGCGATTAACGCCGCGCTCACGGGGCACCTTGTGTTCTCAACACTCCACACCAACGACGCGGCAGGCTCCTTCCCCCGACTCATCGATATGGGTATCAGCGAAAAGGTCTTGAGCTCGGCAGTCAGTTGTGCGATGGCGCAGCGCTTGGTGCGCAAACTCTGCACGCAGTGCAAGCAGGAGCGCGAGGCAACACCAACAGAGCAAACGATTATCGACCGACATCTCGGCACGATCGTCGACCGCACGCTCGTGCCAGAGAACACGCACACACTGTCAGTCGCCAAAGAGGGCGGCTGCCCCGCATGCACCGGCCGCGGCTACAAGGGGCGCATCGGCGTCTACGAAGCAATTTTTATGGACAAAGCGATCGAAGAAGTGCTGCGCACCAAACCGAGCGAGCACGAGATTGCCGCTGTCGCTCGGCCACAGGGCGTGCCGACGATGCAGGAAGATGGCGTAATCAAAGTGCTGCGCGGTATCACCTCGCTCGACGAGCTTGAGCGCGTGGTCGACCTCGAGGCGACTGTGTAAGAAAACCTACACGACAGAAAAAAACATGGTCAACGTTGGCGAGACGCTGCCGTGGGTGTAGAGTTAGGGACAGTACACCGTCAATCACCGCACATCTTCGACTAGCGAAGAAGCGAAATCTTGTTTTGAGGATAGCCCCCGCATCGAGTATAAAAACTGAAGCCGGAGCGTCCTTAAGCAAGTTTCAAAACCCGGGCGGGCCGCGTTGCTTGACGGTGTACTATGTCTAAATCCAAAATAAAAACTCCCTGGGCGGGAGGACGGTGCTAACAAAAAAGTTAGCATACTATTGATTGTATGTCAAATACGTTTCCAAAACGAGCTCCCAAGGAACCAGAAAACCTTTCAGATACAACAGCTCTTGACGATGCGCCAGCGGCTGGCACACGAGGCGACGCTTTTTTAGATCAAACCCTGCGACCCGCGTCGTGGGACGAGTACATCGGCCAAGAAAGTATCAAAAACAATCTGCATATTTTGATCACCGCCGCCAAAGAGCGGCAATCCCCTCCTGAGCACATCCTTTTTTATGGCCCGCCAGGGCTTGGCAAGACCACACTCGCGCACCTTATCGCTCACGAACTCGGCGGGTCACTCCGCGCGACGTCCGGCCCCGCCATCGAGCGTGTTGGCGACCTCGCGGCGATCCTCACTAACCTGCAGCCGGGTGATATCCTCTTTATCGACGAAATCCATCGCCTTTCGCGCAGCATCGAGGAGGTGCTCTACCCCGCAATGGAGTCGGGAGTGCTCAATATCATCATCGGCAAAGGCCCATCAGCGCGCACGCTCGACCTGCCGCTGCCACCATTTACTATGATTGCCGCAACCACGCGCGTCGCCGACCTATCCGCCCCGCTGCGCTCGCGCTTCTCTGGCGGCGTCTTTCGACTCGAGTTCTACAGCGAGGACGAAATCGCGAAGATTGTCGAGCGCTCGGCGCGTATTCTTGGCATCGAGACCGCGACAGACGGCGTGCGCGAAATCGCCCGCCGCAGCCGCTCGACCCCGCGCACTGCCAACTACCTGCTCAAGCGCGCTCGCGACTGGGCACAGCTCAAGCGCACCGCGCTCACCAAAGAGGCGGTCGATGCATCGCTTGGCCTGCTCGAGGTCGACCATCTCGGCCTCACCCCTGTTGACCGAGCCATCCTGCTCACCATCATCGAGCGCTTTCACGGCGGCCCCGCGGGCGTCTCCGCGCTCGGCGCAGCGCTGTCAGAAGAGCCAAACACCATCTCTGAAGTCCACGAGCCCTTTCTCCTGCAACTCGGCCTCATCGAGCGCACCCCCCGCGGCCGCGTCGCCACCCGCGCTGCCTACACCCACCTCGGCAAAAAACCACCAGAGGATTTGAACGAACGCCTATTATAACCTTATTTCAGCAAGGCGACGCCTTTGCTTATCTACCAAAAAACTCGGTGTGCGTGCCGATTTTGTTTATCGCGATAACACACAAGATATCATCCCGCTCATACTGTACCAGCAGGTCATATGAAAGATGGAACTCTCGGTATATAGACATACTGCCCTTGAGTTGATGATCTTGAAACGATACCGGAAGAGGTTTCTCTTCTCTCAAACACAACAGCGCTTGCCGAAACTTCTTCTGTGGAAACACGCCGCTACGGGCATATTTTTCTAGAGATTTTCTCGCACTGTTTGAGAAAAGTACCGAGTACATACTTTTATTTCTTCTGTTTCGTGCCGAAAAACTCTTCCATTATCTCATCAACATCTGTATACCGTTTGGCGTATTTTTTAGCCCATTCGGTTTCGCGGATAATTTCCTGCTCCTGCTCGGGCGTGTAGCCGTTTTCGGTGCGCACCACAAACGGGATGGCCTGGTCTTTGACGACGCGATTAAGATACACCTTGATGCCGCTTGATACATCAAGCCCCATCCCAGCAAACACCTTCTTTGCTTTTGCTTTTGTCTTTGCATCGATACGCACCTGAATAGTTGTGGTCATGGTTCTAGTATAGTGTGTTCTGATTATGTGTCAACACATTGTCATTACACCAAAAATTGATCGTTGTGCAGGATTTTCTTTTGTGCGAAACTGCGGCTATACTTTGGCTATGATTTCTCAAGAACTGATTGACTGGGTCGAGCGGCAGAGCGGGCGGCTCAATAAGCACTTCCCTGTCGCGACAAAGCGCGAGGGGCTGTTTGGCAGAGTGGCGAAGTTGACCGAGGAGGTGGGCGAGCTCGCCGAGGCAATCCTTGCGTCGGAGCGTCTGCAACGGCAGGAAAAATTGGACGGCGCGAGCTCGGCGCACGAAGCGGTCGAGAACATTGGTGCCGAGTGCGCGGATGTGATTATCACCACTCTCCTTTTGGCGCAGCAGGCGGGTGTCGACATCAACCAAGCACTCGCACACAAAACCGCCAGGATTGATGCACGGTTTGAAAAATCACAAAAGGGCGAGTAATCTAGAGGATATGTCAGGACATAGCAAATGGAGTAAAATTAAACACAAGAAAGCGTCGACGGACGCGAGGAAGAGCAAGGTGTTTTCAAAGTTGGTGCGCTATATCACGGTCGAAGCGAAGAAGAGTAAGGGTGATCGAAACGCGCCAGGACTCCGGCTTGCGATCGAGAAGGCACGCGCCGAGAACATGCCTGCGGATAATATCGACCGCGCGGTCGACAAAGCGTCGCAAGCGGGGGCAGAGCTCGAGCAAGTTACCTACGAGGCATACGGCCCGGGCGGCGTAGCGATTATTATCGAGGCGTTTACCGATAATCGAAACCGCACTGTGCAGGAGATCAAACACCTGCTGAGCAAAAATGGCTACGCGCTCGCCAACCCAGGCGCCGCGATTTGGGCATTTGCCAAAAACGAACAGGGCGAGCTTGCCGCAACAACCACGGTTGATCTCTCCGACGAGGACTTGGAGAAACTCGCCGAACTGGTCGACGCAATCGACGAGCAGGATGATGTCAACGAGGTCTACACCAATGCGGAATAGGAAGGAATCCGAGAAGAAAATTGTGTACCCTGCAAGGGGTGCTATCGGATGGAGGGTGCTAGCATTCGACCCTGGGTTCGAACGCCTTGGAGTCGCGGTGGTGGAGAAAGTTAGTAATCGCGAGACACTACTTTTTTCCGAATGCATCCGCACGAGCGCGACGCTGTCGTTTGATGCACGACTCGGCGAGCTGGGTACTGCGGTTGAGCAACTTATCGCCCGTTGGCAGCCAGATGCCGTTGCTCTGGAGGATATCTACTTTGCCAAAAATGCTAAGACGGCGATGAAGGTGTCCGAGGTGCGCGGCATGCTCTCCTACCTCGCGACGTCGCACACAGTGCCCGTCTTTCACTATACGCCACTCCAGGTCAAAGTTGCAGTCACGGGCTATGGCCAGAGTGACAAAAAAGCGGTCGCAATGATGGTTACAAAATTGGTTGCGCTGCCTGTCGCAAAACGCCTCGACGACGAGCTCGACGCGATCGCGGTCGGGCTCACTTGTCTTGCATCGGTGCGCCACTAACCCAACCAAACTGAGTGCGCCGCGACAGTTATCCCCGCTTCGTGGGCGCAGGGGTATTGCAAAGTTATATAGGTTTGGTACAACACCAATGTTACACCAACAATAATTACAAAAGGGCACTAGCATTGCACTATCTATGCAAGATGAGTTTGAGACAGAGGGGTTTATGTTGAGCGATGATACGAATATAGATACCGAAGAGGAATTGGACGAAGATGAGCTTGAGGAAGGAGAGCTCGAAGATGAGGATGATGAAGAGCTAGACCTCCCCGACGAAGAGGAAGAGTAATAGACGCAGAGTAAAAATCCCCCATCATTGTTGTGATGCGGGGATTGTTACTTAATGAGAATCTTGAGGAACCGGTGCTTGCCGATGCGCAGGATTTTTGGCACGGAGATTATCTCTGAGAGGTCGAGTATTTTCTTTTCCTCCTGTTGCGCTGCCGCTGGCATCGTAAAGTCGGTAATCGCCCGCGCGTTGGCGAGGCGACGCAGCTCAGCCTTGGACTCGCCGAGCGCCTCGGCAAGCGCGTCGAGGTAGGTCGTCACCACGCTCACAACAACTTCGGGTATCTGCTCTGGCACGCCTCCGTCGCTAAAGGTGTTTTGCCAATCGGCCTCTGCCTTCCCTGCCGCGTCCGCGCTGTGGTACATGGTTACCAACTCGCGCGCCAAACGCATCTTTGCTTCTTTGGGGTGTGCGTCGAGGATTTCGTCTATTGCAACAAGCGGCACATTGGTGGTATCAATAAACATCTGGCGAACAACACCGTCGGGCAGCGCCATCGTCTTACCAAACATATCCTGCGGCGTATCGTTGAGTGCTATATAGTTTCCCTCACTCTTGCTCATCAACTTCTTACCCGTGGATGGATTCGCAAGTAATGTGGTCGATATGACAAACTTTTCTTTATTGTGATACCGTTTTTGGAGAATACGCCCCGCGAGCATGTTAAATGTTTGATCGGTACCACCCACCTCAACATCCACATTCATTGCCACACTGTCGTACCCCTGCATGAGTGGATAAAAAAACTCGTGCAGATATACCGGCTTCCCCGCCTCAATCCGCTTCTCGAACATGTCGCGCTCAAGCATGTGCTGTACGGTAAAGTTTGAGGCGATGGTGATAAGCTCCTCAAACGAAAGCTTCGATAACCACTCACTATTTTGGAGAATCTTTGCTGGGTTTGCTGAGTCGGTAAAGTTTACAATCTTCTCTACTTGTGATTTCCAATCAAGAATATGCTTTGCAACCTGTGCAGGTGTTTGCTGCACTCGTGCCGCTTCTTTATCGGTCGGGTCGCCAATGAGTGCCGTGTAGTCGCCAAACAGGATGACGATTTCGTGCCCAAGCTGCCGAAACTGTTCCAATATAAGATAGTTTGTCGAATGCCCGAGATGTAGCTGTGGACCAGTCGCATCTGTACCAATGTAAAAACGTAGCCGCTTACCACTCAGCAGAAGCTCCTTGAGTTCTTTCTTGGTCGGCAACACATCTGCGATACTCCGTGAAAGCAGCTCGTCTATCTTTTTTTCGTCTATCGACACCACATCTGCCATATACACACCACTGTAACACAAACGCCGCTGTGGTAGAATTGCCACATGAGATACTCCTCCGAGCGCGGTTCGCGAAGCCTTTTTACTCGCTTTGTGCATTTTATCGGCCGTCACACTAAAACCTTGCTGCTGTGGTTCATTGGGCTTGGGCTGCTTGCCACCGGTGGGCTCGCGGTGTGGGCATCAACGCTCCAGATCCCCGACCTGTCGTCGATCGAAAGCCGAAAAGTTGATCAATCACTCAAACTCTACGACCGCACCGGCACCGTGCTGCTCTACGACCTCAACAACAGCAGCACACGCCGCACCGTCGTGCCACTCAGTGAAATATCACAGAACGTCCAACACGCAACGATTTCGATTGAAGACCCTAACTTCTACCAACATGGTGGAGTTGATTTCAAAGCAATTCTGCGCGCCATACTTGCAGACATTACCCCAGGCGGAGTAACACAAGGTGGCTCGACTATCACGCAACAGGTGGTCAAAAATGTCTTACTCACCAATAGCAAAACAATCACGCGAAAAATTGAAGAGTGGGTATTGGCGATTAAACTCGAGCGTGTGCTTACCAAGAACCAGATTCTTGAGCTCTATCTCAACCAAGTCCCCTATGGGGGCAACATCTACGGCGTCGAGGAAGCGTCCGAGACGTTCTTTGGTGTCCACGCATCCGACCTGACCGTGCCCGAGGCGGCGTACCTTGCCTCGATTATCAACGCACCAACATACTACTCACCATACGGCAACCACACAAAAGAGCTCGACACACGAAAGAATATCGTGCTCGATAAGATGTTCGCACACGGCTACCTGACCGCGACAGACCGTGACGCCGCGAAAGCAACCAAAGTGACCTTTCTCACCCCGAACACGAGTTCGATTACCGCACCACACTTTGTCTTCTACGTTGAGCAGTATTTGGAAAATAAGTACGGTCCTGACGTTCTACAGCAAGGTGGGTGGAGTGTAGTCACTTCGCTGGATGCCGACCTGCAAGCAGAGGCAGAGCAGGTCGTGCAAGCACACGCCACGAGCAACCAAACACAGTTTAACGCCTCCAACACTGGTATGATCGCTATCGACCCGACCAATGGACAGATCCTTGTGATGGTTGGCTCCCGCAACTACTTCGACACCACGATTGATGGCAACTTTAACGTCACGCTCGCAGGGCGACAGCCAGGGTCGACCTTTAAACCGTTTGCCTATGCCGAAGCGTTCGAGAAAGGCTACACGCCGGACACCGTGCTATTTGATGTACGAACACAGTTCTCGACCTCCTGCTCGGCGAGCGACGTCGCAAACGATACACCCCCCTGCTACTCGCCGGTCAACTATGATGGCAAGTTTCGCGGCCCAATGACGCTGCGTGACGCAATCGCTCAGTCGATCAATATCCCGTCGATTAAAGTGCTGTACCTCGCAGGCATCGCAGATACACTCCAGCTCGCCAAGTCGATGGGTATCTCGACGCTCGGTGATCCGTCGCAGTATGGACTAACTTTGGTGCTCGGCGGCGGTGAGACAACGCTGCTTGATATGACCAGCGCGTACGGCGCGTTCGCACAAAACGGTGTGCACGTGTCTCCCGTGTCGGTGCTCAAGATTACCGACGAAAACGGCAAAGTCCTCGAGGACAACACTCAGCCTGTTGGCAGCCAGGTACTTCCCACAACTGTCGCGCAAGAGATAAACGACATTCTCTCCGACCCAGTAGCAAAAGCGCCACTTGGCGAAAATGATCTGCTCACCTTCCCCGGGCGCGATGTCGCGGTCAAAACGGGTACCACCAACGACTACAAAGACGCGTGGACGATTGGCTACACACCAAACCTTGTTGTGGGTATCTGGGCAGGAAATAACAACAACACGCCGATGGTTAAAAAAGTCTCTGGCTTTATCGTCGGCCCAATGTGGCACGAATTCATGACCTATGCGCTCGCCAAGACGCCGGTTGAGTCGTTTACGCGTGGCACGGTGGACGAAAGCGGCCTTAAACCAGTACTCCGTGGTGTATGGAACACACCAGGATCTGATAGTCAACTGCATGAGATCCTCTACTGGGTTGATAAAAACAACCCAAACGGCCCACAGCCCGCTAATCCGGGTGCTGACCCGCAGTTCCAGTACTGGGACATCCCCGTCCGCAACTGGTCTCAGACGAGCTCGTAGAGCGTTATAGCAGATTTTAAAAACACTACCGATTCATGGGCATTGCCAAATAGAAGAAGGATTCATCAGCAGCATCTTTGATGAGCATCGGCTTTCCTGCACCGTTACTACTGAGCCGCACCGACTCGCCAGAAATCGCCTGGAGACTGTCGGCAAGGTAGCGCCCATTAAACGACACAGTGAGCCCGTCGCCCACGACGGTTGCGCGCATGTTCGAAGTTTGCTCGCCAATGTCCGGGTTGCGCGACGAAAGCAACACCGCCTTTTTAGTCGGTTCAATCGACAACGAAACTTGGGAGAATTTGTCGGCAAAAATAGAAAGTGATTTAAGCGCGGTTGCTACATCCTCGCGAAGCACTACCGCCTCGGTCGAAAAGGTTTTCGGAATAATCTGGCGATAATTTGGGAAGGTACCGTCGATGAGTCGGCTTGTGTAATAGACAGCCTCAACCTGGGTTGAAAGCTGGTTGTCGTTGTAGTAAATTTCCACATCACCTTTTACAGTATCAACAATGCGCATCAACTCTGCTGCATTTCTCGCCGGCACCAAGAGCTGCGGCACGCTCCCGCCGCCGCGCAGTGGTACGGTTTTTTCTGCGAGACGGAAGGAGTCCGTCGCCACAGCAGTACACTTCCCCTCTTCGCTGTACAACAACACACTCTGTAGTTCGGGCTTAATTGCCGAAGTTGAGGCACAGTAGGCAACACTGCGAATCGCTCGAGATAAATCGGCACTTTTGACCGTAAACGACCGCTCAGCCGACACCCGTGGCAAGATCGGAAAGTCGTCGTGTGGAATAGTCTTAATCGACGCCGAAGCGCGCTCTGTCTCCACCACCAACACCTCGCCAACCAGCGACACAGATACAGACTTACTGCGTGTATTGGTTAAAAATCCAAGTAGCACCGACGAAGGAATCGCCACCACCCCCTCGGCAGACACCTTAGCAGGGATGTATATCTCGACACCGCACTCGAGGTTTGTTGCACGAAGAAGTAGACGGTGCCCCTCAACACTCAGGAGGATACTCGAGAGTACTGGGAGGTTCGCTCGTTTCTCGGTAAATCTACCCGCGGTTGCTACCGCTATCAACAGCTCCTCTGTGCTGGTTTCGAATTTCATATCTTCTTATATTTAAAGTCTACTACGCTTATTAAGGCTGTGGATACGGTGGATAACTCATGAATACCCTTCTGCAGCAATCCAGAAACCTGTTTTTGAGATGAATGTTTCCTGTTGATAACCACCGGCTGTTGGTGGGATAACTGCCCGCACCCCTTCCTTATACTCTTTTTGCCAAGCTTTTTCCACCTACTCTCCACGCACTACTCCACCCATTATCCACATCATTTCAACATGAGACGGATCTGGTGGAGTTCTTGGGAGAGTATACTGTCGGTGGTGAGGTCGCTTTTTATCTTTTCGCATGAGTGGATGACCGTGGTGTGGTCGCGGCCACCGAGCTTCTCGCCGATAGTTGGGAAGGAGATTTTAAAATCCTCACGCAGGAGAAACATGATCACTTGGCGCGGGCGTACCACCTCTTTGCGGCGTGTTTTTTCGTAAATACTCCCCTCCTCGATGCCGTAAAAACTAGTGATTATCTTTACCACCTCCTGCACAGATATTGATTTTTTCGTCGAACCGCTCGCGCCACGCAGTACATTTTTAGCATCGTTAATGGTGACTGGCCCACCACGTAGTTCAAACTGGATGAGTAGCAGGTTAAGTGCCCCTTCGAGTTCGCGGACGTTCCCCTCGACTGTCGTCGCGAGGTACTCGAGCACATCGTCGGCAAGGATCATTCCATGTGCAAGCGCTTTGGAGCGCACGATCGCCAGCCGCGAGTCGTGGTCGGGGGGTGTCACCGACACAATCATGCCAGCACTAAAGCGTGATTGAAGCCGATCCTCGATGTTCTGAATCACATTCGGGTGCTGGTCGGAGGTAAACACCAACTGTTTATTTCCATCATGGAGAAAATTAAAGAGATGAAAAAATTCTTCTTTTGTTTTTTCCATACGTGCCAAAAACTGCACATCGTCCATAATGAGCAGCTCGTACTGGCGATACTTTTCTTTAAAGCTCTGCACTTTGTTTGTTTGGAGTGATGACACATAGTCCATCGAAAACTTCTCCGACGTGACGTATTGGATCTTTCTGTCTGGTGCATTGATGCGAAAATGGTTGCCAATCGCCTGCGCTAAATGTGTCTTCCCAAGCCCAGTAGGGCCATAAATCAACAGCGGGTTGTAGGCGCTCCCTGGTCGGCGGATCACCGCCTGTGCTGCCGCATGCGCGAGCTCGTTAAATGGCCCGACCACAAAAGTATTGAAGGTGAAGCGTGGGTTGAGATTCGTCTTGGCGTGGACGCTTTCAAGCGGCAACTCTGACGGAGCCGCGGGCACGTGCCGTGTCTCGTCCAACTTCTTTTGTCCGCGAGAGATAATGTACTCGATCGAGCGCACACTATCGGATAATCCGCGCAACGAACGCAAAATATCTTTATGAAATTTGGTCGACAACCAGTCGCGCGCAAACTGGCTCGGTACACCAAGGTAGACGGTGCCATCTTCGACGCGCACAATGTGTGTCTCTTTAAACCACGTGTTGAAATTGGGTTTCGATATGGTGAGTGCTAACTCAACCAGCGCATTTTCCCAGAGTTCTTTGGTGGTAGTCATAGTGAGTGGTACCGGTAAGGATACGCGACCCTACCCTTGCCGTCAAAAGAGCCACATCGGCATGGCCGGTTGTGAAGATTCGCGAGATGGGCTATAGTATGAGACATGTCGCAAACCTACCAGCCAAAAAAGCGCAAGCGCGCCAAGACGCACGGGTTTCTTGTGCGTACTGCCACCGTGGGCGGCAAGAAGACTCTGCTGCGCCGCCGCCGTAAAGGTCGTGCCAAACTCGCGGTATAATACGCCTCTATGCTCCCCAAGCGACAACGTCTCGTCGCAAGCGAGGTACGTGAGGTGCTCAAGCGTGGCCGCGGACGCCGTGGAAACTGCTTGTCGATGAAGCTGATTTCGACCACAACACCACTGCGAGTCTCGGTGGTGGTGCCAAAGTTGGTAGCAAAGAAAGCCGTCGATAGAAACCGCTTGCGCCGCGCAATCTACCGAGCGCTCGCTCCCCTCTCGGGCACAGGGCTTGCGATTGTATTTGTCCACAAGGTGCCAGCAGAACCTTTAACACCAGCGTTTCGCGCTGAGCTTGGTCAGTTGCTGCCATCTGCGGTACACTAGCAAGTACTCCCCGAACTTGTTGCTTATCTCACCATGTTTCAAACACTACTTATCCAGCCGATTTACAACGCGTTTATATATCTCATCGACTTCATGCCAGGGGGTGATGTTGGTTTTGCTATCATTGCGCTGACGCTCGTTATTCGTATCGTCTTTTACCCCGCATTCGCCTCATCGATCCGCACTCAGATGGGTATGCAGGCGATCCAGGGCGAGGTAGATGTAATCAACAAAGAGTACAAAAACAACCCCGAGGAGCGCGCAAAGCGCACAATGGCTCTGTTTACCAAACACAAAGTGCGCCCACTGAGCGGTTTTCTCGCGCTGTTGGTACAGCTGCCAGTATTTATCGCTCTCTATTATGCGTTCTTTCGCGAGGGGTTGCCAAAGGTAGCGACTAATTTGCTGTACTCATTTGTACCGGAGCCACACACAATTAATGTGGTGTTTCTCGGCGTTGTAGACCTGCTCTCGAAGCATAATATTCTTTTAACGGTTGTTGTGTTTTCGCTGCAGTTTGCTGTCGCGTACGTGTCGCTACTGCGAGTAAAAAAGGTGTCAAAATCAGCAGCACTCTCGCCCGAGAAAGAGTCTGCGCAGCGCCTGCAGCAACAGATGATGCTCTACTTCTTGCCAGTGCTCATTGGGGTTATCTCCTACTCGCTGCCTGCCGCGGTCGGCATCTACTTCTGCGCTGGGAACGTGGTGTCGCTGGGACAAGAGTGGGTTATCCGTCGCCAACTCGAAGCTGCCAAAAACTAGTGAGTCCAAAACATTCCACGGTAAGCTGTCTAGTTGCGCCGGGCTCCCCTGTTGGAGTATTGTGGGAGCATGTCACCTGAATTTCTCACCACAGTAGTACAAACCTTTTTCAACAAACTCGGTGTCGCGGTTGCAAGTATCTCTGTCACCTCAGGGCGGCGCACAGTGGTCGCCGTCACCTCCCCCGAAAGCGAGATGCTCATCGGCGAGCATGGCGACACACTGCGCGCGATCAACAGTATCGTGCGGCGGATGGTTGAACACACACAGGGTGTCGAGGCGGCGAACTTTTTGGTTGATATAAACGGGTATCACGAGGGGCAGATCAACAAAGTGCGCGTCGAGGCGCAGATGCTCGCACAACATGCGCGGCTGTTCAAACGCGATATTGATATGGACCCGATGTCTCCCTACGACCGGCTGGTGATACACGAGCTGTTTGCCAACGACCCGGAGATCGAGACGCGCTCGCAGGGCGAGGGCAAATTGCGTCACATCACGCTGCATTATCGCGACGCGGCAGCTGCTACTGTGTAAGCCGCACACCCCAAAGTGTTCGGTCACCTTTTGATATAAAGAGCAGGTAGTGCGCGTCGGACGAGATCGCCATCTGTGCGATATTTGTCTGTACACCACCGTCGGTGCCACCGGGGCCTGCCACTACAATAGCAACTCGGGTTGCTGCGTTATAGCCGATGATCGAGTCTGGCGAGCTTGCGGTGCCTTGATGCCACAGGTCGAGGTAGTTTGGTGGTGTGTATTGGAGCGGCACAGCGCAGTACATCACTACAGTCGAGATCGGGCTCCAGATACAGCGCTCGGGGGCTGGCTGGAAGGACAGCAAGGTATCTCTGCCGGTCGCGGCGTTGTGCACGTACACTTGCCGTGCGGTGCCGTCTGCAGGGACGGTTTGATACACCATGTTTGCAAAATCTGGGCTCGCGTTGACCGAAAGGCCAAGCGTGTACAGCAGCTCAGTAACAGCACCGGTCGTGGTCTGGATAGAGAACGCGATTCCTGGTACTCCAGCGGCACTTTTTGACTGTGCAAGGAGAGTGCTCTTGCTCGGCCACGCAAGCAACACTTGCGATAATGGGATCGAAAAAAGACGAGTAGGTTTTGACCCATCATTTGCAGCAATATACCCTAGCGCACCAGCGGCGCTGTTGAGCAAGTAGGCGGCCTGGGTGCCGTTCGGCGACAGGGCGATAGATGAGATCTCATCCGGAAAGAACTTGATCGTCGGCGGCTGGATAACCGCGAGCGTGGTGCTCGCCGCGGGGAAACTCAGGTGGATTGTTTTAATCGTCGCATTGTCTATATACTGTCCCAGCATACCAACGCCTTGTGGCTCCCACTCGATATTGGTCATACCGGGGATGGTCACGTTAGAGACAATACGCGCAGCCGCGCCTGGCACATCCATCGGCATGTCGAACACGTGGCCATTATCTTGCATTACATAGCGCGCAAGTGTGGTGGTTGGGTTTTGTGTTTGGGTAAACGAGGCACCCGCAACCGGACCATCAGCGATCTTAAAGATAATCGGCACCGCTTGATTGGGCGAGACAACCGTTGAGCTCGCGTTTGTCCCCGTGTTTGAGCCGGTGCTGGTGAGTATACGGTTCCCTATCGTGCCAAAGAGCCCAAAGCCATTTGAACCAGACGAGCCTCCAACACGAGACAAAAGGAAGAGTAGCAAAAGGAGCACCAGCACACCAATGCCAACCACAATCCCCACAAGTTTCCAATTTGTCTGTTCGCTGTTCATTTTGTTGTTACTGCTGACCCTGATGAAGGAACGGTGGTTGTGTTGGTTTGAGTAGATGCCGAACTGCTGTTTGCGCTGTTGGTTGTCGGCAGGCCTGTTGTTGAGTTCATAATATTGAACTTAATCAGTTGTGGGTTGATGGTGTTAAGGATGAGCCAGCAAGCGATAAGTAAAAGGAGTCCATAGATAGCAGACTGCATCTGCGCCTTAGCTTTGCTAATGTTGACGCCAACCGACGAGACCATGTACGCGACGCCGCCGAGAACGAGCGACACAACAGCAACCATTCCACCGATTGATATAAGTGCGCGCAAAATCCACCCAACCACCTGGCTAAAAGATATATTCGAGGTCGAATAAGTCATCCCCGGTATCGGTTCGAGCGGGGTGTAGGTAATATTGCCGTTGCTTGCGCAGTTCGTGCCAGTGCAAGGCGTTGATCCTGTGGTGTTATTTGTCCCGCTGCCAGTCCCTCCTGTTGTCGTTTGTGTTGGTGTGCTAGCCCCTGTTCCAGATGTGTTGCTGCCAGAGGTGTCTCCTATTGGGGTACCACAGGTACCTTGTGAATTCGACGCATAAATATCTATGTACATAGTTTGCCCCGCAGTAGCACAGCTACCAAAATTCTGCCACGATTGCGGTACGTAACCGCAACTCTCCTGTCCATTGCTTGCATTGGTATATGGAACGTCTCCAGACGGGCAACTTACACTTTGTCCTGGATTTAAATAACAAGAGCTACCATCATTCGAGCTACACCCAGAAGGACAACTGGTAGAGATCATGCCTACGTTTGGTGTGCAAGCTATATTGGAGGCGGGTGGTGCCTGAGTTCCAGGCGTGGTGGTGTAGTTATAGATAGCTTGGCTCGCAATATTTGAACCACAACTTGATGCGCTTCCTCCTGATTGCACACAGGAATCATATGTGTTAGTTCCATTGCCGATATATTCTGCAGTTTGTTGGCAATAGTTCGTGCTCTCGCCAGAATGAACACTTTCACATGTGTTGTAAGAATTCACACAATCTGTATACCCCTGTGTATTTGATTTTATACTATCGCACGCGCCAGCCGCTCTCGAGTGTGTTGGTAACAAGAGAGTCGTTACCATACAGAACAGCAGGAGATAAACAGACATTTTTTGAAACAGGTTTTTCATAGTCCAAAGAAGTTAGATAGCGCGGAGCCGGTTGCGGTGCCGAAGGTGAGGTCGAGTCCGGTTTGTGCCGCTTGCATAAAGGTATCATCGTTTGTGTTCTGGAGCGACACGTCCACCTGTGCCTCCCCTGCCCCCGACGACGTTTGTCGCAACGTGAGCAAACCTTTTGCCGAGCTGGGGCCGGTAACCTCGCTGCCGTTGAGTGTCCAAGTATACTGCAGCGCGCCATTTGCTCGGCTCGCGGTTGAGAAGTAGTACGGTTCTGCCTTAAGTGTCACCTCTTTATCATTGAGCGTTGCCGACACGGTGAGCCCTTGGTCGAGCACCTCGCCGCGCAGCGGGTCTTGGTCATACACCACGACCAATGGTGAGCTAACGGGCAGTACGACGTCGCCATAGCCAACCTCAGTGTTCCCTTGGTAAATGGCAACACTCACCTCTTCGGAGGTTTGGAGCTCATCGCCAATAAAGGTAAAAGTGTTCTTGCCGGTGCCAGACTGAGACGGGTCGAGTGTGTCATTTAATTTCCACTGGAACGAGAGCGCATCGTTTTGCACCAGGGCGCCGTTGGACAGGATGGTTGGGAATGCTACCACCTTTGCGCTCGACCCTGCGCTGTAGAGCGGTTTGCCGAGGTAGAACGGCGGCGCAGTGGTCCCTGCCTCCCAGACCAGGCTGACCAGCGACGGGTTAAAGACAAAGTCGTGCGAGATAGTACCCTGCACCGACGAGTCGATGTTGAGGTGGATCACCGTTACCTGTCCGATGCCGCCGGTGGTAAAGGTGTAGGAGTTTTTGCCGATGCCCGAGGACACAACAACACCATTTTTCTGCCAGGTGACGGTCGAGTTGCCGAGGAAGGAGCCAACACCGTCAACAAAAATTGACACCTGCTGGTTTGGCCCCGGCACCTGGGGAGCGACCGTGTACTGCACAGGGTCGGGCTGCCCAGTCCCCGCCATCATCGCTGTCTGCGCATGCGCCACCTGCCCACCCGTAAATAGTGTAGTAACAATAAGTGCTGTGAGTATGTGTTTATACAGGCTATACATAGAGTGGGTTCGGCGCCTCGGCTTGTGGTGTTGGTGATGAGGCTCTTTGTCCCTGTTTTGCATAGATACCGTCCATATTTTTGAGATCCGTCGAGGCGCGCTTTTTGGTATCCTCGCGCCACGCAGTTTGTCTCGCTTCGGTATCCACACCCGCTTCCACCGCTCGCCGCCCCGAGTAGCGATTGAGTGCATAGACTCCAGCTGTTGCGGTGCCGAGCGCGGTGCCCGGTGCCAGCATCGCACCAGATGTTTTTGATGGGCTTTGCTGCAACTTCTTTTCCTCAAGGTTTTTTTGTATGACACAGCGCACTGCCATAAACGTAAACGCTGGTAAGTCATTGATAATAGGGATAGTTTTTATCAAACCAAACAGTAGTGCCTGTTTTCTATATAACATGCGACTATGCAGCAACCATCCATACAATATCGCGCCCAGCACAAATGCGAGACAGGTATTAATAGCAATGCCTGTTCCTACGCCGATTGGTACTGCGACTGCTGCAAGAAGTGGGTTGATAAACGATCCTAAAAAACCAGCAACAAAACCACCAAGAGCACACGAAGCAGAACCGCTTACTACTTGTGTTGCCAACCAACACCCAGCGGCAGCGCCAATAGCTGTGCCCGATACGCTTGCAAGTGCTACAACTCCAGCGGATATAAGCGCCATGAGCATATCAATGAATATGGCGAAGCATATAATACTTGCTTTGTTGAGCGTGCTCATTACCAACTATTGTACCGCGTTGTTTTGATTTTCGGGAGGGTTTTGCACTGCGTTCTCTGCCATCTCTTTGGCGTCAGCACGTTGCTGGCGTAGAGCGAGCACCTGGCTCGGGTCCGAGGTGATGATTTGATCCTCGGTGTAGGAGGCGATCACCTTGATCGCCACATGCTTGAGCCCTGCGAAGAAGATCCCCTCCCCCACGTCTGACTCGAGCAGCAGGTACTTTTCTTCGTCAGAGAGATTGAACGTCTTTTGCAGGTTATCAATCGAGGTGGGCGACTGCTTCAACAGGAGTTGGATTGATGAGTTGGTGATCATTGGTAGCCCATACGGCGACTTGAGAAAGTCGTCGACATCTTGGGTGATGGTCGCCAACCCAAGGTAGTACTTGCGGCCACGCTTCGCCATCCCGTAGAGAAAGGATGCCGTGTCATCCGACTTCATCATCCACCACGCCTCGTCGATAACGAGCAGGCGTTTTTTGAGTACTTTGCGCACATTGTTCCAAATATAGTGGGTGATCAGGTACATCGCGACGGGCTTGAGGTCGTCCTCCATGTCGCGCACCGAAAACACCACAAACTTTTTGTTGACATCAACATTGGTCGGTTGGTTAATAAAACCCGACCAGGTGCCCTTAGTGTACTTGGAGATACGCTGCACTAAAGACTCCGAGCCCTCCATCCCCGCCAGCACCATCTCGAAGTCCGACAGCAGCGGCGGTTCGATTTCGGCAAAGTTGCTGTCAATGGTGATGTCCTTGAGCGCGTAGGTCTCGGTAATCGCCTTGTCGATGATGGCATCCTCCTCGGGGGTTAACCCTCCAAGCATCAGCCGAAAGAGCCCGACGAGCGAGACGATGTTCGAGCGCAGCACGTCGGCTGGGTTTTCGTCCTCGCGTGGTGGTGCCAAGTCAAACGGGTTGATGTGATGCTCGGAATTGAGCGAGATAGTAAAATAGCGCCCACCCACGGTCTGTGCCAAGAACTCGTACTCGCGCTCGGGGTCGATAACGATCACCTCGGTGTCGAACATCAGTGTGCGCAATATTTCCAGCTTGGTGGTGTAGGACTTGCCCGAACCAGATTTGGCAAAAATCACCGAGTTGTAGTTTTCCAAACTAAAGCGGTCAAAGAGGATCAACGAGGCGTTGTGTCGGTTGACGCCATAGAGGATGCCCTTGTCCGACGTGAGGTCGAAGGAGACAAACGGGAAGATCGACGACAACGGCGACGAATTGAGCTTGGAGTATACCTCCAACTCGTCGTGTCCGAGCGGCAGGACGCTCTTGAACCCCTGCTCCTGTTGGAAGAGCGCTGGCTTGACGTAGATAAGGCGCGACTCGAGCATCGACTTAATCTCCGACTCGGCTTTGTCGAGTTCTTCGACGGTCGAGCCGTAGATGGAAATATAGACGCCGACGTCGAAGAGTTTTTCCTGCGCCTGCTGCAGTTGGTCGCGCAGGTTCTCGAGGTCTTTGTAGGCGGTGTCGAGCATCGGGTCGCGCACGAGACCTTTTTGCTCGCGCGTCATAATCTGTGACTCAATCTCGGCGACCTTTTTTTGAAACTTCTTGAGAATTTCGGCAGAGTCGATTGGTTGGATATAAATGGACACATCGAGCACACGGTCGAGGTTGATAATGGGCGAAAACCACGAGTCGGTCAGCGTGCGCGGGTAGGACATCACAAAGAAGGTGCGCGCAATCTTGTCGCCGAGGTTGATCTCGCGCGGCGTGATCTTGAGCGCCGAGGGGGCGATCACATCTTGCAGCTCGAGGACGCCCTGCTTGTAGATCTGCTCAGGCAAGATCGGAGTCAGCGAAGCGACGTTTGCCGAGCTGTCTTTTTTAATAAAGTCGAGAAGTCCCATAGTGTTATTGTGCTATATGTGCGAGTTGCAGCGGCTTCTCCAACTCGCCCGGGTTGAACAGTTTGTAAAAGAGTTCGATCACCTCCTCGGTGCCGAGCGTGGCTGTCCGCACGCCGGTGCGCACCAGCCCCTGTTCGATAACCGAGATCCGCTCCTCCAGCTGCGAGCGATACTGCTCAAACTGCTCGTCGGAGATAATGCCGCCATCCTGCGGCGACGCGTTGGGGATGAGGGTCGACAGCGCGCCCGCGAGTCCACCGCTGCGCCCGATGAGCGCCGGGTCGTAGGGCACCACCACAAAGAAGTTCTTTGACATGATATTTGAGCGCTGGGTAAAGTCTTTGATAAAGCTGATGTATTCGCGGATCTGGATCTTCATCAGGTCGTCCATCTCGGCTGCGTAGCGCTCTTCGAGAATAGCGATGTATGGGCGGATATCGAGCTGTCGTGACTCGACAAAAAACTGCACCGTAAACTCCAGCGAGTTAAGAAAGTTTTGAAACTGTCCGATTACTGCCTCCTGCTCGTCCTGCGCCTTGAGCGCGAGGTTGATAGACGACACCATCATCAATGCTCGCAGGCTGCCGTCTTTGAGTATGACGATACCGTCGCGCACCTCTTTGATGGGTACGAAGTTTTGTGCTGCTTGAGCTTTGACAGGGGTAGTTGCCATAGTGGGTTAGATTTGGAACTCGGGGCCGTTGCTGCCAGCGTTTTGCCGATCTTTAATGTTGAGCGACCAGGACAGATCCTTCAGTTTGCTGTTGGAGAGTTTTGGCACCGTGAGCCCGAGATGTGCCTCCGATGTTGCTGTCCTAGAGGCTGCATCGGCTTGAGATTGTATGCTCGGCATGTCGGGCGCGCGCTGCTTCCAGAGGTAGAGCTTTGTGCCAAAAAAGTAGCCGACCGCGTGCTCCATCGCGATGATAAACGGCCGACCGTTTATCTGGTAGAATGCGAGCGCGAGCGAAAATATCGCAACTGGCAACGAGAGCGGGATCGCGAGATACAGTGGGAGCAGGGTATAGATCGCGAGGCACAAACCACCACCACCCGCGACATAGATAAACTGTTTGAGCGTCAGCGGCCCAAATATTTTATCTTCGACCTCGATAAATTGAGGGACTTGGTACTGCATCACTCCCTAGTATACCGCAGATTATTCGACTGGCTCGCGGTAGGGGTCGGCCTTGTAGGTGTCGGGTGTGGCTGCGGGCGCGACGGTCGTTGTTGCCTCGTGCAGCATGGTGTCGGTCGCGGGCGATACTGCCGGTAGCGGCTCTCGCGACTGCGCGGCAGGCGGCAGCGGTGGTGTGTCTACTGCCTTCTCACCACGCACCAAAACTTCCTCGTCTGCCTCTTCCCCACCCACGCGCTCCTTCGCTTCCTGCGCAGCGCGCGCCTCGTCCTGTTTGGCGGTAACTTCCTTCATCGCGTCGCGGATTTTCACAAACAGCAGATCATTCATATCCTGTGCAATCGCATCCGCCTTGAGGCGGTCGATGTCGAGACGATCCATGAGTTTTTCGGGAAAGTCTTTTGTTTCTGTTGAGCCGCGGAGCACTGCTGATACTTCTGCATCAAGTGTCGACATCTGGTCGATATGTAGCTCATGTTTTTTTGCAACACTTTCAATGATGTTGAGCAAATCCTCGCTGTAAAGCAAATCCTGTATCTCTTGTGGTAGTGTATCCATATTTTACAGTATTAACGGATTAAAACGGGGGCGGAAGATTTACCTCGCGCTTCCTCAGCTTTTTTAACGAACCCGCTGCCTTCGTCTAGTAAGTCTCTTCTGTCGTCAAGACTCTTCAACTCTCTCAGTTTAGCCAAGTGTGCTTGCTCTGCTGCAGCAACAGCTGGCGCAGCAGCACCGCTTGCGCGCAGGGCATCCAGTTGCTGTCTCAATTGCTGGCGTTCTCTCACAAGAGGCCTTCTTTCATCGTCCAAGTCTCGCAATCCAGCTCGTATCGCATCTGACAATGCCTTAGATGATTCTTTATCAAGCACCACGCCTTTTGTACTAAGGTCTCGCAATGCTTGGTTTATTTCTGGTGTATTAATATTGAGATTCGTAAGTTTCTGTATGTTATCTGCAACCTGCTGACGAGGTGCGTGTTTTGATGTTTTGTTCCACTCGGTATCAAAACTCTCTCTATCGCCATCAGAGTACTGTTTGCTGTCCGTAATCTTTTTCATCGTCGCCTCATTTATATATCTGGAGATATGCTTAAGATCTTTGATGTCTTTAAAGTTCGCTTCAATCTCGCCTTGGCTAAGTTTGCTTACGCGCTCAACAATACGATCGCGCTCTTGTTCATCAGCAGCAGAGAGTGTCCCGCCCGCCTTTTCTGTGGTGACGAAACCTGCAAGTGCCTTTAGATCTTGTTTAAGATCAATCTTGCGCAAATTCTCTTTTCGCTCCTTTTCATCTTTTTCATGTTGCTCATGTGCCTCGTGGTACGAAATCTTGCTAAGTCCTTTGGCGTGAGTCATTGATTCGCCGGCAGAGCCGACCGCTTTGCGGACGCCACTTCTCCATCCGAAACGACTTTCTTGATTCCAGAATTTGCTTCCCGCCACACCCTCTTTGAGATTTTTGCCTAAACTGCCAACTAATGGTCTGTATGTGAGATTGTTTATACCTCGCGCAGTTGCGGTGAATGGCACTGCACCAAGAAGTGGTGCACGGCGCATGGTGTTTGCGATGCCGTCGGTTTTGCTGCTCGCCCACTTAGTGACTGTGCCAGCCATGCCAGCTCCTTGGGTCACCAACTTGTCGCTCAGCTGCGTGCCAAAGTAGAGCATCGCGACGATGATACCCATACGGATTGCCACGTTCATGATTGCTGCACCGATTAAATAGAGTCCCGGTACGCCGCTTGTTGGGGAGGCATTAAGGTCGCTAAAGACGGCACCAACAAGACCGTTTGTACTGCCTTGCGCAAGTGCTATGGCGACATAGTTAATAAGTAAAAAAATAAAGAGAAATATTGCCGGATAGAAGCTAAATGTAACAAGTGTACCAAGCCACTCGTCGAATAATTTTGTAACCGACCCTTTTCCTGTTAGCGCTTTTGCTGCGAAGGCAAGTGGCGCACCGATGATGACGAACCACAACACAATCATGCGCACGATGAATTTTATACCGACCGTAAAGAATGCAACGGCAAGAAACGCGAGTATCACCGCGACACCAATAAACACTACTATTTGTGTGATAAGGTTGGTGAGAAATGCGCCCGTGCCGGTCATATTTTTTTGATTGTTGCTAACAAAATCTTGGAACGAGCCCTGTCCTAAGATATTCTGCACCTGTATCATCTGCATAAAGTTGGAGGTGAGATCTTTGCTGTCGCTGTTGAGACCAAGTGCGTTTGCGCCAACAGCACCAACGTTGACACCCGATGCTTGCGCAGAGGAAGCAATGGTTGCTGTGCCGGGCACTGCATTATAAAACTGTATAGCAAGGATATTGCCCGCATCGATGACGGCGCGAGTGAGAAAGAAGCTAAAGTTGATCAGCAGCGCCATCACCACGACACCCGCGAGCATCTTCATAGTGTTTGCCTGCTCTGCTTGAAGGATGATAGTGATGGCGATGTAGATGAGGATAAAGATAAATGCGATATTGGCGATATCACGTACCGCTGTCCAGCCGCTGGTGAGGAAATTGAGCGAGTATGCGACACTTTGGAGCGACAGATGTATACCCACATCGAGCACAAAACTGCCCATATATGCTATTGGTGTTGCTAGGCCAACAGTAAAGACGTATACAATGCAACCAATAAAAATACTTGCTGACGTGTCGCACTCCCATGTGTTAATGCCAGACCCTGGCGGGGTTGCGTTGCTTGCTGGCGACGTGACGTTGCTTGCCGCCCCGTACGTTGCTGCTGTTTGGCCTTGTTCTGCATTCGCGCTCGGCACTAATCCGCTAAGTGGTGCGAAGAAAAACGCGAGCAGGATAGTAGTGAGTAGCAACTTGCTGCAGATGCTGCGTGCGGTGCGAGTATGTCGTGAGTTAGAAAGCATAGCATTGGTTGAGTCCGGCTACGGTTTGCTGATTGAGTGTAGTGAGTTGTCCCTGTAGAGTGGTGCGGTCCTGAGTCGCGGTTGTCACATCGGTTGCGACGTACACCTGCCCGCTCGCTACCGCAGCTTTGTACTTCGTAGTGAGCGCGTCGGTGTCAGCGGTCGACAGCGCAGACAGTGCGCTGCTTTGCATGGTTTCAAGCAGGGTGATCGAACTATTTGCCTGGGTGATCTTTGCGTTCAAGGCGTTGATCGCGGGTTGGAGCGACTGGATGGTGCTCGACGCAGCGAGCGCGTTGGTGTTTGCCGCCTGCTTTCTCGCATCGGTTGTCGAGCCCAAGGCGATCGACTCCCAACAGTTGTAGAGCGTGTTGAGCTGCTGCTGCGAACTCTCTATGTCAGAGATGCTTTCCTGCTCGATACCGCCATACTGCTGCGCATAGCCGGTGTCCGCCTGCATCTCGGAGAGTAGTGTTTGCGCCGCGGCTGTCGCATTCTGCTGGTCGGCAGTCTGGAAGTTGCTTGCGTAGCCGCTTTGCCCGCTCATGTCCGAAAGCCCCTGCATCGCGCGCATCATCAACTGGGTGATTAATGCACTGATGATCTCATCGAAGTCTTTCGCAAGCCCAAGTTCATCGACAGAACTACCAATCGTCTTCTCTAACGAACTCTCAATAACCTTACCAGGAGTTGTAGTAACGAGTTGGCAGGTGATATACGTGCCCGCGCCAGTGTTGTTATAGCTGTTTGCATCTGATGAGCCAGTAGCCTGTTTTACACTCATGTTTTGAGTCGCTTGCGGTGTCCCACTGCCGGTATAGGGCGCACAGTTGGTTTCTTTTTTAAGGTCTAAGAACCCATTTGCCAGAGAGAGCTGCCGCTGTTGCATACCCTGCGAAGTCTGGACATAGTAGGTGAGCCCAACATTCGCATACATAAATGCGCCGTAGGGGTTGTTGGTCGGCATGGTAGTAAAGGAGAGCAACCCTGCCCAGCCACCTTGGCTAAAGTCGCCGTTCATAAAGTTGGTGATGTTTTTGATGATGCCGGTGAGACTACAGGACATGGCGTTCCTGTTGGCGTAGCTGTTGGCAATGGCTATTTTTATCTGCAACTTAAACGGGCTGCAGAGGAACGAAAGTGCGCTGCCTTTGATAAACGACCCCGCTGCCTGGTCGGCGACGTTAGTAAAGAATTGCTGCGAATTTTGTACAAATGAGGGAGAGCCCTTAAACCCAGAGTTGATCCAGTTCACCACGCTGTTGGTGATCTGCTGCAGCGCAATCTTCGCCACCGTACGGGCGATACAAGAAAGAAAAGTGTTTATCGTTGTATCAGATGCGCGTTGGCTGCCTTGGGCGGTCGCATCTTGTAAAGATTTTTGAGCATTCAGTTCAGCTATACCAGCGACAACACCAGGGGCAACGGTGGCATTGTTGGTCATAACTGAGATAGCGGCAACTAAACCGCTAGCGCTAGCAGATACGCCTCCAGCAGTTGTGACACCTGCAGTGCCTGCGGCAGTTGCTGCGGCAGTTGCTGCTGTTGCTGCTGTTCCACCCGCTGCCCATGTAAACAACTCGACTCCACCGCACGTAAGAGCTCCAGCGGCACCTGCGACAAGCGCGGTGCCAAGGAGCCCAAGACCGCCACTACTTTGTTGGCCATTACTGCTGCTAAAGTCGGGTATAGTGCCGGTGTAGCTGACGCTTGAGCTGTCGACCTGGTTGATGCCGGTTGGGTTAAATACGGTGCCTGAGTTGCCTCGTGTGTCAGTGCCTGTACCGCTTGTCGACAGCGTTCCCCCGCCGCCTCCACCCCCACCCGACGAGGTACTCGTTGGCGAGTTGGAGAACCAACTCACGTTAGGGATACTCAGCTGCCCATAGGTATACGAGTTGCCCATGTTTGCTGCGTAAGTTCCCTGTGTGCTGCTGCCCGTACCAAAGTTTGACCCATACAGTGTCTGAGCTACAGTGTTTTGCCATCCGCTCGCATACCCGACCTGACTGCCGTTGGTGTTAACGGTGTTGTACCCTTGGTTGGGTGTGCCCGCGTTCGCGCCCGTGTTTGACCCCACCGGTGCCGAACCGTTGAGTACCGGCGATCCGATGTTGGTTGGTGAGCTCCCTGCGCCCGTGGTCGAGGTCGCGTTTTGCCCGGTGCCGAAGGAGCCAGACTGCTTCGCGTGGGAGAACAGCCACCATAGGGCAAGCGCAATCACCACTAGGACGCCGAGTGCAATGAGTATGGTATACAGTGTCTTTTTGTTCATGGTGGTCTACTGCTGCTGTGCGGACAGGAGCACACTCCACAGCACTCCCGGCTCGTCCTTAGTAAAGAGTATACCGTCTTTATTAAAAGCTTGAGCGATATTTATGAACACCTGCAGTGTCTGGTCGTCGAGTGTTTTGTATTGCTGGATCGCGGTCAATCCGCGAACGGGGTCTGTCAGCAGCTGCTCCATCCCTGGGTAGGTGTCGGCAATATTTTTGAAATTATTAATGAGCTGGAGATGAAAGGGCGCCAGCGTCTGCGGGACAGGCACCGCGAGTAGTTTCTTTGCCATATCGCGGTAGTCCTGCTCGGCGGTCTTAAGTGGCGCGAGCATCTCGGGCTTGTTCTGGGAGGTTGCATTGTCGATAGCTATATAGGTGTTTTCCAGATCCGTTGCCGAGTGTGCGGTACGTGTGCTCGCGAGCGCGTTTCCGTAAGTGTGTTTTGCTGCTTTTGAGTCGGGGACGATGGTGAGGTCGTCGAGCGTGTATGTCTTAGTTTGCTGCGTCATCTGCGCCTGGTTGACCGCGGTAGTGATGATCTGATCCTGTGTCGGCACATCGTCACCGAGCCCTTGCGACTTGGCGTTCGACAGGTTGACCAAGAGCGTGCGCGCGATGGTGTCGGTCATGTTCGAACTCTTTGCCTCCTGGAGCATCTGGTCGATTGTCCCGGTGTCCTCCGTGGCGGGCATGGTGCTTGTCCCTTGGGCTGCTTGGATCTCGTTGAGCGAGGCTTCCCAATTGTCATGCGAGCGTGCGAGCGCTTCGTCTGTCGACGTAGCTACGACAGCGGTGCCGGATGCTGTTTGTGGTGCGGTGATCGCCTGAGCCGCCCAGACAAGCCCACCCGCGATAGCGAGCGATATAAACAGGAGTGTTAACTGCACGCTTGGCAGATAGTCTTGTACACGCATTACTCACAGTATACCGCACGTTTTTCTAGTATATACTGGTTGTACATGCACAATCTATCACACCATCTCAAACAGCTCTCGGTCGCGCTCACCGCAGTCGTCATCGGTATTGCACTTTTTATGCCAACACACACCGCAGAGGCGCTCGGTGGCTCATTTGGCGGCAGGATTGCAATACTTACGCCGTGCATCAGTGCCCTCGGCCCTTCGATTTGGGTGCAGTTGGCGCCATCAGCAAGCCCACTTTTACCTCCCTATGAATATATCTGGACACCTGAGACCCTTTTAAATATGGTTCCCCCGACGCCATCTATTCCGCCCACTCATCCAGGACAGGAAATAATGGGCAATTTTGATATACCATTTTTCTGTTTTACACCAACTACCCCACCGGTTTTTTTATATGGTCTGCGGATGCAGTTTGAGAACGTAAGTCCAGCTTGATTTTGGAGATTATTTTGCGGCAAGCAACAGCCACTTTTCCAGCGGCACCTGCTCGGCGCGGGCGTTTTCAGAGATGCCCGCCTGCTGCATGAGGGAAAGTGTTTCGCTGCCAAGCAGCCGCTCGATGTTGCGGCGCAGGAGTTTTCGCTTTTGAGCGAACCCCGCTTTGATGAGTGCGAAAAAACGCGCTTCGTGCTCGGGTGATGCAAAGCGTGTTCGCGAGATATCTGCGACGCGCAGGATTGCCGAGTCGACGTTTGGCGGCGGTGTGAACGCGCCGCGCGGCACGGTTTTGATATACTCTGGCGTGCCGTACGCTTTGATTGATAACGACAGCAAACTCTCTTTTTTGTCGGTGATACGTCGCGCGACCTCTTTTTGGACCAGCACCACCACAGCGCTCGGCTGCGCCTCGCCCGACAGCAGCATCCGCAGCAGGGCGCCGGTGATGTTGTAGGGTATGTTTGCAACAACCTTAAACTTCCCCGAGCGCAGACCGATGCGCGCGGGCGGCAGATCGAGCGCGTCGCCCTCCATCAAGTATAGCTGCTCGCGCACGATCTCCGTTTTAAACGTTTCTTGCAGGAGCGGGATCAGGCGATGATCCTTCTCGACCGCGAGCACGACAGCGCCACGCGAGAGCATCTCGCGAGTGAGCGCGCCGTCGCCGGGGCCGACCTCGAGCACGGTGTCCCCCGCCACTACCTGCCCCGCGTCTGCGACCGCCCGCACATAGTGCGCGTTGTGTAAAAAATGTTGCCCGAGTGATTTCTTTTTGAGCATAGTATGAAGACATCTTCTGTTGCTCCCTACTGTAGCTCAAATAAACTCTTTTGCCTACGCTAAAATAGCGGAAGACCGAGGAGGGGTGATGGTGATTTTCACCCCTCCCTCCTCGGTCTGTAACTGCACGGTTACTTCTGGGCGCTCAGGGCAAAACCCTCATTAATGCCCCGTTGCGCAGCCGTCGCGTACCCGCTCATACGCTCATCCGAGCCTCGTGCGCCTTCTTTGAAGGCATGCTGTAGCTCGAGCCCGTACCATGCTGTCGGGTCGGCCACTGTGCCGCACCCGGTGAGCGACAGGCTGCTTGTGGTCAGCAGCCCAAGCAGAGCGATTGCCCCGAGCATCTTATTAAACATTTTTAGCCCCCTTTGTGGTGCTTTTTCAACTTAGGCGTCCCCCTCTCGCACCTTTTAAGGGAGGGACTATCTGCCACTATTTAGTACCAATATCAGTTTTTTGTCAAGCGCGCGGTGAGCGGGTTATCCACAGGCGGGAAAATCATTACAAATAGATGGTTTTTCCGAGTCGCTCGGGCGATTCCCACTCCAGCAGATGTTCGGGGATGTCGCCAATAAACTGCGAGCGGATAGTCGCATTTTTAGATCCAAAGATCGTGCGGTAGGACGCAAACGTGAGGAACACTTTTTCGCGTGCGCGCGTGATCGCCACGTAGCACAGCCGCCGCTCTTCTTCCTGGTCATCCTTGCCGCTTCTCTGCCCCGAACCAGAGGAGTCCGACGATGTGTAGTCGCGCTCGTAGGGGAAGAGTCCTTCCTCGAACCCAGTAATAAACACGATGGGGAACTCGAGCCCTTTGGATGCGTGGATGGTCATCAGCCGCACCGCGTTCGCCTCATCTTTCAGCTCATCCTGGTCGCTCGCGAGCGCCGCCGACTCCATAAAGGCATCCAGCGCGGGGCGTGTCTCATCATCGGCGATGTACGTAGGAAGTGCATCATACCGCGCCGCCAATGCCCCAAGCTCGCGGAGGTTCTCGAGCCGCTCTGCTCCTTCGAGTTTGTCTTCTTTGAATAATTTTTCCATCCCCGACTCGGTGGCGATAAACTGAATCAACTGCGACGGCGGCAGCATGCTTGTTTTCTCGCGGATGCGTGCCAAGAGTGTGCGCATTGCCTGCACTTTTTGCGCGATCGCGCCACGCAGTGTGTCTTCCTGTCCAGCAAGGATCTTTAGTGCAGTGACTTTGCCGATGCCTGGCAGCACCTGTGTCACGCGGTGGATATCGGCGGGTGTGTCGAGGAGTGCTGCGCGGATAAATGACAGCGTGTCTTTGACCTCTTTACGTTCGAAAAAGCGCGTGCCGAGCACTTGGTACGGCACGCCTGCGGCGAGTAGCTGCTCCTCAATCGCTCGCGACTGGAAGTTTGCTCGGTAGAGCACCGCGAAGTCGCGCGGCTGCAACTTCTTTCCATCCGCGCCGCGCCCATCGCGCAGTAGCTCGCCGATTTTGCGCGCGATAAATCCTGCCTCGTCGGTTTCGTCGAAGGCTTGATAGATGCCGATCTGCTCGCCCTCACTGTTTTTAGTAAAGAGATTTTTTTCGGGGCGGTTGGGGTTTTTAGCAATCACCGTGTTTGCCGCGTCGAGGATTTTTTGCGTCGAGCGATAGTTTTCCTCAAGCAGCACCACCTTGGCGCCCGGATATGTCCGCTCAAACTGGATTATGTTGGCGATCTCGGCGCCGCGCCAGCCGTAGATGGTTTGGTCGATGTCGCCGACCGCGCAGATGTTGCGCGCGGGGCCGACCAGTAGGTGTGCCATCTGCGCTTGCACGCGGTTGGTGTCTTGGTACTCGTCGATATGGATATGTGTCCAACGGGCTTGGTAGCGCACCCGTGCCTCGGCGTTGATCTCCAAAAAGCGCATCGAGCGCAGCAGCAGATCGTCAAAGTCGACCGCTGCGTCTTTTCGCAGCGCTTGGTCGTAGAGGTTCCACACCGAGGCGACCGCGCGGTCGCGAAAGTTCTCGCCCTTTTCGATAAACTCTTCCAATGCAATCCCCTGCCCTTTTGTCTTGGATATCACGCCAAGGACAGTCCTTGGTTCCATATCCTCGATGCCGAGTTGCTTCATTGCCGCTTTAATCTCGCGCATTGAGTCGGTGCGGTCGTATATAGCAGGCGTGCGCTTATACCCCAGCTCTTTATAGTTTTCTTTGAGTACCAACAGCCCGAGCGAGTGAAAGGTGGATACAAACGGCTCCCCCGCTCGACCAAAAAACCCTGGCATTGATTTTTGTGCGTGGCGCGAGTGCGAGGTCGCATCGGGAGGCAGTGCGCCCTGCTCGCGTAGCAGCCCAACCACGCGCTCGCGCATCTCGCCCGCTGCTTTGTTGGTAAAGGTAATCGCGAGGACATGCTCCGGCTCGGTGCCGCGCTGTACGATCTCCAAAATGCGATGCGCGATCACGCGCGTCTTGCCCGCCCCCGCCCCCGCGAGCACCAACAGTGGCCCTTCGGTACACAGCACCGCCTCCCGCTGCGCAGGGTTCAACCTATCCGTATGCGACATGTAGGCACTATACCACTCTTCGTTCTGTTCTCCTCTACTGCGTGTTACGCCGCTGCTGCGAGCAATTCCTTCTTCAACTTTTCTGTCTCTTCGGCAAGCATGTCGTCAAACCCTTGCACGTTAGTGTGCAAGTAGTCGAGCACGGTAAACAGGTCGGCCTTCTCGCCCGCCTGCTCGAGAAATGTCTCAAAGATATCCTGCTGCTCGTCAGACATCTCGTCTGTTGCGCGCATCACGACGCTCTGATACAGCGCCTGCCCGATCTTGTCGATAAATTCATCCTGCTCCTCCTGCGAAAACCCTGCCAACCCCCACTCCTCGACCATCTTCCCCCGTGTTTCTTTGTCCATATATGTTCAGGATGTTGCTCGTTATTAATATTGTCCACCGAGTTCGGTATCAATGCCGCCAGTCCCGCTTGGGAACGGAGAAGTTCCAGTATAGTGTGGTGCCAAGGGCACTGGTCGCTGCTTTGCGATCTGGTCGATTAACTGTCGAGCGTAGGGAGATGTCAGAGCAGAGTTCCCCATATCAGAAGCCAGTGCTTTGGTTGCGGGATTTTTTGCTATATCACTTAATATAAGTGCATGAACAGACATGCGCAGATTGCTAGCGCCGGTATGTTTCAACATGGTGTCAACAAGGGCTTTTGTGTCCGGTCGGACATCAGTACTTTGTAGTATGTCATACACGGACATGTGCAGCTGTGTCTGGCTCAAACCCCTCAGTCCCTGATACTGCTCAAGCATGAGTTTAGCGAACCGTTGTGGTATCTGTAGCTGTGACGGCGCATCCATCACCGCTCTGTAGAGATCAGACTCTCGGGCTAATTGTCCAATTGTCTGATTATGGTTATTGCTCGTATCCAGCAACAATTGCCCCGCGCTATCTTTGATGTGAGCAAGTTCTTCGGCGTCGATACCAGGTATTGTCTCAGCACTGAGTACTTGCTGGGCGGTCATGTCTTGCACCACATGCAAATCTCTGGCAAACACCCCGCCATATTTTTCGCTTACATATTCAAGCAATGCTCTGTTAGACGACTCTGCATTTGGAAGAACTGGTGGCAACCGACCTGACCCTGACGCAGCGAGACCTTCGTGTGGAAGTGGTGTATGTGGTTGCGGTGCGTGTTGGTGAGTAATGCTTGCCTGTTGTGCTTTGGAAAGACCGGTAGCTTTATCGTGCAGCGCTTGTTGGAAACTGTCATCTTTCAAGACACTAAAATCCACTTTCTGACCGTCTGCTACCAAGTCGATGTTGCCATTCTTAAAACCCAATGCTACGAGTCTATCATGTCCAAGCCCGCGCAAGTGCCGAATGTTGCCGTCGATGATGTACTCTTTCTGTGCCTGTGTGAGACCTTTAAACTGATCCGATTGATTTAATTGATCCTCAAATGTTTTCCATACCGTTCCATGTATTTCTGTATTTGCATGCAACAGGTCGGGCGAGGCAACATTGCTCGCTACTCCTCCAGTAGGCGCAGATACTAGTGCGTCTGTCGACCCACCTCCTGGCACAGCAGGCTTCGGGTTAAACCACTCTTTAAACTTGTCCCAAAAACCATCACCAACATTTATTCTTGTGCCAGTAGAAGTTTGAGCATCTTCATAATTTGTTAAGTTGGTTCGCACCGTGACTCCGTTAGTAGTAACCGCACCTTGTTCTGCTGGAGGTGTCCACGGTCTTGCTGCTGGCAGACGCGTACCATTAGCATCCACGACCAACGGCAACACGCGTGTTTCCTCAGCGTTAGCATGCGCCATGCCTCTATATCCAGTGATCTCACTGAACTCATGACCTACCCCATACCCTAATGCGCCACCAGCGCCCAAGGCAAAAAGGGTTTGGTAAAGTCTTGTACGCTCTGCAGATTTCGCGCGTTTGGCAATATGCCCCTCAAGTTCTTTAATAGTCGCGCTTAGGTTGTTTGGGTTAAAAGATGCCAACGTATGCCCCACTGCCTTTTCTTTTCGGCTATCGTACCACCAATTGAGTATTGACCCCGTCCCTTTTAGTAGATGTGGTGCAATGACGGCGCGAGCTATCGCGCTTGTTCCCCAAACACCAATAGCGGCACCGGTAAAGGTGGGCGAAAGAAGCAATGTTGGCACTAATAATGCAGCACGTGCTATTGGCGGTGTTTTTGCCCACGTTTGTGCTATGAAGCGCCCTACTTTTTTAAGTGCGCCTGGGTCTCTCCCACCCTTTTCCTCTGCGACAAGACGCGCAATTTCTGCGCGTTCTTTAGAGACAAAAGCAAACATCTCTTTCGTTTTCTCAAAATTAGCGACAGCGCCAGTGCCGACAATTCGGCGTGCCGACTCTTCTTGAAGCGCGGAGTGTGCACGTCGAGCTTCGCGGAGATTTACTTCTGCTTGGGTTAGTGAAATCCTCCGTCCATTGACTAAGCCAATATGTTGCCCCCCTACTAATGCCACTTCCTCAATTTTTTCTAGTGGAACAAAGGTACCCAGATCATTTTTAGCCCTACTTTTGTATTTTTTGTCAATCTTATTCTCTGCAGCAAAAACCTCTGCTGTTACCAAACTGCTACGCATCTCTCCAAGGCGCTGATTCAGCTGCTCTTCGGTCAAAGGTACCTCTACTGTTGCAGGAGTTCTCTCTGCTTTCGGGACATTTTCTAGCCCTGGTGCTGGAGTGACAGTACTCACTGATTCAGGTGGTGCTACTGTTACAGCAGCCTCGGTTGCGGGGACAGGTGCTGGTGTTTTTGCGGCTTCTCTAGTGGCAACATTTGGCGGTATAAAAGCAGGCGCTTCTCCGTGGCTGGGTGTTGTCACAGCAGGAGTTATATCTGCGATCGGCTCTTCCGTCTCTGTTTTTGTTGCGCCCCCAGGTTCTCGTGCAGCCTCTCTTATTGCCAGATCTGCTGTAAGGGATGCTCCATGTTTCTTTTCGTATGTTTTAGCGAAAGATACGACCTTGGGGTCTTGATTCTCATTCGCCGCGGCGGGTAGTTTTGGACTTCCTCTTCCTGGCGATTTCATATTCTCTATAGTACTGCCAGTTTTGCATTTCGACACAAAAAAGCGCGAAGTTATCCACACTTATCCCTTGACAACATAACTACTATCGACTAGGATAGGAGTATATGAAGCGAGAACAACGATACGGCATTAAAAGCTTGGCTAAGGACTTCCCCAACGATGATGTGTGTTTGGACTTCCTGTTTGACGCACAACACACCCGCCAGTGCTCCTGTGGTGGCTCGTACAAGCGCATAGCAGGGCGCAAGCAGTACCAGTGCTCCAAATGCCGCTTTCAGATTGCCCCGACTGCAGGAACGATATTCCACAAGAGCGATACCCCGCTTACGGTGTGGTTTGCAGCTATCCTGTCTTTCTCCAGCTCCAAGAGCGGCAAGTCAGCCAAAGAGCTAGAGCGCGAGCTTGAGGTTACCTACAAGACCGCATGGCGTATGCTCCATCTTATCCGCAAGGCACTCGGGCAGAACAACGGCAAGCTCAAGGGCATTGTCGAGATGGACACGGGCTATCTGGGTGGCATCAGCAACCGCACCAAGGGCGTGATGAAAAACAAGACGGTGGTGATGGCTGCAAAAGAGCGCGGCGGCAATATCCGTGCACAGGTGGTAGCGGACTCTACCGCACAGGCACACCGCGAGTTTCTCGCCGAGTATGTCGAGCCCGCAAGTTTCTTGATGACCGACCAGACCAACCGCCTAGAGAAAGCAGCCAAGGGCTACGAGCGCCACACCGTCAATCACAGCAAGGGCGAGCATGTCCGAGGGGCGGTACATGTAAACAATATCGAGGCGTTTTTCGCCCATGTGAAGCGATCCGTTAAGGGCACGCACAAGATTATATCCCGTGAATCTCAAAACTCCTCCACTGTTCATTACAGCCACCAAACGCAAAAAGAGCACGTACAATAGAGTCAGTTACAAGCTAGCTCTTTTGCACTATGCCCTTGTTGCACACTCATCATATCGTCGATTTGTATTGCTG
>CAIRHB010000041.1 GCA_903878285.1 Candidatus Adlerbacteria bacterium | reverse complement strand
GGAGCACGCAACGCTCAATCCCTTGCGACTTTCGGAGAAGCTTGCGACACTACGGAAGGAATTATTCGCTATCCAACGACGGCATGGCGACAGGAAATACCGTGGGGTGTGATGGTGACGTTTTTAAATGAGCTATAGCGTGAAGAAAAAAGAAACCAGAAAAGGTACCTGACACCTTTTTCTAGCTGGCAAAGCAGCGCAGGCATTTGTCTTGCCCCGCGCGGGTCTTGAGGTAGCGGTTGCCGCACACGCACAGCAAAATTGCCGTTTTGTGCGGCTTCTCGATCCAGTGACCATCCTGCTGGAAGGTCTTGCTCGGACCTTGCTGCATATTGTGGCCCGGACGAGTCGCCGGTTTTGCCACAGTTGCAACTTCGATGAGTTTCTTTTTCGTAGTCATGGGTGTTGTGGCTGCGAGATACGAGAGAGTGGGTTGCCTACGCTTCAACAAAGGTGAGTGCCTTGCCCTTTTTGCCAGCGCGGCCGGTGCGACCGATGCGGTGGATGTAGTCCTCGTGCGTCGACGGGAGCTCGTAGTTGATCACATGCGAGACACCACTGATGTCGAGCCCACGTGCGGCGACGTCGGTCGCGACAAGAATCTGGACGTGATCTTTCTTAAAGAGGTCGAGTGCTTTTTGACGCTTACTCTGCGTCTTGTTGCCGTGGATCGACTCGGAGCGGAAGCCGCGATCACACAACGTCTTGGATAATTTCTCCACACCATGTTTAGTGCGACCGAAGATAAGTACTTTATTGAACTCGGGCTGGACGAGCAGATCGTGCAGAATGTCGAGCTTGTTGGCACCGCGCGGGACGCGGACGATATCCTGCTCGATAGTCGCCGACGTGTCGCGGGTCTTGACCGAGATGCGCGTCGGGTTGTTGAGAAACTCGCCGATGAGGCGCTCGATCTCGGGCGACAGTGTCGCAGAGAAAAAGAGTGTGTGGCGAGGCGCAGGCAAAAGAGAGAGAATTTTGCGCATGTCAGCGATAAAGCCCATGTCGAGCATGCGGTCTGCCTCGTCGAGCACCGCGGTGGTAAAGGTCGAAAGGTTTAGCGCGCGGCGCTCAAGCAAGTCTTTCAGGCGTCCTGGTGTACCGATAACAAACTGCGGATTGTGACGAAGCTCGCCCATCTGTGGACCAATTGCGGCGCCACCGACACAGGTCGCAGCGTAGATGCCGAGTCCTGGCGTAAACTCGCGCAGCTCCTCGCGAATTTGCTGTGCCAACTCGCGGGTCGGCACCATAATGAGTACGCGCTCGCGAGAGCCAGTAAGCACTTTGTTGATAAGTGGGATAAGAAATGCGGCAGTCTTGCCAGTGCCGGTGTTGGCGATACCAACCACATCCTCGCCACACAGCACGTGCGGAATCGAGCGGTCCTGGATTGGTGTCGGGTCGAGATAGCCTTTCTTTTGGATGTTCGTTTTGAGGCGCGTGTCGATAGCGAAGTCGGCAAAGTGATGCTTGGGAGTAAAGACAACCACCTCCTCGGCGACGACTGTTTTGTTGATAAAACGGGAGATATCGAGCACAGGCGATGGGCGGTTAGCGCGTCCTCCACGACTACCACCACGGTTGTTACCGTAGCTACTGGTGCGGTTAAACGACGGGCGACCGCCTTGTGGGCGCGCGCCAAACGGGCGGCGAGCTACGCCACGACCTGTTGGTCTGGAACTGGTGAAATCTGACATATACACAGATAATAATATACTTGACATTCTTTGTCAACACGTCGCTATGTAACCCCTCACACCCCTTGCAGCAGCTCCCCAAACCAGTCTCGTGGATTCTGACTCCGCTTCGACATGAACACGGACAGCAGAATCGCCAACCGCCACACCACAGGGATTGGCATGCTTGACGATGACACAGGTCGGCCCCTCGTCGAATTGCTTGACGCACTCGATGGCGGCATCCGTGTCGGCAATATTGTTAT
>CAIRHB010000040.1 GCA_903878285.1 Candidatus Adlerbacteria bacterium | reverse complement strand
TCTGCGATGTCTTGTAGTGAGTATCCACGCTCACGCAGTATTTGTATTTCGCTGCGTTCTGCGTTACGCAGCCCGCGCCATTTCTTTTTTTCATAGCACAAATCTACACAAAATCGTCCAAAGCTCAAAGACTAGTTACCTCGGAGGATTTGCGAGCGTAGAGAAAATAGCGGAGTTTTTGTGTTGGTGTGTTCATAGCAACGCGAAAGGGACGGTCTGTGTTGGTCCGATATAAGCAATCGCAAGGATTGAGCGAATAGCGGCAGACCGCCCCTCTCGGGTTACTATTTCACTCAATAAAAAGACCTTGCGCATAATTGCTATCATCGGACCAACGGTTATATTGTACCTCATAATAAGTCGGGTCGGAGACCCAATTTTGCAGCCATGTGTATAAACGACATGTCGAAACGCTCCTCCATCCGTAGCAACTTCTTGTACTGCTTGGTCGGCTTTCCGGCATAGTGTGTGCGCTTGACTCGCATCTGTTGTTCGTCGAGATCGGGGGCACTCACAAACCCCTTGTAGTAGCCGCTTGCGTTGCGGCTTGCGTAGGTGATGTTGTAGCAGTGGCGGCAGGCGAAATAGTCGCCGCCCTTGTAGAGCACGCCAACCCGCCGCCCACAGTAGCGCCCATTTTTGTACCACGGACAGCGAAACCAGTACCGCTTGCCGCCATAGTTGCATAGGGTAGAGAGTAGCGGGATCTTGTAGTCAAAATCCTTTTTCTCGCCAGTGTCGCGGTCCGTCTGTGTGTAGTGGATACGCAGATACTCCTCGTCGTCTCCCGTAACTACCACAACGCCGACGCTGCTTTTTGTCTCCGACCATCCGCTTGTCCACGTTATCGTGCCCGACCGCCATCCGACAAAATAGTTGTGTTTCTTGAGAAAGCTCGTGGCTATTCTTTTGATGCCCTCCGCCTCCGGTTTTCCTAGTGAGTTGTGTCCGCCGCGCATAGTGTGTAGTTATTGGTTGCCGAAATCATTAGAGATTGTACGGCGTTTATAGTGGGTAAAATCGCACTTTTATCCTTGTGCTATAAGGCACTTTGATTATTTTGAATAGTTTTTGTTTTCGTATGCTCTATTGTCATCTATTTTTGTGCAGTCATACGTCAAAAATCCATCTCCTCGGTGATACTCCCCTCGATTTCTTGTTCGGCAATTTCTACCCCACGCTGTGGCTCACTATTTCCCACAATGGACGCGGCGGCAGGTGCTTGCTGTAGTAGGGAGGGGTAGATAAGCACTTTGCGCTTGTCGGTCGGGTCCTGCTCCTGCACCACGAGCCCCGCCGTCTCAAGCATTGGGAGTATCTGTTGGCGGAGTTGGTGGCTATCCAACATGCGCCCATATACCGCGTAATGCTTTGCAAGCACCTCTTGCCGCGAGATGCCTATCTTGCCGATATATTCTTTCTCAAACTCTCCCGCATCGGCGTTTTTCTCCTCCCACGCTGCGACAATAACCTCGTTGTAGAGATTGAGAATGTAGGGCGGTAGGTTGAGTTCTTGCGAGAGTGATATTTTGTCCCACAAGGCAAACGCCGCATCTATATCCGCACTGTTCGCCACCACAACGGGCCCATGCCGCTCTCGCCACCATACGTTCAGGAGCGCAAACGCTTTCACGAGCGACAAAAGCCGTTTTATGTCGCGCTGATGTCGCGGCTTGAGTGCCTTTGCGCCAGAGAGAAACTTCTCCTCGATACGCTTGCTGTCGGCAATATTGATCTCGATGATGTGCTCCAGTTTGATGCCTCGCACGCGCTCCCGCAGAAGTGCGCGGGCGGGGTTCTCCTCAAGCCAACTCTTGAAACTGTCGCTATCGGACTCTTTGCGTATGGTGGCGTTTATTCCCTCGCGGATTTTGTTTTGGCTTACCTCGGGCGATAGGAGCAAAAAGCGCGTTGCCTCTTGCTCGTCGATACTCAATCCCGCCGTGCAAAAAATCACAGACGGATACCCACGCAGCAAGACGTTTTTTGTACGCAGACCCGCCTTTTGACTCTTGTCGGTGATCTTGAGGATTATTTCTTTTTTGTCGTGCGACAAGAGCGGGCGCAGCCGCGCGAGCAGGTCGGTATGGGGTTGGTCGAGAAAGATAACAATCTTATGCGACAAGTCCACGAGGTACTGATTTTTCTCTTTGTCGTATTCGCCCGTGTCGTGAAAAAACGCAGTAGGCGAGCAGTAGGCAATCTCCAGCACGTCCTCCTCGGGGAATAGTCGTGCAATCTCGGTCGGTATATAGCTTTTGCCGGTCGAGGAGGGTGCGTTGTAGCTGATGTTAAACTGTGCGCTCTCGGTATAGGCGGACAACTCGCACAGAAATGTTGCGAGCTTATTTTCGCGGTCGTACTTGATAGTGAGTCCGAGTGTGTCGAGCAACTCCTCGGCAGACAACTCAGAAAATTGCGCCGTGTCTATGCGTTCGGGGTAGAGTTTCGCATACTTGCCAAAAAGATCATCCACAGACCCGCCGAGACGGACAAAATAGTCGGTAATGTCGCCCGCGTCTCCTACCTCCGGCGGCAGTGTGATGAGATGCGTCTCTTTTCCACGTTTTTCCACCATGTTTGCCACCCGCTCCGCACCTTTGCGCCCCGCCTCGTCTCGGTCGAAACAGACATATACCGATGTGATCTCGTGATTTGTGCACAACGCATCCGCCCACGCTTCTTTGAATGTGCCCGCGCCGGGTGTGCCGGTGATAGCGGGTACGCCTTTTGAGGCAAGCAGCAGCCGGTCCAGCTCGCCCTCGCAGATAATCAGCCGGTTATTAGGTTTTGTTAGGTTTTCCCAGTCATACACCTGTGCCTCCGCGCCTTTGGGGTAGGTGATTTTATCGCTCCCGAGCGCAGGGTCTTGGCGGAGCTTGAAAAAGGCGTATTCGCCCCACTCGTCTTTGATGGGTATCGTTATCCACTGTCTGCCGTAAAAACGCCCCCAGCCGAGCTTGTAGCCGTCTATAACGGCATCTGTGAGCCCTCGGGCGCGTAGATACTCGCGGATATGCGTCGGCAGTGCTTGGTGGCACGTCTCGACCTTGTCTGCGTTAAACGTGCCCGTAGTGCGCGGCTGTGGCGTGGTGTCGCCGAGATGCTTTGCGAGGGTAAACAGATTGCCTTTCGAGCCGCACTTTTTGCAGTCGTATTGCCCCGTCGCTGCACTGAAATACAGGTGTGCCTCGTTGCCCGTGCTGTCGCGGTCGCAGGGACCAAAAAGGCATTTGGTGATAATCTCGCCGTTGCTCTCGCGAAAGGGGATGCCCTTTTGCGTGAGATACTCTCGGATCGTAATGTTTGCTAGGTTCATATTTTTGTAATGTGTTTTTGTAGTAATGGCAGCGTATCCGTGCGGTGTTGTTGGATGCGCTCGTGCTCCTCCTCGGTCATAGGTGTATAGACGGCAGACAACAACTGCACGAGCTTGATGCCTTTCTCGTAGGCATCCTCGCGGCTGATCTCCAGCCCAAGCTCGCTTTTGTAGAGAGCTTGAAACCGTACAATGTCATCGTCCGTCAAGACCATAGCTAGTCGCTGTAGAGCCGGTTCTTGAGCATCCGTAGGGTGTCGAAATAGGTTCGCAGTTTGCCCTCCAGACGGTTCTCCCAGTACGCATCGACGACCTCGTCCATCCCGTCTCCGCGGCGGAAGACAAACTGGACCTTGCGCAAGTTCCCGCGATCAAGCGAGACGAGAGAAAAGCCAACGCTGATAAGCGCGGCAGATAAGCCCATGTCAAACGTGAAAAAGTGCGTGTCGTCGCTGAAATGTCCGACATCGTACTCGTTCCCGTCATCGTCGACCGGCACGACCTTGCGGTCCTCGTCCGGCACGCGACCATATTTTTTCTTTGCCATAGTATCTCTTGTAATGATTTGTAATGTGAGGGTTTGTGGTCCCTCTATAGGCAATAGGGTGAAATCTCACCACACGAAAAATGCTTGGCTGTTTTGCCAAGCATTCGCGGTCTTTATTTAGAGTTGGTGATTTAGAGTGAAATCACCGCATCATTCGTCGTATACTTCGGTCATCTCCTCCGCAAGATATTCTCGCACGCCGAGTTTGTCCGGCGCGTCCGCAGATTGTGGGGGAATAAGAGCTATTTTTATACGATAAGTGCGGGATTCCGTGGGGTCATAGAATGGGTCGGTATCATTTTTGAAAATCGTTTTGAGGCGGTCCGCGAGTTTCAGTTTCTGCTGTTTTATTACGTCTGGAATTGGTTTGGGTAGGGTTTTTGTTTCGCCATTATTTTCTGCCAAACCGCGCAAAAACTCCCACGCGGTGTTTGGTTGGTCGCGTTTATCGTCCGCAAAACCAAGCGCAGCGTAGTCGCTCGGCACTTGCTTTTTGTCGGCAGTAATTAGGACATTTTGGGCATCAATAAAGCGGATAGTGATTTTTGCCCAGTCGGTTTGACTGAACTTAGGTAAATGCAATCGCTTCTTGCCTTTCGCAATAAAAGTATCGTCTACATTGCGCACCTGCAACTCGGGCATTTTGGTCAATTCCATTTTCAATACTTTCTCGGGCTGTGCGCCGAGGTTCTTTTTTCGCTCCGCGACGATATTTGAAAGTATAAGCTGAGTGTCTCCTATAAGTTTCTGTATCTTTGGGTCGCCAATTACGTCGCCCGCGTTTGCGGTTTCGCATAATACTTCGATACGCCCGAGCACAGCATTCATTGCGGGGCGTATATTGTCCCATGAGAGCGTCTGCCCGATTCTTTTGAAATCATGTTCGGCAGAATAAAGATTCGCAAAGGGAAGACCGTAGTTTATTTTTTTGAAGTCATCAAAAGTAAATACCTCAAACTCGCTAGTGTCGCCGGTAAAACTTTCAAGGGCTTTCTCAACGATTGAGGAAAGCTCTGTGTAGCTTGTATTCAGCTCTCTTGTAGGTTTGGATGGGTCAAAACTAAACACCTCTGCGATGTTCATCAGAGTGAGATATGCCTTGCGCACAATGGCTATTTCCTCCGCACCACGTGGTGAGCGCAACATTCCTGTCTCGTGGGCGACTTGCTCTTTAGAATCACTTTCTAAATCAGTGGCTCGTTCATCCCACGCAATCATTTTATTATGTTGTGGGTGTTCGACTTCAACGTGCTCCGTCCCTACATTGTTCTCAGTATGTAGGAGTTTGTTTTGGTCGGTTGCGGCAGACTTTGCCGAGACCAGAGGAGTAATTTCGTAGCCATCTCCATCTTTCTCGGGCACAACCTTGAGACCATCGTAGCGTAGGTATTTGTTAAACTCCCCAGCAAGACCATCACTGATCTTGTTGTTTATGTTAAGGTCGGGGTCAAAGTTTATTGGATGTAAAAAAGTGGTGATGATGCCATATACTCGATCCTGTCGCGAGGGCACGGGTGAAGTAGCATAATTTTGTATTACTTCAAAAATTATCCTCCACTTGGAAGTATTCGGTATATCCTCCCGAGGTATGCCAAAATCTATGAGCGTGCTAATTATTTCCTGTGTGGTAAATGCCTCTGCCAACTTCTTCGCAATAAACTCAACCACTTTGAGTTTTATTTGTGATTTTTGGGGCGGTACAATCTCAAGCCATGCACCGCATTTGTCTTGATCAAACTCCAGATGCGCAATAACTCCCTCGTCTTCTAGTTTACGTAGAATAGATCCCTGTTCACCCCTTGAAATCAAGGTTGGTCCCTCTTCGTATTCAGTAACGGTATACAGTGTTAGATGTATTGGACCAGGGGGACTAAGCTTTACGCGCTCGCTAATTAAATCCTTTACATATTTTATCTTCTCTCCTGTATTCATCGTAATGCGCGGGCTCTTTTGGCAGCGCGTGATGCTTTATCACGAGAGTCCGATACTGCAACACAACTGTAGCATATCTAGCAAGCAAGACAATGGTTTTTTACGTTGGCATATAAGGACATTTTGTTACTCACGCACCAATCCGCCGTGCATAAATCCAAAAAAGGGGATAGTATGAAAAAGCTCGGTATCCGAGCGTTAAGTTTCAACAACGCCTAAACTGTGCAAAAGCACGGCATGGTCACAAATCCTACGCGAATAGAGACGGCCTCGTAACCGCCGCTGCTTATTCGCGTAGGTCTATGCCCGAAAGGGTATAGGGCACATTCGAAAGGATGTGTTGGCGTGCGTTGCGGGGCCTTTTGTGTCTCCACGCACCAAAAAACCTACGCGAACAAATGAATAAATTACAATTGCGATCCGCCAAATCGGCGGGGGTTGTTCGCGCAAGCGGCAACCCAAAATTTGATGACTGGTCCCGCGAAGATTTTATTGCGGAGATAGAGCGTTTGCGTAAGCGCAAAAAATACGGACTCGTTTGGGAAGAAAAGCCGGAAGATGTAGTCGAGCAATGTAAAACAGCGTTGCCGGTGCTAAAAGAAGTGTCGGGCAAAGCTATTACAAAAGACGCAGATGCGCCAACAAATATATTGATAGAGGGGGACAATTATTACGCCCTCTCTATTCTAAATTACACTCATGCGGGGAAAGTTGACGCTATATATGCCGATCCTCCTTACAATACGGGTGCGAAAAATTGGATATACAACAATGACTATGTAGATGGGGACGATGCTTTTCGTCACAGCAAATGGTTGAGTTTTATGGAACGGAGACTCAGGTTGGCAAGGTCGCTTTTAAAAAAGGACGGAATCATCGTAGTGACAATCGATGATTATGAAATCGCAACTCTAACTCTATTAATGAACGATGTGTTCGGAGAGGAAAATCACCTCGGTACTGTCGTCATAAAAAACAACCCCCAAGGAAGATCGAGCATGTCCGGATTTCAAGTTTCTCATGAATACGCACTATTTTACGGTCGCTCGAGCAAGGCGAAAATCGGAAGATTGCCACGTACTCAAGAGCAAATTGATCGATACAAGGAATCAGATTCGCAAGGTCCTTTTGAGTGGCGAAATTTTCGTGCTCAATACAGTACGGAGTCTCCAAAAATGAAATATCCGATCTTTGTGAAAAAAGACTGCTCTGGCTTTAGAATTCCAAAACTAAAGTGGAATGTGGAAAAGCAATCTTACGACACATTGGAGAAACCTTCTGCTTTGGAGCAGATCTCGCTCCCCATAGATTCCAGTGGTCGCGAAAGGACATGGAAGTGGTCTATAGAGACTGTCCAGTCTGTAAAAGATACAGAAATGGGTGTTCGTTTAGATAAAGATGGTAATCCGTCCGTTTATTACAAAGGTCGCATGAAAGACGAATGGATGTTGCCATATACGATCTGGGATAAATCGGACTATTCTGCTTCGGCTATGGGTGCAAATCTTCTCGCATCGATAATAGGACCAAAAAAGTTTGACTATCCAAAATCTTTGCACGCCCTTATAGACTCGATTTTGGTCATTTCGGAAAAAAAGAATGCGACCATTCTCGACTTTTTTGCTGGTTCGGGTACGACAGGACATGCGGTGCTTGAGCTTAACAAGCAGGACGGTGGCAATCGTCGGTTTATTCTTTGTACCAATAATGAAAACAATATTGCATCAGAGGTCACTTACCCGCGCGTTGCAAAAGTGATTAAGGGATACAAGAGTACCAAAGGCGAGACGATAGACGGTCTCGGCGGTAATTTTCGCTATTTTAAGACGGCGTTTGTTGGTGCGGAGCCAAACGATAAAAACAAGGAGTCGCTCACGCGGCAGGCGACCGAGATGTTGTGCTTGCGCGAGGACACGTTCGAGCCGGTCAAGACGAGCGGCAAGGCGGCAGGCGCGGTGCAGATTTTCAAGCATGGCACACGCTACACCGGCATCGTGTTCGACGAGAGTGCGATACCCGCGCTCAAGAAAGATATTGCACGGCTGGGCGGCGTGTGGAGTGTGTATGTGTTCTCGCTCGGCGACGATACGTTCGACGAGGAGTTTGCCGACATTGAGCAAAAGATAACCGTGTCGCCGATCCCCGAGGTCATTCTGCGCGTGTATCGCCGATTGTTTACTGGCGACAAATAACCACTATTACTATGCAACTCACCACCTACCAAGATACTGCGGTCCGCGACTTGCTCGACAAGGCACGAAAGCTGCTCGACCAAGAGGGGAGCAAGCGTGTGGTGCTCAAAGCGCCGACCGGCTCGGGCAAGACCATTATGATGGCGGAGTTTTTGACGCGGTTTGCCGACGACAAGCGGCATGTACCGTGCTCGTTTATATGGACCGCGCCGCGGCAGTTGCACGAGCAAAGCAAAGAGAAAATCGAGGCGTATGTCTCGGAGTCCCGCGCGGTCGAGTGTGCCACGTTCGAGGATCTCGACGACCGACAGATCGGTGAAAACGAGGTTCTCTTTTTCAATTGGGAGAGTATCCGCCAAAACAGCAATATCTATATCCGCGAAAACGAGCAGGACAACAACCTTTCGACCGTGATAGCTCGCACTCGCGAGGCAGGGCGGGAGATTGTGCTTATTATCGACGAGAGTCACTACCATGCGCAGGCAGACACGTCGCAAAATCTGATTGCCGCCATTGCACCCAAGCTCACGATAGAGGTGTCTGCAACGCCGACGATACAGGGCGACGAGGTGGTCCGTGTCGATATAGGCGACGTAAAAAAAGAGGGTACAGCAGGGCGAGCAATGATAAAGAAGTCGCTCGTGCTCAACGAGGGTTTCAAGAATGTGCTCGGCGGTACTGGCTTGATACAAAGTGAGCTTGCGGCGAAGTCGGACGACGTGGTGCTCGATGCTGCGCTCAAGAAGCGTGCCGCGCTTGCTGCTGGCTACGCGAGTGCCAAGGTCGCGGTAAACCCGCTGGTGCTTATCCAGTTGCCCGACCGCCACCGACAAGCAGACGACGACCGGCAGGCGGCGATTGTGCAGACACTCAAAGACCGGCACGGCATCAGTGTCGAAAACGGCAAGCTCGCAATCTATCTGTCGGCAGACAAGCAGAATCTGGAGCAAGTAACGCGCGGCGATAGCGAGGTCAAGGTGCTTATTTTCAAGCAAGCAATTGCACTCGGCTGGGACTGCCCGCGTGCGCAGGTGTTGGTGCTGTTTCGTGAGTGGGCGAGCCCCGAGTTTTCGATACAGACGGTCGGGCGCATTATGCGTATGCCCGAGCCGACCCGCGGCTACTACGACGACGAGCTGCTCAATCATGCGTATGTCTACACCAACCTTGCCGATATTGATGTCAAAGAGGATGTTGGGCGCGACTATGTAACCATCCACACGAGCAAGCGGTCCGCCGAGTATGCGCCCGTCGACTTGCCATCGGTGCATCGCAAACGCCACCGTGAGCAGACGCGCTTGAGCCCGCTCTTTACGAAACTGTTTTTTATAGAGGCGGGAAGCTACGGCTTGAAAAAGAAGCTACAGACCAAAGGGCAGCAGGTGCAGCAGTCGTTTATATCCGAGTGGCAGACGGATGATGTCGACGTGGTTGCGGGTACGCGCCTACACGGGGATGTGTCGGTCGGCAAAGTGGCGAATATGGATGCGCAGCGGCTATTTGACTATTTTGTACGCAAAAATCTCGCGCCATTCTATCCCGAGGATCGGTCCGTCGGGCGTGTTAAAGAAACCTTGTATCAATTCTTTGTGCAGGAGCTAGACATGGACCGCGTGCAGGATTTTCGCACCATCATCGACATTGTTTTGAGTGATAGTAACCGCGACCATTTCGCCGCCGTCATAGATGCAGCAAAGATTGCTTACAAACAGGAGACCGAGCGGCGCGAGCACGAGCTGGAGGATGATGTGTGGAATGTCCCCGCGCAGGAGGTGTTCGGCAGCGGATATGTCGAAACACTGGTAGGCAAGTCAATCATGCAGCCGTTTTACTCGGACGAACGCTGGCGGACAGAAAAAGCGTTTGTTGCTTTTCTTGAGCAGCCAAACAACGGCGTGCGGTGGTGGTTTAAGAATGGCACACGTGATGCGACCTACTTTGCCGTGCCGTATGTGGACGGCTCCGGCGATGCGCCGTTTTATGTCGACTTTGTGGTGATGATGCAGGATGGGCGCATCGGGCTCTTTGATCCGCACGGCATACACTTGGCGGACTTTGCTGCGAAGTCGGACGGCTTGCGCGACTATATAACCAAGACGGGCAAAGGCAGTCGCAAGGTGTTCGGTGGTATTGTTGCCAACACCGACAGCACCAACTTTACCGGTCGCTGGATGCTCTACGAGGGCAAGGGCAAAAACACCAAAGAGGGCGACTGGAGCGGGTGGTCGCAGGTGGAAATCTGATTTGTAGGTTTTGCTACTAAATCTATAAAGAATCGGTTTTTTTGATAGTTTTTGTTCAAAAACATACTAAGCCCTACTTTTATAGGTTTATAGGCAAAACCTACTAAAAAAGCACTACTTTTATAGGTTTATAGGCAAAACCTACTAAAAAAGCACTACTTTTATAGGTTTATAGGCAAAACCTACTAATAAATCTTGACTTTTATAGGTTGTAGCCCTATTATATTGCTATGGATTCTGGGAGAGTTCGTATAGGCGAAGCTGCAAAAGTGCTTAATGTGTCGGTGCAGACTCTGCGTAATTGGGAGAAAACCGGCAAACTCCGTCCCGAACGCAGCACAGGGCAGCAGCGTTATTATGCGTTGCGGGATCTTAAGAATTTTGCACTCGACCTTAAGATGTTGGGTTTGGTGTGGGCGACAAGCGCACTGCCCCCTATGCTTCCAAGCGAATATTATTGTGAGCGACCCGATCGTTTTACGAGTCGTGTCGCCAAGATGGGGGGTGATCTTCAAAAGTCAGGGGAGGTGTCCGAAGATTTAGCATCACTTCTTACGCTTGTTGCGGGGGAGATTGGCGATAATTCTTTCGCTCACAATGTTGGTAATTGGCCCGACGTACCAGGTGTTTTTTATGCGTACGACATCGCTAAACGCGTTATAGTTATTGCAGATAGAGGACGTGGTGTTAAGGCGACTCTCCAACAAGTACGACCAGATCTCGACACAGATATGGATGCCCTTAAGGTTGCATTTACGGAGATTGTCTCAGGGAGGAATCCGGAGAAGCGCGGTAACGGTCTTAAGGTCGTTCGCAATGTTGCAGAATCACAAGAAATTGGACTTCTGTTTCGTTCTGGCGTTGGTCTTGTCGATATTCCCACCAGCGCAGGGTCCATGCGTATAAAAATGGCTGATGGGAATGTTCGAGGGGTATATGCTGTTATACTGTTTTAGAGACTTAAATTATGTACACGATTCAACTTAAAAAATTTGGCACGGTACTCGTCTCTCGTCCTGCGGGATCGGAGGCATTTAATGCGATTCGTCCGCAACTCAGTCCCGACTTGTCGGTGCAAATTGATTTTGACGGAGTCCTTACTGTTACACCATCATGGCTTGATGAGTTTTTGACGCATCTTACTACATACAATGGAGGGAAAGTTGAGCTGTTGCCCACAAAGAATGCTTCCGTGTTGGCGGCTTTGCCTGTTTTGGGAGAGGCGAGGAAGGATTTGGTCGCAGATACTGTTTTGCGTGCTCTGGAGCGGATGCGGGCTTTGGATTCTTAAATAGTGAGTGACAGTGTGGGGGAGAATGTCGGTATATAGATTGTAGCGTCATTCCTCCTCTCAAAAACAGTTCTAACGTCCTCCACGACCCGACCCACGCGAAGTAGCAAAGAGTCGGCATGTGCCGGCTCTTTGCATATACAATGTGTGGGTGGTCGAAGCAGGCAACCTGCGTTGCCTGCGGTGGGACGAGAAAGGCGCAGCGTTGCTGTGCACTCGCACAGCCGCGAGCCGGGGTCGCGAGCGAACCATGCGACGGCAGGGTTCGACTCGTGACCGAGTAATCGACCATTTAAAATGGTGTATAATTACCATATGGAAATAATTTACATACTTACAAATGAGGCAATGCCTGGGTATGTAAAAATCGGAAAGACAACAACAGGTCTCGAACAGAGAGTCAGAGAACTCAGCGCTTCTACGAGCGTCCCTCTTCCGTTTACTTGTTTTTATGCTTGCACTGTTAAAGATGCGTCATTTGTTGAACATCAACTACACGATGCTTTTGATAATGATCGTGTGAATCCGCGTCGAGAGTTTTTTCAGATAGCACCAGAGCGCGTAGTATCGGCACTCAAGTTGGCAGAGATAGAAAACATTACACCGAAAAGGGATTATGTAGAATCGCAAGAAGATCAAAAGGCGCTCAATGAGGCGCGAAGAATACGCAGTCGGTTTAATTTTACTATGGTTGATATACCCGTTGGAGCAGAGCTGGTCTTTAGTCGCGATGAGAGTGTTAAGGCAAGGGTTATCGATACGCACTCGGCTGATTCTGTAGAGGTGAATGGCGAAGTCACGAGCCTTTCACGTTCTGCACAAAAGATTCTTGGTTATGCGTATGGTGTCTCCGGAACAGATTACTGGATGTATAAAGGTGAAACACTCGATGCACGTCGAAGAAGATTCGAGAACGGAGATCAAGGTGTTGATATAGAATAATCGCCCGCAAACACCCAACAATATTTCCCCAACATCATTTTATGGAACCAACCACAACACTCACTACTTCCGCGCCAACCCCGCTTATCTGCCCCTACTGCCATCAACCGGTGTTGTCGACATACTACTTCTGCCCCAACTGCGGCACCAAGCTGGACGTTGCGCCGCTGTCGACCTCGCCCGCGACACAGGCGTGGATATACGCATTCGCGATCATTCTCCCGTTCTTGCTGTATATACCCATCACAAAGTGGCCGGCATGGAAGTATTACAAATCGGAGGATCCTAAAGCGAAGCAAATCGGCATGATTGCTCTCGCGCTTATCGTCCTGTCGACCGTGGTGATTATCTACGTGAGCATTGTGGGCACGCAGGCACTGATCCAGTCCCAGCTGCAGGCGATCAACGCCGACATGAGCGCAACAGGGATGTAACCGCTAACGTATACTTCTGTATGAACCAATTTGACCATGCACTAGAGCAGCTTTCGAGGGCGACCGCAGTCCAGTCGTTTGACTCGGCACTTATTCGTCGCGTGTCGAGCCCCGAGCGCGAGGTGCGCGTGACGATTCCTGTCGTGATGGACGACGGTGCAACGCGTTTGTTCGAAGGCTACCGCGTGCAGCACTCGAGCATTCGCGGGCCGTACAAAGGCGGCATCCGCTTTCATGCGGACGCCGACATCCACGAAGTGCGCGCGCTCGCGTTTTGGATGACGCTCAAGTGTGCGGTGGCAAACATCCCCATGGGCGGCGGCAAGGGGGGCATCACCGTCGACCCCAAAGAACTTTCGGCAGGCGAGCTGGAGCGATTGTCGCGTGGATTCGTGCGCATGCTCTACCCAGTGTTGGGGCCAAAGGTGGATGTGCCCGCGCCCGACGTCAACACGACGCCCGAGATTATGTCGTGGATGGTGGACGAGTATGCCAAGCTCACGGGCGACACGACAGGCGCCGCGTTTACTGGCAAGCCGCTGGGCAAGGGTGGCTCGGAGGGGCGCGGTCTTGCCACGGGGCTTGGTGGTTTCTATGTATTCGAAGCACTCAAAGAAAAACTCAACCTGTCGCAGTCGGCGCGCGTGGTGGTGCAGGGGATGGGCAACGTTGGTGGCAACGCAGCAAGACTTTTCCAGCAACATGGGCACACCGTTATCGCTATCTCGGACTCCAAGAGCGGCATTGTTGATGAACAAGGGCTCGACATCGCGACAGTCGAAGCATACAAACAAGAGCACAAGACGTTGGTCGGGTTTCCGGGCGCGCGTTCTATCTCTAATGCAGAGATGCTCGAGCTCCCGTGTGACGTGCTCATCCCCGCGGCGCTGGAGCATCAGATCACCCACGTCAACGCGGCGCGTATCAAAGCAAAAGTGATACTGGAACTTGCCAACGGCCCGACGACGCCGGATGCAGATGATGTACTCTTCGCAAAAGGAGTGGTCGTGATACCTGACATCCTCGCCAACGCGGGCGGCGTGGTCGTCTCTAGTTTTGAATGGGAGCAGAATCTCCTCGGCGAGCATTGGACAGAGCAGGTGGTGTTTGAAAAATTGCACACGCTGCTCTCGAAAGAAGCGCTCACTGTGTGGGATCATTCGCAGACACTCCACACCGACCTGCGCCGCGCCGCGTTCGTGGTCGCGCTTGAGCGCCTTGCTGCGGCGCAGTAGGTTACCGTACCGTGTCGGCTTTTGCAGGCGATATGCAAGACCGTTGTTTGCCGAAAGGAAGGGAGTGCGCTATCGTTGAGGTATATACTTATGAAAAAAATTGAACTCTCACCATCGGTCTCTATTATTATCGCAGGCATCATTATCGCGCTCGCTGTTGTTTTTTCTAATCAACATCGCATCGACGTGCCGGCAGGTGGTGCGGCAGGGGGGAATGGGCAGGCTGCAGCAGCAACCATATCTATCCACGCCCCGAATGCAAACGATCACATCATTGGTTCGCCTTCGGCGCCGATCGTCCTGGTCGAGTACTCCGACTTTCAGTGCCCCTACTGCAGCATGATCTACCCAACGCTCAAGAAAATTGTTGCTGATTCGAACGGGCAAGTTGCGTGGGTGTATCGCGAGTACCCGCTCACGAGCATCCACCCGCAGGCAAACCCCACAGCAAACGCCGCAGAGTGTATCGCGGCCCAGCTCGGCAATGCCGGTTTTTGGAAGTATGCCGACGCCATCTTTGCGAATCAGCAACAGCTTTCGCCCGAGTACTCGGCAAAACTCGCGGCGTCCTTTGGTGCCGACCCTGCCAAGTATGCAACCTGCGTGAGTAACAAAACCTACCAATCGACCATCGACACCGACACCAACGAGGTGCAGGCGTCGGGCGGCAACGGCACCCCGTTTACGGTCGTGGTTAATACAAAGACAGGCAAGATGGTCCCAGTGTCGGGTGCCTTGCCCGAGGCACAGATCCTCTCGGTGATTAACTCGGTGAAGTAGTGTAACCACTGTTCACATGCGGTTCATGCATGGTAGGTGATACTGTTGATTACTATCTAACATTCGATATATGGAAACACTTTTTGAAGGGAGAATGGGTTCATGGTTGCGCAAGGGAATACTCGCAGTTGTATTCTTGTTCGCGCTGTTCCTTCTTGTCGAAGCAGTTGGGGCGTATATGGGGCTGCGCTACATCGGCGCGGGAGTTGCTGCGACCAACACGATCGCAGTCTCGGGGCATGGCGAGTTTCTTGCAGTGCCCGACATCGCGACATTTACCTTCTCGGTAGTGTCCGACAAGTCGACGGTTGCTGCTGCACAAAGTGACGCGACCGCAAAGGCAAATGCGGTGACCGCGTATCTTAAAGGTGCGGGCATGGACGACAAGGATATCCAGACGAGCGACTACTCAATCAACCCGCAATACAGCTACCAAAACGCGGTGTGTCCACAAATTGGCACTACTGACGGCACTTCCTACTGCCCGCCCAGCAAGCAGGTGCTGACTGGCTACGAGGTGCGCCAAACCACGACCGTGAAAGTGCGCGATACAACCAAGGCGGGTGATTTGCTTGCAGGTGTTGGGTCAAAAGGCGCGACAGAATTGAGCGGTCTCTCGTTTACCTTCGATGATCCAACTGGCCCACAGCAGCAGGCACGCGACAAGGCAATCGCCGACGCGAAGCAAAAAGCGCAAGTGCTCGCCGATCAACTTGGCGTTTCGCTCGTACGCATTGTCTCGTTTAACGAAAATTCTGGCGGCGGGGTAGTGAGCCCGATGGTCTACGGTGTGGGTGCCGCGATGGACTCCAAGGCGGCTGCTCCGACCATCTCCGCGGGTCAAAACAAAACCACCGACGACGTCACCATCACCTACGAAATTCGGTAACAGTATTTCTATGGTAGAATGCACCCATGTCTATTGGTGCAAAAGAAAGAGCGATAATCGCCAAAGTCCTGCGCTCGGTGCCAGGGGCTGAAGGGGTGACGGCGGTCGTGTTCGGCTCACAGGCGCGCGGCGACGCGAGCGAGGGCTCCGACATCGACGTCGGGCTGCGTGCGGCAAACGGCATGCCGCTGCCATCAGGGCTCCTCTCCGACATCCAGGATGCACTCGACGACTCGCTGCTCGTACAGCGTGTCGAGGTGGTCGACCTCGCGCGCACGTCGCAGCAGTTTCGCGACGAGGCGCTTTCGCGTACTATAGCGCTATAACCACTACCAATTATGACCAACCCTACTCGCCGGATTGCGCAGCTCGTAGCAGCGCTTGGTCGTCTTGACGAAGCGCTCGCGCAGCCGAAGGATAGTTTTATGCGCGACAGCGCAATACAGCGCTTTGAGTTTACTGCCGATGTCGCATGGAAGGCACTGCAAAGCGTGCTGGAGGAAAAGTTTGGCATCCGTGCCAACTCGCCGAAAACAGCAGTGCGCCTCGCGGGTGAGAATGGCCTCGTCGCTGATGTCCCGGCGTGGCTCGCGCTGATCGACGACCGAAACCTCACCAGCCACTCCTACGACGAAGCAATTGCCGACCAAATCTACGCCGCCCTCCCGCGCCACGCGGTGCTTGTTCGCACGCTGCTCGCTGCGGTGCGGTAATTTAGACTTTCATGAAAGATTTAGCACCAGATGTGTATCGGCAACGGATGTTTATCGAAGGATTGCGCGAGCTGCCTTTTACTGCAGAAGAAATTTCGGCGTATCTGGTTAAGTTGGGTGAAGTGCTCGATATGCTACCATTAGCAACACCTTTTACGAATCTTTCTGAAAAGTATGGCTGGAGTGCGTGGATGCACTGGGAGACGTCGGGCGTCCACTTTTACTCATGGGATAAACGAGACCCAGTATTTTTCAGTGTCGATATATACACCTGTAAGAAATTCAACCCAGAGACCGCAGAAATTTTTACCAAGGAATATTTTAATGCTACGCATATCGCTTCTAAAGAGGTGACTCTTGTATAACATTGTCTCAGAAACCACGATTGACACCACTCCATTTCAGGAGTACTATGCCAGTATATAAGAGCCCGAGAGGGCTTTTAAAAATGCCTCGTTTTTAACCGGCGAGGATAGAAACCATCATATGATGCAATACTTCAAAGACGTTCGCGCCGAGATGCGGCATGTGTCGTGGCCGACGCGCCAGCAGGCGATTATCTACACGGGCGTGGTCATTGGAGTCTCAATCGCGACCGCCGTCTACTTGGGGCTCTGGGACTACATCTTTGCTGCAGTGATCAAGAAGATTGTATAGCAAACACTATATCTAGATGTGCAGATGCTATAGTGTCGGTAGGAGCTAGTTGTTTCGTTTAATTTTTCACCAAACACAACCATGAGTAAACAAGACTCCAGTGTCGGGCGAGCGTGGTACGCAATCCACACCTACGCGGGCTATGAAAACGCCGTCGCGCGCAACCTGCGTCAGCGCATCGAGTCGCTCGCCATCAGCGACAAAATTTTTAACGTGGTCGTGCCGACCGAGCGCACCGTCAAGATCAAAGGCGGCCGCCGTGTCGTCGAGGAGGAGAAGGTCTACCCCGGCTATGTGTTGGTCGAGATGGCGGTCGACGACCAGTCGTGGTTTGTTGTGCGCAACACGCCGCGCGTGACCGGCTTCGTCGGCTCGGGCGTCAACCCGGTGCCGCTGCGCCAAGACGAGGTGGATGCGCTGCTTGGCCGCATGCAAGAGAAGGAGGGTTCGGTCAAACATGCAATCGACGTCGCGGTGGGCGACTCGGTGGTCATTATCGATGGCCCATTTAAGGAGCTTGATGGCAAGGTGGGCGAGGTCGACGAGCAGCGCGGCAAGGTCAAAGTGCTCGTGTCGATGTTTGGTCGCGAGACGCCGGTCGAGCTCGACTTCTTGCAGATTAAGCGCATTTGAGGTAGTATCGCTCCACACCCTATATGGCTAAGAAGATAACTAAAAAGATAAAGATCATCGCACCGGCAGGCAAGGCAACGCCGGCGCCTCCGCTTGGTACCACCTTGGGCCCCGCTGGTATCAACATCGGCGAGTTCGTCAAGAAGTTTAACGACGCGACCGCGCCGATGATCGGCAATCTGATCCCGTGCATCATCACGATCTACGACGACCGCTCGTACGACTTCGTACTCAAGACCCCTCCGGCATCTGGTCTCATCATGAAGGCAATCGGCAAGGAGAAGGGCTCGGGCAAGCCAAACACCGCCAAGGTGGGCTCGCTTACCCAAGCGCAGCTGCGCGAGATCGCCGAGAAGAAGATGTCCGACCTCAACGCCAACACCGTCGAAGCCGCAATGAAGATCATCGCCGGCTCTGCACGGTCCATGGGGGTGGATGTGAAATAATTTCAATACTTGTTCGCGAAAAATCCGGCGCTTGCCGGATTTTTCATGCGCCGTATTGGTGCTACTATAGTATAAACGCTATAGCTCATTTAAAAACGTCACCATCACACCCCACGGTATTTCCTGTCGCCATGCCGTCGTTGGATAGCGAATAATTCCTTCCGTAGTGTCGCAAGCTTCTCCGAAAGTCGCAAGGGATTGAGCGTTGCGTGCTCC
>CAIRHB010000039.1 GCA_903878285.1 Candidatus Adlerbacteria bacterium | reverse complement strand
CAGCAATACAAATCGACGATATGATGAGTGTGCAACAAGGGCATAGTGCAAAAGAGCTAGCTTGTAACTGACTCTATTGTACGTGCTCTTTTTGCGTTTGGTGGCTGTAATGAACAGTGGAGGAGTTTTGAGATTCACGGGTATAAAGGTTGATATTATCTGCGATACAGCGTAATGTATTCCTGGCATTAGCAACAAAAAGGAGGCAACAATGGTCTGGTCGAGTTTTCTTGTTAGAGAACCCAAAAACGGAGGTTGGCTCGCGGGAAACACAACGGGCGAAGAAGATGTCTGGGGGACTATTGGATATATTTCCCGGACAAGCTACCTGCGCCTTGTAGGATTTCATACCTCCGATGGTGCCTTTGCTTATATCAGACAGGGGCATCCCAACCTTGTGGGCAAGGCGGAAGTGTATGAGGTACTCGAAGACGAGTCTGCAACACCAACTTTTCGTCACATCCCATGGCCATAGCAGAAAAAGGGAGCTGAGTGATTGTGTCGGTAGGGGCGGCTTGCAGCAATGCAAAGCCGCCTCGAAGTGTTTTTATACAGGCAATCTGCTAGAGTGAGTATATGTCAGGATTTAAGCTCCAATCTAAATATGAGCCCGCGGGCGACCAGCCGAAGGCGATTGAGCAGTTGGTGAAAGGCGTCAAGGCGGGGAAGCGGCATCAGACGCTGCTCGGGGTCACTGGCTCGGGCAAGACGTTTACCATCGCCAACGTCATCAACCAAGTCCAAAAGCCGACGCTCGTGATTGCACACAACAAGACGCTCGCGGCGCAGCTGGCGCAGGAGTACCGCGAGTTTTTCCCCAACAACGCGGTGCACTACTTTGTCTCCTACTACGACTACTACCAGCCCGAGGCGTATATCCCGCACAGCGACACGTATATCGAAAAGGAGGCGCAGATTAATGCCGAGATTGATCGACTTCGGCATGCCTCGACGCAGGCACTCCTGACACGTAGCGATGTGATAATTGTCGCATCGGTGTCGTGCATCTACGCGCTTGGGTCGCCAGAGGAGTATAAAAAAGTGCACTTGGAATTAAAACCGGGTGCCAAGAAAAATCGCGCAGAGCTGATCCGCGAGTTGATTGCGATTTATTTTGAGCGAACGAACGCCGACCTGGAGCCGGGGAAGTTTCGCGCGATTGGCAACGCGGTGGAGATTATGCCAACGGGCGAGCGCGTGCTGTATCGCGTGGAGTTTGCCCATTCGACAGGCTCAGGGCAGGGCAGGGAGAATGGTGGTGAAGTGATAGAAAAAGTTCGCATTATCGACGCCATCTCTCGCGCAGAAAAAGAGCAGTCTACAGGGTTATTTCTTTTTCCTGCCAAGCACTATGTGACGCCTGCCGACGAGCGTGCCCGCGCTGTGGTTGAGATCAAGCAGGAGCTGAAAGAACAGCTGGCGAAGCTGGAACGATCGGGCAAGCTGCTCGAAGCAGAGCGCTTAAAGCGCCGCACCAACCACGACTTGGCACTTATCCGCGAGATCGGCTACTGTAACGGCATCGAGAATTACTCGCGACACTTCGACGGGCGAAAGCCGGGGCAAGCACCGTTTTCATTGCTCGAATACTTCCCACATCGTCGCGAGATAGTTGATGGAAAAGAGACGTTGGTGCCAGACTTTCTAACCGTCATCGACGAGTCGCATGTCACCGTGACACAGATTGGCGGCATGTACGCGGGCGACCGTGCGCGTAAGGTTAATCTGATCGACTATGGCTTCCGCCTCCCGTCGGCAATCGACAATCGCCCACTGAAGTTTGACGAGTTCGAGGCGCGAGTTAGTCAGACCATTTACACCTCGGCAACGCCGGGTGAGTACGAAAAAGAAAAATCTGGCGGCAACGTGGTCGAGCAAATCATTCGCCCGACTGGCTTGATCGACCCCGAGATTATCGTGCGGCCGGTTACGGGCAGTAGTGCTCAGTTGGGTCAAGTAGAAGATTTTCTCGATGAAGCGGGGAAGGTGATCAAACACGGCGGGCGGGTGCTGGTCACGACGCTTACCAAAAAGATGGCAGAGGATTTGTCAGAGTTTTTGAAGGATCGCGGCTACAAGGCGCGCTACTTGCACAGCGATGTGCAGACGCTCGACCGCATAACGACGCTCACTGAGTTTCGAAAGGGCGAGTACGACGTGCTCGTCGGCGTCAACCTGCTGCGCGAGGGGCTCGACCTGCCCGAGGTGGAGTTGGTCGCGATTCTCGATGCAGACAAGGAAGGATTTTTGCGCAGTGCGACATCACTCATCCAGACTATCGGCCGCGCTGCGCGCAATGTGCATGGTAGGGTTGTGGTGTATGCCGACCAAATAACCAAGTCGCTTGAGTTTGCAATCGGCGAGACCAACCGCCGCCGCGCGCTACAACTTGCCTACAATAAAAAACATAACATCACGCCAAAGACCATCATCAAAGCGATTAACGATATCACCGAAGAGTTGCGCACCGAGCACGGCAAAGCAGTCGGCACCCTACTCGACGTCGACCGCGAGTTGTACAAGCAAAACCCCAAGCAGTTTATCGCTGAAAAGCGCGAGCAGATGGCGACCGCAGTGCAAGAACTCGACTTCGAAACCGCGGCAATCATCCGCGACGAGCTGGCAGTGCTCGAAGGTACACAATCTGCGACGAAAAAGTCTAAGCAAAAACCTGCCGCAGTAAAAACAGCAAAAAAGATTCAGAAATAAAGCTTTTATCGTCAAGCAGTGTTATCCACAGGTCGGAGTATTGACAAATTGTACGCATATATTACTATTCTGTCTAGCTGCGCCGTGTCGCACTTGCGACCGGTTGGGCGAGCGCCTGGGGACAGGGGAGAGGGTAATTTAAACCCTCCCCCAATCCCGGGCCTTTCTTTTTTATACAAGCAAAAGATAGCAGGATATGGTAGAATGGGTGTGTCAATATGGAAGAGTATATCCACATCAAGGGTGCCAAGACGCACAACCTCAAAAATATTGATCTAAAAATCCCCAGAAATAAGATGGTGGTTTTTACTGGTTTGTCTGGCTCGGGCAAGTCGTCTCTTGCCTTCGACACGATTTTTGCCGAAGGGCAGCGTCGCTATATTGAGTCGCTCTCGGCGTATGCGCGGCAGTTCTTGCGCCAGATGCAAAAACCCGATGTCGAAGAGATTACTGGCCTATCGCCCGCAATTTCAATCGACCAAAAGTCGCGGTCGAACAACCCGCGCTCGACGGTTGCGACGATTACCGAGATCTACGACTACCTGCGCATCCTTTATGCGCGCGTCGGCAAGCCGCACTGCTTGGTGTGCGAACGCGAAATCCGCAAGCACAGCAACGAGGAAATCATCCAGAGCATTATTGAATCTGTCACCGCAAAGAAAGACTCTGGACAAGCAAAAAAGCGTAAAGTGCTTGGGGTGGAGCTCCACGACGAGACGATTAAGATTTTTGCGCCGGTCGTGGTTGGGCGCAAGGGCGAATACTACCAACTCCTCTACGACCTGCTTGGCAAAGGGTTCGAGAAGGTGAAGGTGGATGGTGAACTCAAGAACCTGCGCGAGCAAATCATTCTGTCAAAAAATAAAAAGCATGACATCGCGGTCTTGGTGGACGAAATTTTGATTGCTGATTTTACTCGCAAAGATGCGAATGGTGGGCGTCTTGCCTCGAGCGCAGTTGAGAGGTTGTCAGAGGCGGTCGAGCGTGCACTGACGGAGACAGAGGGGCTTGTGTTGGTCGAAACTGCCGACCCCGCGAGCAAAGACGGCGTCAGTAGTCGTCTGATTTCGGCAAAGTTTATGTGTGCCTACGATGGATTTTCCTTCCCCGAGGTCGAGCCGCGACTCTTCTCGTTTAACTCGCCATACGGCGCGTGCCCTGCGTGCAACGGCCTTGGTACAAAACACTTCTTTAGCACCGAGGAGTGCCCGGTGTGCCACGGCGCGCGGCTGCGTCCCGAGGCGTTACATGTCTTTTTAGACTCTGTTTCAAACGAGGCAAAAAAAAGCGACAAAAGCGAGAAGACCCGAAAGAATATTGTCGACATCACGAACATGTCGATCAAAGATGCGTACGAGTTTTTTGTCATGCTTGAACTGTCGAAGAAAGATCACGAGATTTCAAAAACAGTGATTAAAGAAATTACTGCGCGGCTCAAGTTTATGCTCGATGTTGGGCTCGATTACCTCACGCTCGACCGCCGCGCGAACACGCTCTCGGGCGGCGAAGCGCAGCGTATCCGGCTCGCGTCACAGTTGGGGAGCGGCTTGGTTGGCGCGCTCTATGTGCTCGACGAGCCGACCATCGGGCTCCACCAGCGCGACAACGAGCGGCTGATCAAAACACTCGTCAACCTGCGCGACTTGGGCAACACCATCATAGTCGTCGAGCATGACGAGGACACCATCTACTCGGGCGACTACTTGGTCGACATCGGCCCAGGCGCGGGCGTGCATGGCGGGCACGTCGTCGTCGCGGGCGAGCTCGACAAACTCCTGACCGCGAAGAAAAACGACAGCGGCTCGGTCACGCTTGCCTACCTGCGCGGAGAAAAAGAGATTGTTGTGCCCGAAACTCGTCGCGAGAAGGACAAAGGAACGTTGATAATCAAAGGCGGCAGCGCGTTTAATATCCACAACCTGTCGGCAGAGATACCGCTTGGGCGGATGGTCGCTATCACCGGTGTCTCCGGCTCGGGCAAATCGACCTTCCTTTACGACATCTTGTACGAAAACTTGCGCGCGCGGTTCGACAAGCGCTACCGCACCAACAAGGTGTACAACGCCGCATCGTTTGGCGGCACCGAGCATCTCTCACGAGCGATTTTGATCGACCAGTCGCCCATCGGCCGTACGCCGCGCAGCAACCCCGCGACCTACACAGGCGCGTTCACGTTTATCCGCGACATGTTCGCCACCACGACCGAGGCGCGTGCCCGCGGGTGGAAGTCGTCGCGCTTCTCGTTTAATGTCAAGCAAGCAAACGGCGGTGGGCGCTGCGAGGCCTGCGAGGGCAACGGTACGCTCGCGGTCGAGATGCACTTCTTGCCGACCGTGTATGTCACCTGCGATGTCTGTAACGGCAAGCGGTTTATGAAGGAGACGCTGGAGGTGAAGTATAATAAGAAAAATATTTTTGAAGTGCTCGAGATGACGGTCGAGGAGGCGCTCGCATTCTTTGTCGACATCCCTGCGATTTATGATCGGTTGAAGACCTTGGAGGAAGTCGGCTTGGGATATCTTACTCTTGGACAATCGGCGACGACGCTGTCGGGTGGCGAGGCACAGCGCGTCAAGATCTCTGCCGAGCTGTACCGCCCACATCTGCAGAAAACGATCTACCTGCTCGACGAGCCGACGGTCGGGCTGCACTACGAGGATGTGCAAAAACTCATCGACATTCTCAACCGCCTCGTCGCGGCGGGGAACTCGGTCGTCTTGATCGAGCATAATATGGATATCATCAAAAGCGCCGACTACTTGCTCGACTTTGGCCCCGAGGGCGGCATCGGCGGCGGCGAATTGGTCGCGAAGGGCACGCCCGAGGAAGTGGCAAACAACAAACATTCGCACACGGGCCGCTACCTTAAGAAGGTGTTGAAAAGTCGGTAGCAAAAATTCTCCAGATATGGTATGTTATTATTCTAGGAGTTCATCTACTTTTGGGGAGAGTCAAATGGTTAGCTGCACCGAAGACCGTCGCTCTGATACAAGCGATCCGCCTGTGAGTGCTACTGCTAGCAGGGAGCTCAGGGGCACACCTAGTCCTGGTGAATGGGAAGTCTTGTTTCCAGGATTAAGAGTCGTTCCGTTTGAGGTTCTGGCAGCAGAATATCATGAGGGGCAAATGCGCCGGTTCCCTGGAATACGGCGAGAAGCCTAACGTTCGCGCCCCCGCACAACTCGTGGGGGCGCAAGACTTTTTGTATAGTAGAACTATGACACTCGAGGAATTCGAAAAAAGGAAGAAGAAGCTGCCCGATGCGCCGGGGGTGTATTTTTTTCTAAATAAACAGAAAAAGATTTTATACATCGGCAAGGCGACCTCGCTCAAAAGCCGCGTGCGCAGCTACTTTGCAGGCGACTTGATGGCTGCTCGCGGGCCGCTTTTGGTCGACATGCTCGACAAGGCGACGTCGATCGACTGGCGCGAGACAGACTCTGTCCTCGAGGCGCTCATCCTCGAAGCGAACCTGATCAAATCGCACAAACCGCGCTACAACACCGACCTCAAAGACGATAAAAGTTTTAATTACGTCGTGATTACGCGCGAAGAGTTCCCCCGCGTGCTGTTGGTGCGCGGAAGAGAGTTGGAGACGCTTCACAGAAACTCTTCGTTATCGCATCTCTATACATTTGGTCCATTCCCGCATGGCGCGCAGTTGAAAGAAGCGCTGCGCATCATCCGTAAAATCTTTCCGTATCGAGATACTTGTGTCCCTTGCGAGCAACAATCCGCCGAGGTTAAACCTCGGCGAAAGCACGTATGTAAGCCATGCTTTAATCGCCACATTGGGCTGTGTCCTGGTGTGTGCTCGGGCGAGATATCGAAGACAGAGTATCGAAAGATCATCCGCCGCATCGCACTCTTGTTTGCGGGCAAGAAGCCGCAGTTGCTCAAGAGTCTGGAGCGGGACATGCAACGCGCAGCAAAAGCCGAGCAGTTTGAAGAGGCGGCACGCCTGCGCGGGCAGGTCTTCGCGCTCAACCATATCCAAGATGTCTCTCTTATCAAGCGCGAGTTGCGGAGTCCTTCGATGGTGTTTGCAAAGGATAGTCCCTCGGCCATGCCCCCTCAACTTCGTTCGGGACAAGTCGGGACAACTCGCCAAAGACGAATCGAGGCCTACGACGCGGCACACCTGCAGGGGAGCGCTGCCGTTGGCGTGATGGTTGTGGTCGAGGACGGCGAAGCACAGAAGGGTGAGTATCGAAAGTTTATTTTGCGCGATACCAAAGCAGGAGACGATGCAGGGGCGCTGCGCGAAATCCTTTCCCGCAGGCTCGCGCACGCGCCACCCGAGGGCGACTGGCAGCTGCCGCGGTTGATTGTCGTCGACGGCTCGACCGCGCAGCTCAACGCTGCGAAGAAAGTGCTCGATGAACACGGCATGCAAATCCCCCTTGTCGGCGTGGTTAAGGACGAAAAGCATCGCCCACGCGCACTACGCCCGCAGGGCGAGGGGGGCGGGGACAGTGCCACATTGGTCAAAAAACTACTTGCGCGAGTGGGCGTAGCCGAGTCTGACATCCTGCTCGCCAACGCCGAGGCGCACCGCTACGCAATCGCCTTTCATCGCAAGAAGAGTCGAAAGAATCTGTTGCTGTAGCAAAAACGTACCTGTGACTAGCGGCAGACAACTTTGGTATATACTAGTGATATGAGAACAGTTGTCGGCGTGTTGCGCGGGGGGCCGTCAAGCGAGTACGACGTGTCGCTTAGGAGCGGCGCGGCGGTGCTTGCTGCGCTCGACGCCGACCAGTACGAGCCGCGCGACCTGTTTATATCGCGCGATGGGCAGTGGCACTTGCGAGGCGTGCCCGTGACACCCGAGAAGGCACTCTGCGGCGTCGACGTCGCGCTCAATATTATCCACGGCGAGTATGGCGAGGACGGGCAGGTGCAGCGCGTGCTCGACGCGCTCGGCGTGCCCTACAGCGGCTCGGACGCCTTCACCTCGACGATCGCGTTTAATAAGCAGCACACCAAAGAGCTCGTGTCGAAGGTCGGAGTCAAGGTCGCGCACGGTGTCGTGTTGGAGGCAAGCGACGATCTCGAGCGCACCGCGTTTGAACTCTTTCGCACCTTCCCGCATCCGGCGATCGTCAAACCGAGCATCGGCGGCTCGTCGGTCGGCATCACGCTGGTAGACAACTACCACGCGCTGTCAGGTGCACTCGCCCGAGCATTCGCGGTGTCGCCCAAGGTGCTTGTCGAGGAGTTTATTAAGGGGCGCGAGGCGACCGTCGGCGTCATCGACAACTTTCGCGGCGAGAAAACCTACGCGCTCTTCCCGACAGAGATCATCCCGCCGCCTAAGCACTCGTTCTTCTCTGCCGAGGCAAAGTACAGCGGCGAGACACAGGAGATCTGCCCGGGCAACTTTAGCCGCGAGGAGAAACAGCGGCTCACCGACGCGGCAAAGCTGGTACACGAGCATCTCGGGCTCTCGCACTACTCGCGCTCGGACTTTATCGTCAGCAAGCGCGGCATCTACTTTTTAGAGGTCAACAGCGCAGCAGCGGTCGGGCTCACCAACGAGTCGATTTTCCCCAAGGCGCTGCTCGCCGTCGGTTCCAGCCTCCCCGAGTTTCTCGACCACCTCGTCACCCTTGCCCGCAAACCAAAGAAAGGGTATTCTACACAGCGTGGTGGGCGCGTTGCGTAGGCACGTCATACATCATGGTTAGAAAAGACATTGCAGCACAGGAAGATCACTCGCAGGGCAATCAAAAGGCGCTGACACCCGAGCAGGCGAGAGAGCGTCTCGCGAAGCTCGACAACTGGTCGCTGGTCGACGGCGGACAGTTACTGGTCAAGCGTTTTGCCTTTAGCAGCTTTGTGGCAACGATGCAGTTCGTTAACCACATCGCCGACCTCGCCGAGGCACAAGGACATCATCCCAACCTCGTGGTATCCTACGGGAGCGTATCGGTCGAGTTGACGACACATGACGTTCGTGGATTGTCCGAAAGCGACTTCATTCTCGCCGCGAAGATTGATCAGATCCCGCAGGAATAAGGTGCGCGCTCCCGTTCGACGGTTCTTGAAAGCAACGTTGGGCCCTTAGCTCATTTGGTAGAGCGCCTCATTTGCAATGAGGAGGTGACCGGTTCGATCCCGGTAGGGTCCACCACTTAGCTCGCAGTATCTGCGAGCTAAGTGGTGTAAAAGGAGATTTGGGTCTTGAAGTCGGACAGCGTGCATTACTAGCTAGTCGAACTTTAAATGAAAAAATACTGTTTGGGCTGGTCTCGGTCTTTTTGGCTCTCCCATCGTTTTCGTTTGCAGCAACGCTTTATAGTCAACCAGTAACCCTCACTCCGGGGTGGAATATTGTATCCACACCGCGTGTGCTCGATTCGCACGCTTTCTCTGCGCCCGAGACAGCAGACAATTTTGATATCTACGTGCTTGATGCGTCAAAGACGTCCGGCTGGGCAACAATGTCACAGGAGGGGCAGACCGAGTTTACGCCTCTCTCGGGCTATTTCATCAACAATAAAACAAGCGCAAACCAGACGCTCACGTTTAACTACTTAGCGAGTACGACACCAAATCAACAGCTATTTGAGCGAACGTTTACAACGCCGGGCTGGTACTCAGTTGGTGTTGCAAACCCAACGTACGCACTTCCTGTTGGCACAATGTCTTCGACTGATACAGGAAATCCGAGTAAGATATTTAACGCACTGTCAGGTGCGTACGATACAGTTGTGGATCTTACTGCGTCGTCTTTTTCAACAACGCCCGATTCTGTCTCGGTTGGGAACACGTGGAATGCGGTTGTCCCATCAGACGTAGACACGCTTAATGATCTACGCGAGACGAAAGGATATGCAGTGCATCTCACCAGAGCAAACGCTTTGTATGATGGTTTTCAGAATAGTAATATACCGTCTGCGCCACCTACTCCATCTATAGCAGTCCAGAATGCATCCATGGTCGCGGGTAATATTGCGGCAAATACTCAAAATCAGTCTCTTGGTGGTTTTGTTACGAACCCAAGCAATGAGGCCGTTAAGACGCAATCGATCGTAGTACACTTTACTGCAAGTCAGGCACTGCTTCCGGTTCAGAACGTGTCACTGGTGGATGATACTGGTAATGTTGTTGCTGGGCCATACAACGCTACGCTAGTAGATGGTTCTGGTTCTCCAGCATCGTCTACGCAACAAATTGTGACATTCCCTAGTGCTGTCACGTTTCCAGCTGGCGCTCATACATACACCGTCAAGGGTCAGATACAGACACAAGCGGGTATAAATGGCGTCACTATATCGGCAAATATGGACCCCTCTAGTGATTGGACTAATGTCGCCGGTGCTTCGACAGGAGACACTATAACCATCAGTACTGGGAATATTGTGATGGTTACACAAACCATTAAAATTGGTGCGCTTGTTATCTCCAACGGCTCAACCCCACCATCTCAGACGATTATTGCAGGTGGTCAGAATGTCGTCTTTGCGACAGTCAACCTCAATGCACAGCAGTCTGGTGAGGATGTACGCCTCTCGTCGCTCCCGCTCGCAGTCACCTTCGGTGGTACTCCGACTGCAGGCACCGCAGCTGACTTGAGCAACTTCCAGTTGTGGACTAACTATGGCACCGCAAGTGCTATGGCACTCAACACTGGTTCTCGCGTCATCAACAGCGCGCAGATCACTGGCTCGAGCGTTCCGTTTACCTTCGACAACACGCTCGTTGTTCCGAAAGGAACCAACGTCACGTTGACCCTCGTTGGTAACCTCTCGTCATCTGCTTCGGCAGGTGCGACCTACCAGTGGGGTGCAGCATCGTCTGGGTATGCAGTTACTGGCTCGGTATCTGGCTCGTCGGTCAGCATCTCTGCTCCGTCCGGCAACGCTCCGATCCTTACTGCATCAGCAGGTGGTTCTCTCGCAGTCACAACTGACTCTTCGTCTCCGGCGTATACAATTGCAGCAGGTGGCACCTCGGGTGTAACCATTGCAGCGTACAACCTCCAGGCAACGAACGAGCCGGTTAACCTGCAGTACCTCGGTCTCAAGCTCAATACAACCAACTACGGCGATGTCGCAGTTGCGAATATCTACGCTGGTAACAATGTCTACACCACCGGCGGTGTCCTTGTTGCTCCAGGTACGCAGATTGGTTCGGTTATCTTCAGCGGTTCGCAGACTGCGACTTCGACTCTGACACAGGTTGTGCAGATCCCAGTCAACCAGCAGTCGACCATCACGGTCAAAGTTAACCTCAACCAGATTGGCCTCAGCCAGCCGGGTGTCGAGGGTGACTCGGTCGCAGTCGACTACGACAGCTCGCGTGGTGTTGGTGCAAACTCGGGCAAGACTTCTAATGGAGTCAAGGCTTCGAACTTCGCATCGACT
>CAIRHB010000038.1 GCA_903878285.1 Candidatus Adlerbacteria bacterium | reverse complement strand
CTGCGATGTCTTGTAGTGAGTATCCACGCTCACGCAGTATTTGTATTTCGCTGCGTTCTGCGTTACGCAGCCCGCGCCATTTCTTTTTTTCATAGCACAAATCTACACAAAATCGTCCAAAGCTCAAAGACTAGTTACCCATTAGCACGCTACCTAGCCAGATACAAAAGGCTATTTGCAATGAACTCACCATGTCCTCCTGTGTTGTTATGGTGTGGTATTATATTACACATAAATACAGAGTTTGTCAATAACCATGATGGATCAAAAATCTGCTATACTACAGGGGTAGCCCACAAGGGTAATCTTGATATATGGCTGAAGAAAAAGTAAAAAAGGTAGCAGAGGCGAAGACAACGAAGGCGAGCTCGTATAGCGCCGCGGATATTACCGTGCTCGAGGGGCTCGAGGCGGTGCGTCGGCGGCCGGGCATGTACATCGGCACCACCGGCCCCGACGGCTTGCACCACTTGGTGTGGGAAATTTTTGACAACTCGCGCGACGAGGCGATGGGTGGATTTGCTGACGACATCGAAGTAATTTTATTGCCACCAACGAAGGACTCTGGCCCTGCGGCGCGGATCCGTGTCGCCGACAACGGCCGCGGTATCCCGGTCGACCAGCACAAGCAGAGTAAAGTATCTGCGCTCGAGACAATCATGACGGTGCTCCACGCAGGCGGCAAGTTTGGCGGCGAGGGGTACAAGGTGTCGGGCGGTCTGCACGGCGTCGGTGCCTCGGTCGTCAACGCGCTTTCGACCGTCATGCAAGTCGAGGTGCACCGCGACGGCGGCGCGCATGTGCAGGAGTATGCCAAAGGTAAGAAGCAGTACGCGGTTAAGCGTGTGGGCTCATCGAAGCTCCACGGCACCGCAGTTACCTTTGCTGCCGACCCCGAGATTTTTACGACAACGGTCGAGTACGACTTCGACAAAATCGTCGCGCACCTGCGCGAGCAGGCATACTTGGTCAAAGGCTTGCGCATCACGATTATCGACGCGCGCGAGTCGCTGGCAAAGTTGCCAAAAGAAGGCTCGGAGCTGTTTATCCGCCACCTCTTTTCCGACTGCCCGTCGCAGACATTTTACTTCGAAGGGGGTTTGCGCTCGCTCGTGTCGTTCTACAACCGCTATCAAAAGCCGATTCACAAAAATATTTTTTATATCGACAAAGAGTTGTCGAACGACGCAGGCGAGGCGGGGGTCGCGGTCGAGATCGCGCTCCAGTATGTCGACGACATCACTTCGCGCGTCTTCCCGTTTGCAAACAATATCTACAACAGCGAGGGCGGCACGCATATCACCGGCTTTCGCACGGCGCTCACTCGCACACTTAACGCCTATGGGCGCAAGAGCGGGCAGCTCAAGGACAGCGAGGAGAATCTCACCGGCGATGATGTGCTTGAAGGACTCACGGCGGTAGTGTCGGTCAAGTTGCGCGAGATCCAGTTTGAGGGGCAGACCAAGGGCAAGTTGGGCAGCGTCGAGGCGCGCGGTGCGGTGGACGCAGCGTTTGCCGAATCGTTCTCGACGTTCCTTGAAGAAAACCCCGATGACGCACGCTCAATAATCTCTAAATCTATCCTTGCGCTCAAGGCGCGCAAAGCGGCAAAAGCGGCAAAAGATTCTGTCTTGCGCAAGGGCGCGCTCGAGGGGTTTGGCCTACCGGGCAAGTTGGCCGACTGCCAAAGCAAAGAGGCGAGCGAGTCGGAGCTCTTTATCGTCGAGGGAGACTCGGCAGGCGGCTCGGCCAAGCAGGGTCGCGACCGCCGTATGCAAGCAATTTTGCCATTGCGCGGCAAGATTTTGAACGTCGAGCGCGCACGCCTCGACAAAATGCTCGCGTCGCAAGAGATCAAGCATCTCATCTTGGCGCTTGGCACCGCGATCGGCGACATCTTTGATATCTCCAAATTGCGCTATCACAAGATCATTATTGCGACCGATGCCGACGTGGACGGTGCACACATCCGCACGTTGCTGCTCACCCTTTTCTTCCGTCACTTTCGCCCGGTTGTCGATGGTGGCTTTGTCTACATCGCCCAGCCACCGCTGTACAAAATCAAGCGTGGCAAAGAGGTGGTGTATGTGTACTCTGATGAAGAGAAGAACGCGTTTCTCGGTGTTGACGCCGAAAGTGTTGTCGAGATTGATGGGGGAGAGATTCCCGAAGGCGAGCCAATGCCAGAGGCAGAAGGTGAGGAAGACGAATCAACCACTACTGCGAAGTCAGAGAAAAATCAAAAGAAGATTTCTATCCAGCGCTACAAAGGTCTCGGCGAGATGAACCCCGAGGAGCTGTGGGAAACGACGATGAATCCCCAGAACCGCGTGCTCAAGCAGGTGAGCGTGACCGATGCTGCCGACGCCGACCGCGTCTTCGACATCCTCATGGGTGAAGATGTCTCCTCGCGCAAATCATTCATCCAAAGCAACGCCAAGCTGGCTAATTTGGATATCTAGGCAGCAGAAACACTCTGCTCTGGAGACCTGCCCGACGGCAGGCGGGGATATAAACAAGAAACTCCGCCGCAGAGTGTTTCTGCTGCCTTACATTACAGAGTGATGCTCGCCGTGTTGTTTGCCTTGGATGATTCCTGCAGCATGCTCGTTGGGTCGACCGTCACGCTAAAGGTGCGTGACGCAGTGGGGTTGGTGTACCAGTTGGTCTGGTCTGGTTGATAGATGTTTTGATAGATGTACCGCTGTTGCTGTTGATTCGTGGCGCAGTCGTAGGTTTGGTCTGGGTAGTTGTATGTGCCGTTGTAGGTGTACGAGGTCTGGCACGGGTTAGTGTAGCCGGTGTATGGGGTATATTGCTGATAGGTCGAGCGGCTTGGCATCGAGAAGTTGAGTGTATACATGATGCTATCGCCTGGGTGGAGCGCTGGTTGCGGTTGTGACTGGTAGACATACGACGTAGTAAGCGGAATATTTGCGTTAAATGTCCACCCTGCAGGAGCAACGTTTGTACCAAGATTTTGTACTGCAAACTGGACCGAGTAGCCGCCGATGTTTGGTGTCGCTGAGATAATGATCACACTGAGGTCAGGTAAACCGTAGAGTGGTGCACGTGTTGCTGTGGTGTGCGTCACGATGGTTGCCGCTGTTGCTGCTTGCTGTGTATGTGCTACGGTCGTGGCGCTCGCGTGTGCGGTGCCAACCGTGGCGGGGAGGGCGGTTGATGACGCACCGCCAGTTGCGGCGATGGCACCAGTCGCGAGGTTATTTGCCGCGACCGTAAACGTCACTCCCGCCTGCTGCGTGCCGGAGAGTATCGGCGTCAGTACCGTGCTTGCTGTTGCGCTTGTAAAGTTAAACGGTGTGTTGCAGGGGACAGACTGTGTCGCGCCGGTCGGCAGTGGTGCTTTGATGGCGAGACCGCTCGTGCACGAGTAGCTGATCGAGTAGGCGTATTGGGCAGCGCCCGACAGCGGTGTCCACGACAGCGTAAATGGCTGGCCGGAGTTGACAATCGAAGGAGCAGAGACGGTGATTGAGTTGGTAGCGGCAGGAGTAGACGACAGCGATGCAGCAGGGGCGCTGTTGGATCCGCCCGAGAAAAACCCAGGCAGTACAAAGGCGATTTGGATAATGCCCCATGCCCCGAGGAGTAAAATAGCCAGTAATCCGATGACCGTGACAGCGCGCATGACGACATCACGAAAACCCGTCTTTGTTTCCATATGCAAAGATGCTACTATGGCTGGCTGTGTTTGTCAAGCGACTGGTATTGACATTTATACTAAATATAGCATATACTTTTTACGAAAACAGGGCATATATACGACCATGAAGACTACAAAACAAGGTGTTGTTTGGGAAATTGTCGCGCACCGTGTTGCGTTTACGCTCACGTTCGTAGTGTTTCTTGCGATCAGTTACATATTTCTCTTTTCGGTTGGTGCGACGCCCGACCCGGCAGGCGACACCACCGCTGTAATCGCCGAAGACACCACGTCAGGTGTAGGAGCCGACACACTTGCTCGTGACGCCACCTACACTACGCCTGCGAGTGTCAACACGCCCGAGGCGCCGCTGCGTGTTGTGGCAAAAAGTATCAACCTCGATACGTCGGTCTCGAACCCAACCTCGACCGACAACGACGTGCTCGACGCGGCGCTCGCGAAGGGCGCTATACGCTACCCGACCTCGGCGACGCTTGGGGTGGACGGCACGGTGCTGCTCTTTGGGCACAGCAGCTACCTGCCTATCGTCCACAATCAGGCATACAAAACCTTCGACGGAATCCAGAATCTCAAAGAGGGCGACGTCGTCAGCGTCTACTCCGCCGCACACGAGTACCAGTACAAAGTGGTCGGCGTGCGCATCGCCAACGCCGAGCAGGATGGCATCGACCTGTCGACGACCGGCCGCCACCTGACGCTCGTCACCTGCGACTCCTTCGCGAGCAAGTCGCACCGCTTCGTCGTCACCGCCGATCTCGCCGCCACCTTTGGGGTGGGGAGGTAAATAACCCTCTCGTCTGTATTACTTGCACCATTCTTCTCGCGGTATCCCAGATTGCAACATGATGCTCTTGAATGTGCGCGGCTTGATCGCCTTTGAGCCATGGTAAGGAACGCAGACATTCCGTAAGTGCTCGTCGCGGTGTCCGCGGTAATAATAGTGACTCGCGTTCGTGTAGTTCAATACAAACCCGTGCGCCTTAAGAAAAGCGGTCACTTCGTTGAATGTCCAGTTGAAAATATTCCGCGGCATTTAGACAGCAGACACACCGTACATATTGATTTTGTAGGGCGATTTCACCGGCTTGGCGGTGTGCAAGTTCGACCACATATCCTCGTACTCGGGGTCGGTCTCCTGGTTGAGCGACTCAAAGCGCGAGCCGCCGATCTTCTTTGCCGACTGCACATAGCCACTCACTGCTTGGAGTAAGCTCATAAACGCGAGCTTGGGATCGTCGTTAGACTCGACGATATTAAACTCGAGCGCGACCGCGTACCATGCGTCGCCGTCTTGGAAGACGATGTAACGAAACTTCCCCTTGGTAGGCGTATTCATACCCTATACGATACCACTTGCGGCGCTATGGCAAAAGGTTGACAAAAACAACTTTTACTATATACTACGCGGCGGCTGTCTGTTCGTCGCCCGCGCACTGCGGCACGCACAAACGCAAGAACATTGACTAGAAACCCGACCCGCGTTGGGAGGTTTCACCTCCCAACGCGGGTCACAGTGAAGGAAAGAATAGAAAATGAATGCACCTGCTGGTGGGCATGGCGGTGATCATGGTGGTGGCGGACTTGCTGGGATAATCGTCGGTATTATTGCGGTGATTTTTGTCGGGCATTTGTTGATAAATGGATTCAAAGCAACGTTTGGATATACGTCAACATATCCATCGCAGACTACTGAGACTCCACATACATATCAGCCTCCTCCTTACGTGCCCCTAGCACCAGCGCCGCAATCGCGGCAGGTGGAGCAACCGCCAAGGCAAAGGGTGGGGGCAGCAGTTTCTGGTACATGCCAAAGGATACCAGGACTCTGTGGTGTTACCGTCCCTACGATTTTTGGTCATCGTTAAAAGTGAAAGGGCAAAGAGATGAAGATCCTTGCACTGTGTCTCAGCCTTTTTCTTGGTGGGTGTGTGCAAGTGTATACATCACCATCGATTCCTCATCATGTGCATAATGGTGGGGGTGCGTATACGCAAGACGGATTAGGAGCGTATTCGCCTGACGTCCGAGTGACTGGTACGGCGCCTCCTCGCGATGAGTGCAAGGTGCTTCGTACGGCAGAGGAGGTGAGCAATTGCTTCCAAAGACGTCTTGCCAATCGTCTAAGTGGCGGTGGCGACGGAAGCAATCTTCCGGCTGGTACGTTCACCGTCGGGGCACCACTTCCGTTGCCGTTAGGGTGCGCAGACACCACCGTGCAGGATGAATACGGTGGTGTCTCCACGATGCGTGTGTGCGCAGGAGCAGCCGCACACCCGCAGTAAGATCCTTCTGGGTGTGCAAATGGCGCAGTGTGAGACGGTCTCAAAAACCGTCTGCACTGCGCTATTTTCTTTTGTATATGGCAACCGTGAATCTCAAAACTCCTCCACTGTTCATTACAGCCACCAAACGCAAAAAGAGCACGTACAATAGAGTCAGTTACAAGCTAGCTCTTTTGCACTATGCCCTTGTTGCACACTCATCATATCGTCGATTTGTATTGCTG
>CAIRHB010000037.1 GCA_903878285.1 Candidatus Adlerbacteria bacterium | reverse complement strand
GTCCGTGTTCATGTCGAAGCGGAGTCAGAATCCACGAGACTGGTTTGGGGAGCTGCTGCAAGGGGTGTGAGGGGTTACGTAGCTATTTACAACGCTTTTATCTTTTCGGCAACTACGGAGAGTTCGCCGTTGCGGTTCGAGAGTCGGCCTTTAATTTTGATGCACGTGTCGGCTTGGATAATCGCCTTGTGCTCGGCGTAGTCCTTGGGGAAGATGACTGCCTCGATCGCTCCGTCGTAGTCGGCGAGTTTGATAAACGCCATCTGATCGCCGCCTTTGGTGAGGATCACGCGCACGTCGGCGAGCATCCCCGCGACGACGACCGTCATCCCCGGCATGATCTTTTGCTTCATTTCCTCGATGGTCATCGGGCGCGCCGACAGCGCCTCGCGGTGGCGGTCGAGCGGGTGTCCCGAGACATACAGCCCAAGCAATTCTTTTTCCCACACGAGCCGCGTCTCCATCGACGCCTCTGCCGCGGGCTGCATCCGCACTTCCTCGACCCCGCCGCCCATCAGCGCGAAGAGCGAGTCTTGCGAATGGTCCTTCGTCGCGTCGCGGTGATACTGCAGCAGGAGCTCGATGTTCGCGAGCATCTGCCCGCGCCCGTTGTCGCTTGGTATCTGCATATCTGTGTATGTTGCGGGCGCGAGCGAGTCGAACGCGCCACATTTGATCAGCGCCTCGAGCCCTTTCTTGTTGAGGTTCTGGTCGGTGACGCGTCGCAGGAAGTCGGAGAGTGATACAAAGTTTCCGTTTGCTTTGCGCTCCGCGATAATCGCGTCAGCGACACCCACGCCAAAGTTTTTGATCGAGTACAGTCCAAAGCGAATCGCGCTTGGAGTAGGTTGATCCAAGGGTAACCCTTGGCTGTCATGCGTGCTCATGACAACGGTAAAGTCGCCAAAGCTGCTCTGGATGTCGGGTGCCAAGACCGGCACGCCGAGGCGTTTGCACTCGCTCACCATCACCGAGATTGTTTCGACGTCGCCCGACTCCGCCGTCATCACCGCCGCCATATACTCGACAGAGAAGTTGGCTTTCATATACGCGGTCTGGTACGCGACGCGGCCATAGGATGCCGAGTGCGCTTTGTTAAACCCGTATGCAGCAAAGGGTTCGATCCATGCCCAGACGCGCTCTGCCTTGCCGCGCGGCCATTTGGAGTGCTCGACGCAGCCCACGATAAACTTCTCCTTCTGCTTTGCCATCTCCTCGGGGATTTTTTTTCCGACCGCTTTGCGAAACTTGTCAACCTCGCCCCACGTGTATCCCGCGAGCTGGTTTGCCATAATCAACAGGTCGTCTTGGTACACCAAGATGCCATAGGTCTGCTTGAGGATCGGCTCCATCGCGGGGTCGAGGTAGGAGATAAGCGCCGCGTTGTGCTTGCGCTCGATATACTGCGGGATAAATTGCATAGGTCCAGGGCGATAGAGCGCGACCATAGCGTTGATATCGTGTATCGACGACGGCCGGAGCTCTTTGAGAAATCGCGTCATCCCCGAGCCATTGAGCTGGAAGGTGGCTTCGGTGTCGCCGCGGGTGAGCATCTCGTATGTCTTCGCATCATCAAGCGGGATGGTCTCGATGTCGAGCGACATGCCGCGCAGTTTGTGTACCAATGCCACTGCGTTCGCGAGGATGGTGAGGTTGCGGATGCCTAAGAAATCAAACTTGGTGAGCCCGACGCCGTCCTCGCCGACCGAGTACATATCGTACTGCGTGATGATCTTGCCACCCTTGGGGTCGAGCTGGAGCGGCGCATACTCGACCAGCGGCTTGGGTGCAATAACGACACCCGCCGCATGCACGCCGACGTGTCGTGCGCAGCCCTCGATTTTTTTGCCAAGGTCGATAACTTCTCTGACTTCGTCATCGGCTTTGTAGAGTTTGGCGAGCTCGGGGTTCTCGTTCAGTGCGCGGTCGAGCGTCATCGGGAATCCTTGTGAGCCGAAGGGAATTTCCTTCGCGATGCGATCGCCGAGCCCGTAGGGGTAGCCGAGCGCGCGTGCCACGTCGCGCACCACGCCGCGCGCGAGCATGGTGCCAAAGGTGCCGATCTGCGCGACCTGTGTCTCGCCGTACTTGTGTCGCGCGTAGTCGATCACTTCGTCGCGGCGGTTGTCGGCAAAGTCCATGTCGATGTCGGGCGCAGACGGGCGCTCGGGGTTGAGAAATCGCTCGAAGGGGATCTTGTACTCCAGAGGGTCGATCTTGGTGATCTGCAACAGGTAGGTCGTCATCGAACCGGCGACCGAGCCGCGGATGTTGCTGTAGATGCCGTTTTCGCGCGAGAAGCGGATCAGATCCTCCACGACAAGGAAGTATGCGGCGTAGCCTTTAAACGCGATGATGCCGAGCTCGTACTCGAGTCGCTCGAGCACTTCGGGCTTGCCATCCAGCCCGCGCGCGTGGAGCCCTTGCATACATAGCTCGCGCAGTACGTCGTCGGCAGTCTTGCCCGGCGGGAGCGGGAAGTGGGGGAAGACAAATTTGCCGAGCACCATCTCGACGGTGCAGCGCTCGGCAATCGCGAGCGTCTCCGCCAGCTGCTCGGGCGTGTAGGTCTCCGCCATCTGCTCTGCAGAAAAAAAGTAGAGGTCGTCCTCGTCGTCGAGCCCGTTCTCCTCGCCCGGTCCCTTGTTCTCGATCGCACGCATCGTCTCCCATGCGCGGCGGTCGCTAGGGTCGAGGTAGAACACTTCCTGCATCGGTACGTCGGTGTAAAAATGTTCCGCGTCAAACACGTCGCGATATTTCTCCAGCTGTGCTGCAAACCGCTTCGGCGCGAGCGCAATCAGCCCCTCTCTGTGTGTCGCCAGTTGCTCGCGCGATATTTTCGCTTCGCCATCTGGTCGCGTGTGTCCACTGACGGAGTTTTCTGTATTGGGTTCGCCGGTGCGTTGCGTAGTTCCAAGATTTGCTTCTGTTAGTAATGCGAGCAGGTTTTTGTACCCGGCTTCGTTTTCGGCGAGGAGCACCAGCCGCCCGCCACTTTGTGCCGACGCGTCCTCGGGCGCGGCGAGCGCGATATCAATCCCGATAATCGGTTTGATCTCCTTTTTCTTGCACTCTTGATAAAACTCAATCGCGCCGTAGAGATTGCCGAGGTCGGTGAGCGCGAGCGACGTACACCCGCGCTCCTTGGCCGCCTTGACCAAGTCTGGCAGCTTCGGCAGCGCCTTCAGCAGCGAGTAGTGCGAGTGGACATGCAGCGGCGCAAACGTGGCAGACATATGGGGCAGTATACCGTCTTGTGGTACTGCACACCCATTGACATATACAATTATATATGATAACCTACACCACAGGTTCCGAATCCTCGGGATCTGGTTCCTTGAAAGAGGAGAGGTCACAATGAGTGTGATTGTTGGAAGATTCTTCGATCCTAATATCGAGGAAGCTGGCGACGAACACGTCGCTGGATACATCGTTGAGGCGTTGCTGGGCGACTTTAGTTGCTCCGAGCATTATCATGGTGCTAAGAATTCGCGGCAGCTTAAGCTCAAAAGTAATGGGCGTGTCGTGGCGACCGTTGTCTACGGCAACATTACACGATATCTGGATTGCCTTACACTTGCGGTTACTCTGGACGAGAGTTTCTTGGAGGAATATCGCAACACCCTGCTTGCGCGTGTTGCCCGGCGTTGGGGTCACGATGTGTACAGTTATGCGTTGTTCTGCTCCGGTGAGCGCTCTACTCCTGGGGAAGACTACGAATACGTGCGTCACTGTGCTGAACGGCTTGCAGAGATCATCAAGTAAGCTCCACGCACGGATTGATAGAGTAGATACGTAAAGTTCTGCTAGTGAGTTGAGTATGGAAAAGGTACCTACTGCGCAGTGTCAGCGCATTAAAAAAGACACACCCACGCCTCGGCTAACCCCTTGGCGTTTTTGTTTTTTAGTCCTCGTCTGGGTTGCCTTTCATAGGGAGGTGGAACTGTAGCATCGCTTGCGTCTAAACACCCTCTTGCTGTATACTGCGGGCACATTCGGGATTTTCCCGCGGCTCCGCCAGCGATGGCGGAGAATATGGTTTCTAAGGATTAGTTGAGATACAGTGCGCTGAATCCCTTTTTCACACGGTCGAAGTCTTCATCGTCTAGTGTGCCGAGTTTTGACGAAAGCCGTCGATAATCAATTGCTCGTGCTTGATGCAAACAAGCTACCATGCTCCGTTCTTTTTGGCGAAAGGGTATATACCACGACCCTTCGCGCAGTTGTGTCGTTGTTGGTATGACAAAATAAAAACCGTGCGAGAGTTTCTTTAAGATAATAACCGGACGAGAAAATAATACGCTCTTTCCATTTATCTCCGAGCCAACATTCTCACCAATACTCGCCCACCAGATGTCTCCTCGGGACACATGTGGTGGTTGGTACTTAATCTCGTGCAACTTTTCTTTTAACCCTATCCACTCCAAAAACCGTTTCATACAAAATAGTGTAGCACCGGTTTTGTAGTGCGAGTAGACATGGAGCGGCGCAAACGTGGCAGACATATGGGGCAGTATACTGGTTCATCGCAAAGCGGGCTAATGCTCAACATATAAACGCTACTACCCCCTCTTTGATTTCATAGAGGGCATACTGTACATTAAGATGCAGCAGTGCCGTTTGGAAAAGGTGTGCCACTTAACCCTGCACTGCAGGCTCAAGAGTCTCGGTTCTTGGGTCTTTAACCGTGGGGTCGCAATTTGTGGGTTGGCTGACCTAAACAGGAAACCCTCCGGAATGCTCGTCGTGACAGAGTACAAGAATCTACGTTAACTTCACACCTGCTACGGCAGGTGTTCTTTTTTGGATTTTTTTGGCGGGAGGTGCATACTTAATATCATTATGAAAAAACTCATTCTTGCATCCAGTGTGAGCCCGAGTATCTACGAGGCAGAGTATCTGTTTGATAAGCCGTTTGGCGAGTTACGGATTGCCGTGGTGCCAACCGCTGCAAACGCAGAGACGGGTGACAAGCAGTGGTTCCAGAATGATCTGCAAGTATTTCGAGACAAAGGCTGCACGCTCGTGACCGTTGAGCTTGAGGGAAAGACCGAAGGGGAATTGCGCACAGAGTGTGCGGGGTTTGACGCGGTTTTTATAACTGGGGGCAACACGTACTACTTGCTCTATCACATGCAACAGAGCGGGTTCGATAAGGTGGTGACCGATTTAGTGCGCAGCGGCGTGGTATACATCGGCTCGAGCGCTGGGTCGGTCGTCGCGTGTCCCAACATCAACACTGCGAGCGGAGATGATGCATCGGTCGTGCCACTGAGTAACTATACAGGGCTCGGGTTTGTTACCTACTGTATCGTTCCGCATCTGAACAAAGCAAAATACGCCGCCGTCGCGCAAGAGTTTGCACACAAGGAGGATGGTTGTTCGTATATTGGGCTCACCGATGCGCAGATACTCGTTGTGGAAGATGATTTTACGAAAATACTCGCATAAGATAAGTATCAAAACAGTATGGCAAAGATATACGACAAGGCGTACATGGGGGAGCGGGTGGTGCCGATTGGGGAGGCACACTTGAGTGTGGCGAGCGCAGCGGTGTTGTATGGTCTCAGTGTCTACACCGTATTTCCTGTCTGCGTCAAAAAAAAAGGGACGGCGGCGTTTCGCCTGCGCGACCACTATCAGCGGCTGGTCAACTCGGCGCAGATTATCGGGCTCGATACGTTCGCGCCTGCGTGGAGTTTCGAGAAGTTTCAAAAAGCGATCACGGAGTTGGTTGCGGCAAATACTATTACCGAAGATGTGTTCGTGCGCGCGACGGTGCACGTCGACGAGTTGGTTCCTGGGACGCGCTCGCGCGGGTTGCACACGACGCTTAGCATGTTTCTCTACGAAGCGAAGCCAATCTTGCCGCAGGCAGGTGCGCGACTCAAGACCAGCGTGTGGCGGCGTATCCCCGACTACGCCATTCCCTCACGTGCCAAGGTCAACGGCGCATATGTCAACTCGGTGCTCGCGAGACAGGATGCCATCGACAGCGGCTACGACGACTGCGTCTTTCTTGATGCGACCGGACATGTATGTGAACTCTCGGCAGCAAATATTTTTCTTGTTCGTGAGGGCGTGCTGATCACGCCAGACACTATGAGCGACTTACTTGAGGGGATTAACCGTAAAACCATTCTCGAGCTGGCGCGCTCGCTCAAGATGTCTGTTGTTGAGCGGAGTGTTGACTTAACCGAGCTCTACATCGCCGACGAGATCTTCGCCTGCGGCACATCGGCGTTTGTTGCGCCTGTGGTCGAGGTGGATGCACGCAAGATTGGTAGCGGTGTAATCGGTCCTCTCACACAACAAATCCGCGACGCACACACCGCGCTCTTTCGCGGGGAGACGCCCATGTCGCAGCAGTTGCTGACGTATCTTTAAAAATATACAGGACTGTCCTTGATATTTCTCATATGAAAGGAGCAGAACGATGGGTGATTGGCATCGACGAAGCAGGGCGCGGGCCCTTGGCAGGGCCGGTGGCGGTGGGGATCGTGCTTGCACCGAAAGGATTTTCGATACGAAAAGCGTTTCCGGGTGTTGCTGACTCCAAAAAACTTTCAGAGAAAAAACGCGAGCATGTTTTTGCGCTACTCAAGCAACACTCATCCGTACGCTATCTTGTGGTATTCGCATCTGCAAAACAGATTGATCGTGTTGGTATTGCAAAAGCGATTGGACAGTTAGTTACAAAAGGGATTCGTACTATTGCACCTGATGCAACTACGGTTCGCGTGCTGCTCGACGGGTCGCTCAAGGCGCCGGCGGAGTATCGGCAGAAGACCATCATCCGTGGCGACGCGAGCGAGCCGATTATCTCGCTCGCGTCGATTGCGGCAAAAGTGTCGCGTGATCGTTTGATGCAAAAGTTGGCAAAAAAGTATCCCGAGTATGGGTTCGAGATCCACAAAGGCTACGGCACCCGCGCGCACTACGCAGCGCTCAAGAAGTACGGCGCGTCTCCCATCCATCGCCGCAGTTTCAACCTGTGTGGATAACCAAAGCAAAAAAGTAACCCCTCACACCCCTTGCAGCAGCTCCCCAAACCAGTCTCGTGGATTCTGACTCCGCTTCGACATGAACACGGACAGCAGAATCGCCAACCGCTCTGCGGTCTCTTTGGAATGCGAACCAAACGATACCTTGCGTTT
>CAIRHB010000036.1 GCA_903878285.1 Candidatus Adlerbacteria bacterium | reverse complement strand
TGTTTCTATCTTGACTCTCGTTTCAAACGACAGCTGCGGATGCACCGTGTCCTGCTTTTTCTTTTTCATATTCCTTCATTGTTACTGAAGGGTGGGCAACTTCAAAACAGAATTTGCCGAAGAGGAGGCGTGCCTATGAGATTACTTGTCTTTGTGCTCGCCCTGCCCCTGCTACTAGTAGTAGCAGGGTGCGCAGAACAACAGCAGAAAACAGCTGTTTCATACCCAAGCCTGTCGGTCTGCCAGGCATCCGAGTATACAAGAGTTGGATGCGACATGTACCAAGGAAACAGGGAAAGAGAAATCAACCCAGAGGATATGGAGCGATTTCTTAATGGCGAAAGGAGGGTTTGAGATGACGGTTCGAGCGGGCGGAGGAATAGCAACCCTTCGCCCGCCATCTTTTTACTCCTTTTTGTGCGACGTATGTGACTTTCTTTTTTCTACTGTAGTTACAAGAGGTGAAGTAATCATTCACAAAAACCCTATGACACACAGCAAGTGAGCCGAGGAGGCTGCGCTCACCCACGAGGGAGACAGCCTCCTCGGCGTTTCTACTACAACTGCGCCACAACATCTCCACTGTGCGAACGCACTTTCCTATTTTGCCGTTTTCTTGTACAGTACAGAGGTTCGATTTGGACAAGCAGTGTTCGGCCTCATCGTCTAACGGTTAGGACAGCGCCCTCTCACGGCGTAAATCGGGGTTCGATTCCCCGTGAGGTCATGCATACAGAAACGAGCGCCGCAAGGCGCCTTTTCTGTGCATGGTCTCAAGCAAGCAACCTGCGTTGCTTGCGCCGGGGAAGCGAAAGGCGGAGCGTTGCCGTGCACTTGCACGGCCGCGAGCCGGGGCTGCGACCGAGGTTCGCGACGGCGAACCGAGAGTTGTAGCCGATTCCCGTGAGGTCACCAGGTATATTTACATAGATTTGCTTTATCTACCGCCGCTTCCACTCGGCGTCTTGGCGGAAAAAGTACGTATTCGCCACATATGCTCACTCGGTGTATACTCAATATACATGGACACTCTACAAAGTGGGAAATATCGTTGGATGATATATAAGGAGGGCGATGTGTGGCTTGGGGTGGCGCTCGAGTTTAATATTGTTATAACTGGCAACGATCCTAAGCTCGTCGAGATTGAGCTGCACGAGGCGGTGCAAGGATATTTGGAGGCTGCACAAAACGTGAAAGGATTTCGAACGCAACAAGTAGCATCTGTCTTGAATCAGGAAGCTGATGCGGAGTACGAAAACAAATGGAGCAACGCCACGCAAACCCAGAAAGGCATTCCCTCTCCGTTGTCTGCTGAAATATACAAAGCTGGCATAGCAAACCTTGCTGCACTATAGAAACATGCGAGGGAAATCGAATTGGAGTTTTAAAGATGTCGAACGATTTTTAAAAGCCCACGGCTTTATTCTCCATCACATTCGAGTCACCACTACTTCAAAGGATTCGTAGCTGGCGCACTTCGGATGACACACGTGCAGTATCACGGGTCTGACGCTATCCACCCAAAAACACTCGGTTCGATTATCCAGCAATCTGGTATTTCAGAAGAAGAGTGGCTGAAAGAATAGACTACTACCGCCGCTTCCACTCGGCGTCTTGGCGCACCAGGAGCTCGGGGGCGCGGGAGGGGTCGACGAGGAGTAACTCGACGACGCGCTCGAGGCGGATGCTTTGCGAGCCTTTGACCAGCACCACGTCGCCTGACTGGAGCATCGCTGCCACCGCCTCGCCTGCGCGCGCTGCATCCTCGAACTGGAAAATATCATCATCCTGCATGCCGTTGTCGAGCGCACCTTGTGCAATGTCACGCGCGCGAAAGCCGACCGTCACGAGCACATCTGCCGTCTTTGCCACCAAGGCACCTGCCTTGCGGTGCTCGTCGACCGAGTGCCGCCCGAGCTCAAGCATATCGCCGAGCACTGCTGCTCTCCTCCCTTTAAGAGTCGCAAGCGTATTGAGCGCTGCTTCGACCGCTGCGGGCGAGGAGTTGTAGGTGTCGTCGATGATACACGTACCTTTGATGCCAGGGAGGAGATGCATCCGCCCATGTGGCGGCTCGTAGGATCCGAGCGCAGCAACAGTATCCTCCAGCGACATACCGAGCACCGAGCCGACCGCAGCCGCCGCAAGCGGCGAAAGTATCGCATGCGAGCCAATAACGCCGAGCGTCGAGAGCGGCGCCGACATGCTACCAGACATGGTGCTGCGGATCGTTATCGTCGAAGACATGCCGATCGGGTGACTCCCCTTCCCCGCCTCTGTTTCAAGTAGCGGAGCAAAATTGCTCCCGCGCAGATCCGCCTCGCCATCGAAACCAAACGTGACAACGTTAGCACCATGCTTTTCTGCACGCTCACGCAACAGCTGTGTATGATTGTCGGCGTAGACGACCAGTGTGCCGCCAGGGCGTAACGCGTTAATAATCGACGCCTTTTCTTCGACGACCGCGTCAACCGATTTGAAATATTCCACATGCACTGGCACCTCCGGCAGCCGCGTAATAACTGCAATATCGACTGGCAGCCAGCGTGCAAGCGAGCTGATGTCGCCGGGGCGGTCGGCACCAACCTCGAGCACCAGCCACTCGGGATAGCGCGCAGGGGTGATACTGAGCAACAATCCATCAAGCAGGTTCTGCAACCACGCAAACGGATTGCTCCAGGCGTTAGGGCAGCCGAGAATGGTCAGCGGCACGCCGATCTCGCTGTTAAAACTCTTGTCGCTCCGGCGCACATAGTGCCCTGCCGCGACGACCGCAAAAATAGCATCTTTGGTCGAGGTCTTACCGACGCTGCCGGTCACCGCGATAATTTTAGGGCGATACTTGCGCACCACGAGCCGTGCTTCTTGTAGCAGCACCCACACGAGACAACGTTTAAGAAAATTTTTCATGCAGATGTAATACTAGCAGAGATATTGTTACTGTAACTATACACTATCGGTCGGGCGGCACATCGTAATAATTAATTAGGAATTGCGTCAGCGCGTGCCACGGCGGCGCGAGTGTGGTTGAGGCGTAGGGCGCACCAACGGGCTTCAGCGCAAACAGAAAGATAATGAACTTCGCGTCGTAAGATGGAACGTAGCCGACAAAGCTGTGCAGCCACTTGTCACTATAGTAGCCGCCGCCCGCAGGGTTCGCAATCTGCGCCGTACCCGTCTTGGCAGCGACGCTGTAGTGGTCGAGCTTATCCGCGCCATGTGCGAGCGATGTATCAACCACCTCAGTCAACATGCGGCTCACCGTTGTTGCTGTTTCTGGTTTCAATACTTGCACCTTCGGCCACACCTGCGGCGCGGATGAGACGCCGGTCGTGTAGTTGATGCTACGCACCAGGTGTGGCATCACGAGGTAGCCGCCGTTGGCAAGCACTGCGAGCGCACGCACGGTCTCGACCGGTGTGATCGCAATTCCCTGCCCGAAGGACGCTGTGTCGTACTCAACCTGTCGCGGGCTTTGCAGGTTGTCAACGATGCCGTGTATCTCGCCCGGCATGTCGATGCCCGTCTTGCTACCCAGCTGATACTCGTCGAGAAAGTAGTGTCGCATCGTGGTCGAGCCCATCTGCGTCGCGACAAACGACGCGCCGACGTTGAGCGACTGGCTGAGTATCTGCTGCATCGGGATCACACCGCGCGCTTTAAAATCAAAGTTGCAGATTTTTTTCGTGTCGACCATAAGACAGCCGAGGTCGTTGTAGGTCGTCTGCTCGGTCACCGCACCCGAGTCGATACCTGCTGCCATCGTCAAGGGTTTGATAATCGATCCCATCTCGTACGCATTCTGCACCATCGGGTTGGCGTAGATAAGCGGGTCGGTCTGCGTATTAAAACTGTTGAGATCAAACGTGGGCGATACTGCCATCGCGTAGATCTCGCCGTTTTGCGGATTCATGATGATGCCGCCCGCGAGTTCTGGATGCCATTGTGCATCATATGCAACCAGCTGCCGCTCCAACTCTGCCTGCACCGACGGCTCGATAGTCGTGACCACATCACCCTGCTGCTGAGCGCCTTGCAAGAGCGACTGCACGCCGCCAAAGAGCTCGACAAAAAAGTTGGCGTATAGGTCGCTGTCGCTGCGCTCGAGCGTGTCGTTGTACTGCCGCTCCAAGCCATAGCGCCCCTGCTGCTCGTCGCTGTTGTTATAGGCGACAAAACCAAGCTCCTGCGCCGCGAGCGACCCGCCTGGGTAGTAGCGCCAGCGATCTTCGGAGACAATCAACCCAGGCAGATGCTTTGCCTCGAGCGCGGCGCCGACACTGCTGTCGAGATGCCCCGCGAGCAACTGATACTGGCTCCCCTGCTTGGTCGCCTTGGCAACAAACGCATCGTGCGTCTGTGGAATAATCCCCTGCAGCGCGGCATACAACGCTTCAACATCGGTCACCTTCGACGGATTAACTGCAAGGGAAAAGCCATCTTTGATGGTCGCCGCGGTAATCGGCGCGTTGTTTTTATCAGAAAAATAGATGGTGCCGCGATCGAGCAAGGGGCTCGGCGGCGCCACAAACTGCGCGTCCGCCTTCATCGCGTAGATGTGCCCGTTCATCACCTGGAGCACATAGAGCCGCCCGATAATAACGAGTGCGACGCAAATACACGCAACGGTGACGATGCGCACACGGCCGAGAAATCGTCTATTCATTTGCCGTAATCGAGAGCGCGCCTGCCGGTTGATTATAGCCAAGCTGTACACCGGTGGGTGCAGTAAAAACCGTCGCCACCGCCGCGGGCGCAACAAAGCCAAGTGCTGCTGCGCGCTCTGGGGTCAAGGTTTGCGTCGTGGCAAGATATTGCCCCTCGAGGTCGCTGAGGTGCGAGGTAATCGCCGCGATCTGCTTCTGTGCGTCGGTACGTTCTGCGGTGTGCACCACCGCGAGCAGCAAAAAAGTGCTGTATAAAAATACCGACAATGCACACACCGCCGCGAGTGCTACCGTCGTGCGAACAAGGTAAACATCATAGCGAAGCGCAGTGGTTAGTGTTCGTTGCATAGTTTTTCGATGACACGCAGCTTGGCACTGCGGGCACGGGGGTTAGAAATAATTTCGGCGTGTGTCGGCACAAGCGGCTTTTTATACACCAGCCGCCCACCCTCTTTCACATACGAGGCGAAGAGCCGCTTGACCACTCGGTCCTCGATGCTATGGAAGGTGATGACTGCGAGCCGCCCCTGGTCGGCGAGCATGCCCCATGCGCTGGCGAGCCCGCGCTCGATAGCACCCAACTCGTCGTTGGTAGCAATACGCAGCGCTTGGAAGGTGCGCGTCGCAAAGTGCAGCCGCCCGCGGCGGTAGAGCGCAGGCACTGCGTCGCTAATAATCGCGACCAGCTGCGCCGTAGTTTCAATTGGCGCATGTGCGCGACGGTCGACAATAGCTTTGGCGATGCGGCGAGAGTATTTCTCTTCGCCATAACCGTAGAGGGCATTTGCGAGCGTCTCCTCGCTCCAGGTATTTACAATCTCGCGCGCGTCAAAGCTCGATGCAGGAGTCGTGCCAAAGCTCATATTGAGCGGATCGTCGTGCAAAAACGAAAAACCGCGGCCAGATGCGAGCTGCCCGGAGTTCCAGCCCAGGTCAAACAGCACCGCGTCAACATGCTGCACACCAAGCTTCAGCAAGACGGTGGCAATATCACCAAAGTTCGACTCGATCACCTGCGCGCGCTCGCCAAAATGTGCAAGACGCTCACGCACGATACGTACCGACTCAGGGTCAGCATCAAGTGCAACAAGCTTGCACGACGGCTCGCGCAGCAGTATCGCCTCGCTGTGCCCGCCCTGCCCCGCGGTCGCATCAACCACTATCGCGCCCGCGCGAAGATTGAGCGCATCGATCGATTCAGTAAGTAATACGCTCGTGTGTGTCATAAAAAATTATAGGATGCCCAAGTCGCCCAATTTTTCTGCCATCTGGTCGGCGCTCTTTTCGAGGTGGCGCTTGTACTCACTCCAGTTCTTCTCGTCCCAGATTTCGATGCGATCCGACACACCGGCGAGCACCACACGTGAGCCCAGGTGCGCAAACTCTTTGAGATACTCGGGCACCAAAATGCGCCCTGCGCTGTCCACTTCTGTCTCGACCGCGCCCGCGAGGAGAAATCGGCTCATGCCGCGCGTGTCTGCCTGACCAAACGGCAGCGACGCCAACTTGTCGGCAATGTTGACCCACGCCGCCTCGGGGAACATAAAAAGGCACGCGTCAAGCCCGCGAGTGATTACCACTTTGTCTCCCACCTCCTTGCGAAACTTGGCAGGCAGCGAGATGCGCTTTTTGTTGTCCAGAGTGTGTAGATATTCGCCAATCAGCATAAGGTTTTTTCGGAGGACATCCCACTTCGTCCCACTAGTAATCCATTATACTCCACTCTCCCCCACTATCCCTACAAAGTTATCCACAAACCCAATGAAGGTTGATTGAAATAGCAAAAAGTCCGGAGATCCGTCCTCCGTATTCGCCCAAAAGTTGAAGTCCCCAGCCGCTCGTGAAAGCGGACCGGGGACGATTTTCAGCGGACACGTACAGTTGGCGAAAGCTCGCGCCCAAGAAAATACAGGGCGCAAGTCGCCATGGCCAGAAACGGCAAGATCAGCAATTCCGCTGGTGTCCCCGGCGCGAAGCCGAGCAGCGGAAGCCCGTGGGGCAACGTGCCCCAGTGCCCCGGGTTAAAGCCGAAAATGCCGATCGGCATCTCCATGGTTTCGGCTGCTGCGCCGACCACCCAGGAAAGCCATGTTGCATGACACACCAGAGCAAGCAACTTGCAGAGCGTGCTCATTTTTTAGCCTCTCATTGTTGCAGAAACGCGACCTACAGTATAGGCACAATGTGTAGAAATGTCAATACTTGCGGTTGAGTGTGAGTTATTGCTCGGTTTTGGGGCGCAGGAGGGGGAAGAGTTGGGTTTCGCGGACGTTTTTGTTTTCGAGGAAGCTAAAGAGGCGCTCGCTCATGCCGAAGCCGAACGCTGGCGGCATGCCAAACTCGAGCGCTTCGACGTAACTTTCGTCCATGCGCTGTGCTTCGTCGTCGCCCGCGTCGCGCATGCTTTGTTGCTCTTCGAACCTGCCGCGCTGGTCGACTGGGTCATTGAGCTCGCTAAAGCCTTTGCCGAGCTCGGAGCCCGCGATGATGATCTGAAACCGCTCGACAACGTCCGGCCGCGCCGGGTCGCGCTTTGCCAAGGGCTCGAGGAACACTGGCACGCCGGTGAGGAACGCAGGGCCAGATATCCCTTGGCGGATCTTCTTCCACAACAGGTCGACCGCGCGCGACTTGTTTGCGTCTCCGTCGCCAAGTGCGATACCTGCCTTTTTTGCCGCAGCAATCGCCTCCTCTTCTGTACAACGTACCGGGTCGATACCAAACGTGTGTTGTATCTCGGTCGCGTAGTCGAGCTGCTTCCACTCGGCTGCAAAATCAACCTCGTGTCCGCGGATAGTAAACTGCGTCGTGCCGTACACCTCCTGCACAATCGTGCGATATAACTCTTGCAACAGTGTCATGCCCTCTTTAAAGTCGGAGAACGCTTGGTAAAACTCCAGCTGCGTATAGTCCTGTAGATGCTCATTCGACATCCCCTCGTTGCGGAAAATCCTCCCGATTTCGAACACGCGCGGGAAGCCCGCGACGAGCAGGCGCTTTTGCCACAGCTCACCCGCCGAGATGCGCAGGTATGCCTGCATGTCGAGCGCGTTGTGATGCGTCACGAACGGGCGCGCGTCGGCGCCACCTGGCTCTGTCTCGATAATGGGTGTCTCGACTTCGATAAACTCGCGTGCGAGCAAAAAGCTGCGGATGGTTTGCCAAAAATTCGACCGCCGCTCGAACAGCGCGCGTGTCTCCTCGTTGAGTAAAATATCCAAATAGCGCTGGCGGAAGCGCAGGTCTTCGTCCTTGATGCCGTACCACTCGCTCGGCAGCGGCATCAGCGACTTTGCCGCCATCTGCCACTGGTCGACCTTAAGCGACGGCTCGCCGCGCTTGGTGGTAAACGCGATGCCTGTCGCGGAAACAAAATCGCCTGCGTCGACAAAGCGCACAAAGTGGTCGAACGCCTGCTCGTCTGTCTCACCCTGCTTGAGCACCAGCTGCACACGCGCCGTGCCGTCGAAGAGGTCGGCAAAGATAATCCCGCCATGCTGTCGCACCGACATCACCCGCCCTGCGAGGGACTCCGCCTTCCCCACTGCACCAGTAGCTGTATTTGATGCCACACTAGACTCACCAGCATCTGCAAGATTTGCAAACGAACTCAAAAACTGTTTGACTGATACTGTGCGCGCGACACGCGGCGGGTATGGGTCGATGCCCAACCGTCGCAACTCGTCCACCTTTGCCATGCGCTGCGCGCGAATATCATCCTCTGTCATGCACACAGCATACCGCCTTTCGCCAAGTTTTTATAGCATTGACAAACCACTTTTTCCCATCTAATCTACAAGTCGGCCAAACAGTCCCCGCCTCCTCTGAATGAGGAGCGGGAAACAGAAACACAGAATAGGAAAAAATCGGAAAGGAGAGATCGATGCACAGAAGCATCGCGACGGCGATAGCGGCAGTAGTGCTGCTGCTCGCCGGAATGTTCGTCGGCACCCAACCCCCTCTCTTTGGACGATGATCTTCTACGCCTTCGGGCGCTTTTTTCGTTTCAGTGCCTGCAGATACTTCTCTTCGGGTGTATAGAACCCCAACACTTCCATGAAGCGACGGTTTGCTTTCTCTTCGAGC
>CAIRHB010000035.1 GCA_903878285.1 Candidatus Adlerbacteria bacterium | reverse complement strand
CCACCGCTCCACTGTTCGCAACGCGGCCCGTGGGTTGTCGCCCGCTCCGAGCGCCGTGTCTTATTCGCCCGCTCCGAGCTCTGTGGTTTGCTCGCGCCCGCGCGGCAAAGCCCGCTTGGGCGCTCGAAAGGAGTTTGCGCCTGCGCTTTTTTGGGGGGGACTAGCGGAACAGCCAACACGTCCGCGTGTTGGCTTCCTCCAGTGAGCTTAGTTCAATACGCCAGTCGTTGTGCCTGCAGGTGTAGCATTTGTCGCGAGGAATAGTGTCACGAGTGCCTTTGGATCGCTGACTGTTGCGCCCGGCTGCCCCGGAGACGTGAAAGAGGTATGCAGCGTGATGCTACGATCGGTTGTGAGGTCGGCGAAGTTGAACTGGGGGAGCGACATCACACTAAATCCGAATGTGTCTTGCAACCATTTATCAACTATGCCCGCCTGTGCACCTGCACCGATTACGTTCGGGAATAGTGAGCGAAAAGGCTCGTCGATAAGGTGCAAGTCCCACACGACCGAGCCGACGCGCTTGGACATTGCCTCGCCAAAGCTCGCCGTGTTGATGAATAGCCCTGTTGTGGGGTATGTGACCGTCACCTGTATCGGATTGACGCGAGCCGCAAGCTGCGCGGTCGTCGGTAACAGCGAAGCATCGACAGCAGGAGCCGCCGTAGGCGCGCCAGAAACGCCGGAGGCGGCACTGGTGGACGCCGTAGAGGTCGAAACGAAGCATCCGAGCGCAGCTTGTAGATGTTGGAGCAATTTTGCATTTTGCTCGCTTGTGCCGGTGTAGGTTGCTGCGGTGCCGAGTCCGTACTGTTCATATAGTGCCGCGCGTGCTATAATGCTCGGCAATGAAAGGGACTGTCGAGAATAGAATTGTGCCAGCGTCGTCGCCGTACACGCAGCGGGTGCACTCGGCGCTAGTGTTGGTGCTTGCGTTGTGCTCGATTGTGGCGTGGCTGTTGTGTCTGTTGTCGTTTGCGCAGGGGATGTTTGGTATTGAGAACTTGTTGGCGGCGGTAATGGTGACGTTTCTGTACCGGGTGCTGAAATAACAAAGTTTTCTTGTAGGTGTGTCACGATGGTTGCGATCTCGTCCTCGGCGGGGGCATAGTTGCCCTCGTCGATAGGGCCGAGTACTATCTTGTCGAGAATCACGCGCTTGCGCGGCGACGGTACATAAAAAATCTCGAGCACGGCAAACTTGTTGGTCACGTTTTTATACTCTGCTACTCCCTTTTTCGAATATCCTTTGACGACGCGGTTTGTACCACCGAATCGAATGCTGCCGTCGTCTGCAACAACGTGTGTCGCCAGTACGATGTCGTAGCCGAGAATACCCGGCAATGACGTGAGAAATGCTGACAGATTATTTTGTGCTGCGGTTGTTAGATCCGTTGCACTCTCGATAATGTCGGTAGGTCGGGGAGTAAATGCTGTGGCACTTCCTACGACGCCCGAAGACACCGCGGAAATGAGCACATTTCCGCTAGGTGCGCTGTGGGGCGCGGAGGAAGTGCCACCGCTAACTGTGCTGCTTTTGCTCTTTGTGCTTGAACTGCCACTAAGCGCTTTTATATTCTTGATGTCGTCGTTTAGAGCTGTGGAAATGAGCGATGGGGAGATCACGCTAGCGTCGAGCATCTGCTTGGTGATCATGGGAATTGTCAGTGCCAACCCCTCTAGAAATCCAGCAATTGCGAATGAGCCTGCAGCAACTCCAATAGTGCCGCCTGCACCGATTGCTGCTAGAAACCCAGACACTCCTGCACCAGCCCCTGCAGCAACAGCATCTGCTGCGCCGCCGGTGAATACTGAAATGAGAAGCGCGATAACGCCCACGCTTGCAGATACTCCCGCAAGAACTGTTGCACCCGCTGCTACGTTTGACCACACTGTGTTTGGTATGCCGAGCAAGTTTGGTGTCTTTCCTGCGATACCGATTAGTTGCTGCTCGTTTGCGGTGAGTGCGCCCAGTATCTCGGTAGCGTCGTTGCCTTTTGCCTGTGCATACTTTGCGGTGTACACCTTGGTGTAGGCTGCTGCATCACTTTCCGATAGATTTAGTTGCTCCTTGGTAAGTTGGATTTGCTCGGTAAATATCTTGTTGCGCAGCGCGATATTGTATGGCTGTAGCTTGAGGTTGGCAAAATCTTGGTCGATTTGTGCCTTGAGGTTGGTATTGAGTGTGCCGCGTGCTGCCGGAGACACGAGCCCCTTTGCGCTTTCCCATATACCGCTTGCTGCACTCGCCCAGCCACTGCTCGTTTGCATCGTGAGATCCTCTGCGAGCACCTTGCTTTTTGCTGCTGCCATTTGCTCCCACGCATCGACGAGTGACATAGAGCCCGCCTGTACTGCCGCCGATAACTGATTTTCGAATGTGTCTGTCGGGTTGTTCTTTGTGCCCGGCGTGTTTGTGTCGAGTGCAAGGTTTGCGATCTGATTGCTGCCGCCTAGCTCGAGCGAAATAATGTGGTCGAGCTCTTGTGCAGATGTGCCACCGACTGCCGTTTTGAGCGCGGATGATGTCGGTAAATCCATTCGCGCGTTGTATATCTGATCGAGTGTTACTACCTGTTTTACTGTCGGGTCAAACTGCACAGCAACACGGTCGAACGCAGTAATCACCTTGCCTGTCGACTTGTTGGTGACGGTGAGTAGCGGCACGCCCGACACGTCGACGTATTGTGAGACACCGTAGCCTTTGCCTGTGAAGTATGACATAATGGTTTGTATGAAAATAGTAAAAGGGTTTGTGGTTGCTTTTTTACTCGTTGGGCTTGTGTTTCCGGCAAGTGCAGCGTACAAGAATAGCAACGGCGTAATCGTGCAGAGTCCAGCGCACACGAGCGCTGCACCAGTAGGGGCTACGGCGCATTGCAAGGATGGGACGTGGAGCTTTAGCTTGCACCATCAAGGCTCGTGTTCGCACCACGGCGGTGTCTCTGTGTTTCTTAAGTAGGGTAGTCATACGTTATACAATCACGCGCCGCACATTGAGTCGCGCGCACAGATAGTCCATGTCGCTCTCGTTGCTGTCGGTAATCAACACCGGATTCGGTGAGCTGTGTGGGTCGCGGTAGCCGTGGTAGAGGTGTATGTACCCCACAACCTGTCCGATTGCCGACGGCCCTGCGTGTGGCTTGAGTTCTATCACGTCCACACGCTCGCCACTGAACCCCACCACGTCGATTTTGCGACACTTGAGCTGATGCCAGCCATTCTGCACGTCCTCGTCGTCGTGCTCTTGCCCAGCGCTTCCTTGCCCGACCTGCATGTTGTACATCACGCTGTCGTATGCGTCGGGGTAGAGCTTTATGAATCGCTCCCAGATCGCAATGTCGGCGGGCTTCATGCCGGGATAGCTCGGGAGCGCCTTGAATGGGTAGCGCTGTGGCATAGTGTTGTGTACTACCTGATATTGACCACGAGCGATGTTGCCGATATTGCCGAGCCGATTATCTGCGATATTGTGCCCGCCGACGTGCCTAGTGTGCCTGTGGTGTTGCTCAAGTAGTACACCGTGCCCGTTGTAAGCCCGCTAAGCCCTGTCGCAATACCGGACATGGTGACTGGCTCGGTTGCCAGTGCTGCGACCGTGGAGTTTGCAATGCCGATGTCGGTTGCCTCGGTTGACGCTTGTGCAGCGCTTGCGTTGTAGACATAGGTTCCGGTGTTGCTCGTCGCAGTAGGGTCGACAGGAGATAGTCCGAACTCAATACCTCCGTTTGAGCCGCCGGTAAATCCTCCAGTCAGGTTGTATGAACCCGGGGGAGTTAATGCGCCGTTACTATCACAGAGTGCAATATTTTGTGTGCCAGCATATCGATTTGTACAGTTTGTGCCATTGTTTGGCGTACCTGTGCCTGTGTTACCGACAATCGAAACAATCCAGTCTCTGTTTGTTACTGTGGTGAGGCTTGTTGACCATGTGCCCCCACCACCGCCTGTTTGTGCTGCTTCGATTGGTGCTGTTGCCGACACGCCTAAATAACTTTCTCCAATACTCTGCCATCCTAAACTGCCAGTCCACGAGCATACAATATTGTGTGTACCGATCGCCGGAGACACGAGCTTAAATACCACGAGATATTGACTGCCGCCAAAGTTGTAATTTGTTAGTATTTGCTGCATCGATACGCTGTTATATGTGCAGCTTACTGTTGACGGATTTCCCGCGATGTTTATCGCTTCGATTAATACTCTGTTGAGTCCTGTACCAACCGTGTGAGATACCGTGAGTGATGTGCCGCTGCCTGAGTTGTATGAATTTGTATCGAGCGTTATAAATGTGCCGCCGTTTGCGACATAGACCGGTGCGCCTGCGGTGATAGAATCGCCCGCAGTGTAGGTGCCGATGGTCGATTGTGCGACCGACGCACCCCACGACACAGTACCGCTGCCGTTGTTGACGAGCGCAGTTCCATTTGCACCTTGTGAGCCGGTGAATGTGTACGCGACACCGTTTATATTGATCGAAGCGGGAAGTGTCGCCGTTGATGTCGCAGTGAGCGCACCAGTGTTTACTACATAGCTCGTGGTCGACGCAAAAGTAAATGCAGTACTCGATGCGATGTTGTTTGCGGTGATGGTTGCGCTGCGGATAATCGTTCCTGTCACGTCGCCCGGCTGAATCAATGAGCCTGCTGGATACGATACCAGTGCGTGTGTAGCGAACGGTATCGCGATAGCGATGCCGAGCGCGAACACGACTGTGTATCGGAGCCAGTTCGAGAGGTAGTTTTTCATATACTAATTTGTGCCAGTGATGCCCTTAATAATCGCCAGTAGCTCGGTGATGAGCCAGTTGGTTGCGGGTAGTTGGTCTTGCTGTGTCGGCGCTGCGCCAGTAAACCACTTCGTGAAGTCAAAATACTGCTCTGGGTCTACCCATGCGCCGTTTACTTTGAGCCCGAGATGCAGATGCGCGCCTTGGTAGGGGTCTTTGAGATTTGGCTGTGGGTATACGAGCCCGAGATTGCCGACTTTTGCCACAATGTCGCCATATACAAAATCCTTTGCGGGCTCGATTTCCGACACGTGTGCAAGCACGATCTCGTACTTGGTGCCGTCCTGTGCGGGATAGAGTAGCTGTACAAAAGGCGTGTTTTGCATGCCTTGTGTCGGCTGTAGATACTGGTTTATGCGACCGACAGGGAAGGGAAGCCGCAGCGCTGCGCCGTAGGTGTCGTGGTCTGTACCGAGCACAATGTCGGTGCCGTAGTGGTAGTGTGGCTCTCCATTTGGGCCTGCTGGCTCTAGCTCTTCTGTTGATACGCCAAAGTGCTGCGTAATGATTGGCGTGTGTCCCTCGGGAAGCTGCAGTGGTAGAGGAAATTTCATACTACTTTTTCGCTAGGTGGATAGTGGCGGTTGCGGCGAGTAGTTGCGAGAGCGCGTCGATCATTGCCGGTATGTGTGCACCGATGTACTGCAGCGCAGAAAGTGCAGCATTGACGGCAACAACGGCGAGTAAGCCCTTGAGGAAATCGAGCACATGACCTTTTGCTGTCTCGTAGTCCATATCGTTATGCCGCGGTTGCGGTGGTTGGTGACGGTGAGGCATCCTCCTCGTCGTAAGTAATTTGCTGATTTGCTGCGTCGGCGATTGCCCACAGCGCACCCTTAAACGGCATGGTGTCGCCCACATATGCCGCTGACTCCTCGATAAACGAGCCCGAGTTGAGCACGTCGCCCTGATTCGGGTCGCCGATTGTTGCGCTGGGTATAAAGCCGCGCCCGATGTAGATTCGTCCAGTGTTGCCCGCGACAATCGACGAGGGCGTAAACTCAATAACAAAGCGCACGCGATTTTTGTTTGGGCTTGATAATTGCACCGCCGATGTTCCTATAAATTTTGTTTGCATAATTTTGTCGAGGTGTCCTCGTTACAGTGCCGCAACAGCGTTTCGTCCGCTGCGGCACTGGCTACGAATACAACTACTGCTTGGTGATGATGGGGATGAGGCGCGTTGTCTCGCTGACCACCTCCACGTCTGCCAAGAACTGCATGTACTTGGAGTTGACGTCGTACGGCTCGTCGGTGAAATCCCAGTATGCATAGTTTTGCAATACTGTACCCATGCGCGTACCGTCGGCATAGCCAAAGATACCAGTGAGCGGGTCGGGATTTGCCGTGAGCAAGAGGGAAGTCTGCGCACCATTCTCGACCATCTGCATACGCTGGATGTCGTACAGATCGGCGCCGTCGCTCGGTGCTGTCGTGTTGAACAACAGAATACCCTGCAATGTGCCGAGGTTCGTAATTGTCGTTCCGAGCCCAGTGCTGCCTGTTGCACCTGGCGTGGTGAATGGGATTGGCACTGCGATTACACCCTTGCTTGCCTGCGCGGTGTTGTAGTACACACCGGTGATGCTAAGCACTGGCGACGAGAAGTTCGTCTGTGCCGCATATGTCGCAGAGTAGGTGTACGAAACACCGGCTTGGATTGCCTCCTTGATCGGCACTTTGATGCCGAGCACGAAAGTCGACCCAGTGTTGTCGGTGTTTTGCCACGCAAACGGGTTCTCGCGATACCACGCTGCCATGAGAGCCACGAGATCGACTCCCGAAAGCTGGATGCGAGTCTCTTGCCCTGCCTTGAACGTGAACTGCGCAAGCGCTTTGAGCACTGTTTGAATCGTCACCGGTGCGGTGCTGACCGTACCCTTGATGCCGATGATCAAGTGATCAAGGTATGCACCTTTCGGGTTAATCTGCGTCGCATTGATGTTGGTGGTAAACGCTGCCCCGAGGTTGCCGCCGGGGTTTGTACCGTCCAGAATTACGTCACGAATCATAGTGATAATTTAGTTAACTGCTCGAGTAAATATTTTTTGGAACAAATTGCTGCACAACGCACAAGACCGGCAATTGTTATTTGCCGTTCTTGACTGCGCGCTCTGCGGTAACGACTGCCGAGACACGAGCGATGTTGTTTGGGCTGCCCTTCGGGCCGCGAGCGACTGATGCCGCTGCTGCGCGTGCAGTATCGTACTTGCCCGAGTTGGTCGTGTACTTGGAGAGGGAAGACGATGCCGACACGCCAGTGCCGTAGTTCGTCGCACCTTTCTGCGTCACACCCGCCTTCCATCCAGCGTCGCCGGAAGCGGAAAGACCCTTCTCGTACGAGCCGGCAGAAATTGCCGCCTGTACACCTGCTGCCCAGTTCGCCTTGCCGGCGATCGCTGCACCCGACTGACTCTTGGTCGTCTGCATTGCGCCGTTTAGATACGACTGCGATGCGCCGCCCGAGTTCTGCTGCCACTTCGAACCTGATGCTGATGCTGTTTTAGCCATATATCTTTTTCGTTATGAATAATGCTAGAGTCACTGTTAATCTCCAACTCTGTACGGTTTGCTTTCGCGCGGGCTTGTGTGGAATTACCCAAACAAACCGCACAGAGTTAGGGACTACTGCTTTTACTTTTCCAAGGCGAGTTATCCACATGTTGACAACTTTTTGCACAAAAGTTGGCAATATGATTGCGTACCCTTGTCTTTGCTTTAGCTTTTGCAGAGCAAAAGCAAAGCCAAGGGCTATTGTGTTTTGTGGTCTGAGCGCGCGCGTTTTGTTTTTCGGCGGCGCAATTGCCGCTTACTTTTTACGCATGCTTCGCGCCCGTACGTTTGTAAGGTTCATTCGTCTACGTTACGGCATTTCCTCCGTATCGCTGATATAGCCCGCGCGAGAATTTGTGGAGAACGCAGTTTGCAAATGGGGGAGTGGAGTATACTGGTAGCAGGCAGCTTGTTCGTTGAGGCAATGTCGCACAATATACCTTTTGCGTCGTCTAATACCACAAGAAGAGTTCCCCACGGCAGTCGCGCAAAAACATGCGGTATACTCTATACATGACTGACCAATTGCTGGAGACCTTGGCGCCGCTGTTTGGACGACTCTGCATCGGCGGCTACTTCGTCTGGCGCGGCATCGACGAAATTGTAAACCTCTCATCAACGACGGTATTTTTTGTCCGGCTTGGCATGCCGCAGCCAACCATCTGCGCCATCACCATCGCGTCGATCGAACTGCTTGCAGGGCTTGCGCTCGTGGTCGGCTGGCAGACGCGCGCTGCCGCCGCGTTCCTGATCATCTACACATCACTCATATCAGCGATTTTCTTTAACGCGACACTGCCGGCACTCTTCGTAGCAAACCTTTCGACTATTGGCGGATTACTGTACGTTACCACCTACGGCTCAGGACGCTTTAGCATCTCATCTGCAACTACCAGAAAACACGCGCACCACAACAACATCAAACGCCGATAGCCACCCAAGAGATACCTCGGGTGGCTATGGTTACTTTTCTTTCTTATCGGAATTAGTTCGTGGCGCGAGCGAGATCCTGTGCGGCTTTGCTCTTGCCCCAGCAGGGTTGCGAGGAGCTCCACGGCGCAGTACCTTCCTGCTCATACAAGAAACGGGCGTATGCGAGGTTGCCTGCAGTCGTGTAGATATTGTCGCCAATCTTTTTTGAGGTATCCAAGTGATAGTGCTCGTTGATTTGCATCACACCAACATCCTGATTGTTCTGCTCGCCACGGAACACATCGCCGCTGGCATCATACTGGCGGAAGTGCGACTCACAGCGGGATATGTCGACCATGATTGGAATGTCGGCAAAATATGCCGCCACCTGCTGCTGAACCGTCTGTGCAGCCGGCTGAGATACTGGCGCAGGCGTAGTGGAAGTCGCTGCTGCAGTGGAACCGAACGCGGAAAGCGCGAGGGCAAGACCGATAGCAAGTGGCATATACTGATACGAATTGGGTTACAAAGGGAAGTTGTGAACTGTTGTTGATAAGCTGTAGAACAGATGAACAGCACAGGAACAGGCAACAAAAAAGCCCCGCGGGTCGACCCCTGGGGATACAAGAATGGTAGCAGTTTTTAGACAAGGGGGTCAAGCCCAGCGCTTGACAAGCAAACCCCCTACCCCATACCAACCTGTGGATATCGCCTTGACGAGAAATACCCTTATTTTACAACGTATAAAAGCTGCTTTGAGAAACTACTTTTTGTCGGGCCGCCGGGAATCGAACCCGGTCTACATCCACCCCATGGACGCGTACTACCGGTATACTACGGCCCGCCTACGCTCGCTCCGCGAGCTTAGGCGGGCAAGCCCGCTAGTCGCTACAGACACAAGCGTATCGATTGTAGCGTGTTTCGACTAGGAAATCCACGGGATTGCAAACAATTCAAACTCGGGCAAAAGCTTTTTGTCGTATAAAAGCCGCGAGATGACCTCCGCATGGCTCTTTGCCCCCGTGAGCGCGTTGTGCGGCTTGGGCTCCTCGGGGATGCCACAGTAGGCGAGCACCGCGTCGAGGTTGAGCGCCGAGTGCTTTTTGACTGGGTCGAACGGGGGAGTCAGTCCCCTCTTAACCATGTGCATATAGCAGAGCGTGTGCGTGTCGATGGTGCGGTGCGCGAACGGCCAATTGGTGTGCCCCGCCCGCGCCGCAGCCGCCTTGAGGAAATCGCGGTCGAAGGAAACGTTCTGCCCCGCGAGCGTCCGGTCGTCGAGCCCCTCGGCAAAGGCGAGGAACGTGTGAGTCAGATCAGCCTCACTCTGCTTGCTCGGGTCGGTAATCGCTGCATCACTCTGCCCGTGCACAGCAGTCGCCCCTGGCTCGATATGTGCGCCGTCCCAAATGCGACACTCTTCATACAGCTGCCGCTCGGGGTGCGATAGGTCGAGCGCGCCGACACTAATAATCGAGCACTTTTGATACTCAACGCCGCTAGCTTCGACATCTACTACAAGCATGGTGGGTATTATAGTACGTTACTAAAATAAAATCTGCTCTGTGCTATCTTTACTACTCTTTTTCTAGCATATCTGCTGGGATAGATCTGATTACTTGCACCCGCTCGCCAGTGTGTAGCCTGCCGCCTGCGCATCTGCCGCAGTTGCGAACCAGACCTGATTCGCTGGCTTGATCCGCGATGCGCCCGAGCATCCTGCAGGGTAATACTTGGTGCCGTTCTTCGACGCGGCGAAGTGGTGTGCCACCTCGGCGGTCGAACTCGCCACTGCCGAAAGCTGCTCTGTCGAAGCAGGAACCGGCGCCGCGAGTGTTCGATTCGAATCAATACTTCCTACCACTGCTGCGGCTTGATTTACTCCACTTGTCTGACTCGCAGGGGTAGTTGGCGCATAAATCTTGAGCGACCCTCTCCCCTCCTCCAGAGCCGACAGCCGCCCGAGCCCAAACGCCCCCAAACCGACCAAGACGACGATAAGCGGGGTAGCAAACCGCGAGAGCTTGTCTAATAGCGCAGCCTTTGGTATACTATCCCCGTTCACGTTACTACCAGTATACCTACACTAT
>CAIRHB010000034.1 GCA_903878285.1 Candidatus Adlerbacteria bacterium | reverse complement strand
TGATTACCTGAAGGAACATATGCACTTGGTATCGTCGTTCCCGCGGTCAGTGGCTGGGTATATGCTCCACTACCTGCGGATTCTGTTGTCGTATCAAATTATGGCTCTGTGTAAGGAGAGGTGAATTTTGAGATTCACGGCCGGAGATATTGACTCGGCAAAGAAATATACGCTTTATTTTTTCCTTGCCTATTGTGTTGGCGCGATAGTCGGAGCACTGGGTGAAATATTGTCCACTCATACTGAAAATCAGGAGTACGGTCGACGAATGATGATCTTCTATCAAAAACTTGTCGGCAAAGACATGTCGTTCTATCGCGACAATCAAACCGGATTTCTCGCGAGTGTCTTCCGCCAATACTTGGACAGTTCAATGCTTCTGCTCCGCTTCTTCCGTGGTGAGGCCTTGGGCACACTCATTTCGCTTATTATTCCACCAATAGTGTTGTGTATCGCATCTCCCGGAGTTGGAGCAATCGTAACACTTGTGGTGATTGTTCAATTCATATACGCAATATGGTCGTCGTCGAGGGCGTCCGCATACCGACAAACAACACATGAGATATACCGTAAGGTGACGGGCGAAGTGTCCGATGTCATAACTAACATTGTCGCCTTTAAGGCGGGCGGGATTGGGGACAGTGCGCGCAACAAGATGACAGATCTTACCAAACAGGAAACTGTTGCGTTTGGTTTGCGGCGCAGAACACTCACTTTGCTTGATCTACCGAGAAACATTATCACCGCGTGTGGAATCACGGGCGCAGTCTATTTCATCATCTCTCACGCCTCTGGACTCAACCCTACCTCATTAGGGCTGTTGGTACTGACACTTACCTATATGTTTCAGACCGTTAGGAACGTAAGCGCGCTACCAGAATTAATCACCCAGCACGATGACTTAGTCACAAAGATGTATCCAACCTTACGGTACTTGAGTCCTGAGTACGAAAAGATCCGTGACCCACTCAATCCTATACCATTGCTGATTACGAACGGTTCAATCGATATTGACCATGTCAGTTTTAGCTACCCCTCGAATATGAATAAGGGGGTCGAGATACCCGTCTTTACCGACCTTACTATCAACATACAGGGAGGAGAGCGTGTTGGCATTGTTGGACTAAGTGGTGCAGGCAAAAGCACGTTGGCAAACTTGCTCCTTCGGTTTGACGAAATCAACGGCGGTTCGATCAAGGTAGACGGTATTAATATCCAGGACGTAACGCAAGACGAATTGCGACGAAATATCGCATATGTACCTCAAGAACCACTACTATTCCACCGCAGCGTCAAAGAAAACATTGCGTACTACAATATTGGCGCAGATGAAGCAGAAATTATCAGAGCAGCAAAAGCAGCTCACGCTCATACGTTTATAGAGAAGCTGCCCGACGGGTACGATACACTCGTTGGCGAAAGAGGAATCAAGTTGAGTGGCGGTCAAAAACAACGCATAGCAATCGCTCGCGCAATACTCAAGAAAGCACCTATCCTGATGTTTGACGAGGCAACCAGCGCGCTCGATAGCGAAAGTGAGCAGATCATACAACACGCACTCCCCGAGATAATCGGGAAACAGACAGCGATAGTAGTGGCGCACCGCTTGAGCACGGTTGCAGGGCTTGATCGCATTATCGTTATGCACGATGGTAAGGTTGTCGAATCAGGCAGTCATGATGAATTACTTCGACTACAAGGCAGATACTATGCGCTATGGAAAAAACAAACGTCAGAGTTCGCAACAACACCGCTCGCGTAGATTCTAACACCTCAGTTGGAGTGTTCTCGAAGAGATTTTTGGAGATGATTGTGGAGTAAATTTGTTCACTACCGACCCGCCACTTTTGCCTTAGCCCACACGGCGGCGACGGGGATGGTGCTGGCGACTTTTTGCTTTCCACTGCCAAACACAAACTCTGGCGCAGACAGGTGCGCGCCCAGGGCATCAGCAATCTTTTGAAGAAAGGACAAGCTCGGCAGCGCAGCGCCGCTTTCTGCCCGCGCAATACTCGATTGATGTGTGCCAACTTTTTTCGCGAGCGCTTGCTGCGTCATGTTTGCTGCAAGGCGGGCACGCTCTATCTGCCGCCCCACCTGAAATGCTAAATCGCCCGCGAGTTCCTGCTCGACGCGAGGGTTCTGCACCACCTTCGACTTTAGTTTCTGTAGATTCATACTGGTGTTAGGTTATGCGATTAATTTTTGCTCGAGCAGCCCGCAGTTCGTGGACGGATAATTTGTTGGTCTTTTTCTTGATTGCGTACCCGAGATACAATATCTTGTCTTTAACGATGCCGAAGAATCGGTACTGAACACGGTTTACTTTGATCCGCACTTCGTACAGCCCGTTCTCAACCTTTTTGAGATGCTGCGTGTACATCAGGGTTTCGTATGGGAACTCTTGATAATCTTCCAGCTTTTGGATGATTTTCGCCCGATCAAGCTCGGCACACTCCGCAAGGAGAAAGTTGCGCACGAAACATTCCCCACTCCCATCCTCGTATACCTCGATTATCATAGTGCCACATTGCCCATATCGGACATAACAATTATGTTATACTAGCAACTGTATGCAGTCAAGCCACACTCGTTCTTCTATATTGACCGACAGCAAACCAGAGAATGGGAATGTAGAGGAACACGGCGAGCCAGAAGGAGAACGCGGGGATAGTGACTGCGCCGAAAGGAGTCGCGGCGACAGTGTTGGTGATGAGTAGCATCCATTTGAGCAAAACGTTGCAGACAAGCGCGGGAATGAATGCGAGCAGTTGGCCCAGCGGCGCAGGGACGAGGTTGGCGAGCCCAGCGACAAAACCCGCGAGCATCGCAGCGGGGACGACCGGCAATGCGAGGACGTTCGCGGGAATGGAAAGGAGCGAGAGCACGCCGGTTTGGTAGAGCAGCGCGGGAAGCACAACAATCTCGACCGCAATGGTCGACGCAGCAATCGACTTGGCACCCTGCATCCGCCTGTGGCGAAAGAGTCGAAGCTCGCCGAGCCAATGCTCGACCGTCGGCGACAGGGTGATCAACCCAAACGTCGCGAGCATACTCAACATAAACGATGGGTCGTGCAGCAGCACCTCGGGGTTCCAGAAAATCATCACGACTCCCGCGAAGATGAGGCTGCGCATCGCTAAAGCCGAGCGATGCAGGTAGCGCGCCAAGAGTGCGATGAGCCCCATGATGAGTGCGCGTAGCGTAGTCGAGCCCGCGCCAGTCATGAGCGCAAAGAGAATCATCAACATGCCGCCAATGGGATAGCTCGCGGAGGTGGGCAGAAACGACAAGAGTCGGAAGACACCCTCGGCAACAATCGTGATGTTGTAGCCCGAGAGCACGACGACGTGGATGAGTCCACTTTCAATAAACGCGTTTGTTAAGTCCTTTGGTATGCCGTGCCGCTCGCCAAGCAAGATCCCTTCCAATAAGGATTCATCCGGCTCGGGCAATAATTTTTGTAACGAATGTTCGAATGTGTGTTTGATGGAAAATAAAAATCCTTGTACAGAAAAACCTCCGGGCAGGTCGCGTACCAACTCGGCGCGCGACATCTGTGTAGATATTCCTTGCACACGCAGGTACCCAGGGTAGTCGAAGATGCGCCCCGCGTTACCTTCGAATGTCTCTGGCAGCGCGATTGCCCCGCGCACCGCGACCGTGTCGCCATAGGACACGCTTGACTCGCGCGGCACGAGCGCGAGCAGCTTGCCGCTCGTTGACATACCATCAACCGTCTCGACATCAACTGTGAGATGCAGCGACGTGTCACGACGATCGGGGTCGGCAGCAACAACACCCACCACCTCGGCACTCTCCCCCACATGCGACACCAGTGTCTCGCTCTGCTCGGATTGAAAAAAGAAAACACACCGAACAAGAAACAGCGCGCCGACAAAAAGTAAGCCGGTAATCCAAAATAGTTTTTTATCTCGAAAACTCAGCAATGATTGCATGTTCTTCTTCGAGTGATGCGGCTTTTTTAAATCGCGCCATCTTTCCCTTCACTCGCTGCTCGCACTCGACCCAGGTCTTGTGTGTCTGAATCGCGCCATCAACTTTGCTGATGTAGGAATATGCTTTTGCGCGGCTGTGCGTTTTTGATGCAATCTTTTCTACATCATGTGCAACAGAAGTAATATCTACCGCGTACGCATCACGCGCGCCGTCAAACAACTCGACCTGCTTTTTTTCGGCAAGGTCGGATGCAATGGTGTCGACACGCTCGTTGCCGGCGATGCCAACATGCCCCGCGACATACTGCCATGCAACCTCTGCACCATCTGCCACACACGCATCGCGCGCCGCAACAAGCGCGACCCAGAGATCTTTGTTGAGCACGGGCTGCTTGGCCGCCGTGACCCAGCCCTTTGCCTCCCACCCGCGCACCCACTTCGTAATGCCGTTGATCACATACGACGAGTCGGTGTGCACGGTGATGTTGTTTTTTGTATCACCAAAAAAAGTTTTTGCGCATGTGAGCGCCTCGATTGCCGCCGTGAGCTCCATGCGATTGTTCGTTGTGTGATCCTCGCGCCCGCCGAGCTCGACTACGCGCGTATTTGTTGCCACGAGCGCGCCCCACCCGCCTCGCCCCGGGTTCCCCTTCGCCGCCCCGTCGCAGTAAATCAGTATCTTTTCCATTGCTCCACAGTATAGCAACTTTTTTTATATCACATCCACGATGCGCACACGGGGGGCGCCGCGCCAGTCGGTCTCGACGTGTCCGATAATGTCGACCAGCACGCCCTCGACAAGCGTTTTTTGAAACGACTCGGGCGTCGAGAAAAACGCGATGCCGGTCGCATGTGCATCATTTTGTAAAAGTGTCACCTCAAGATGATCCTTCGCTTTGCCAAACACTTTGACTGCGCCGACGGTGACGCATGGGATACGAAAGAGCGGCTTGTGATTGCCCACACCAAAGGGTGCCAACTTGGGCAACTCGCGATGCGCATGTGCCACTTCTGCCAGATGCAGCTCGCGGTCGATGAGTATTTCTATTTCGTCGCTCGCCACTGCGGGCAGTAGCGCATGCGACGCCACGAGCCGCGGCAAGAGTTCGTGCACATGATCCTGCATCAGAGAAAATCCACCCGACGCCGTGTGCCCGCCAAAGTGCGCGAAGATATCCGCCGCACCCTGCATGATATCGACCACGCTCACGTCCCCCGCCGAGCGACATGAACCGCGAATAACATTCTCCTCCCCTCCCTCGCGCCCCCACAGAAAAACTGGCTTGCCATGCGCCTGCATCAACGAGTTTGCCACGAGCCCGAGCACGCCTGGCCGCCAGTTTGGGTTGCCCATCACGATGATCGGCGCGTCGGCGAGGTCGCTCGTCGCGAGGCGTTTGTTGACCTCTTTGACCGTGAGCGCGACAGTAGTCTTGCGCTCATCGTTGACGGCACTCAATGCTCGCGCGAGTTCGTTTGCCTCGTCAAAACTTCTTGCAGCGAGTAGCGACGCGGCGAGCTGCGGCGAATCCATGCGCGACGCTGCATTAATACGCGGCGCGATCATGAAACCAATATCATCTTCTGTAAGCATCGCTGGCTTGATACGCAAGAGCGACAGCAGTGCCGCGAGCCCGGGGCGACGGTTCTTTTTCATAACGAGCAAGCCGTACCGCGCGAGCATCCGGTTCTCCTCCACGAGCGGCACCATGTCGGAGAGTGTCGCAATGCCGACCAAATCGAGTAGCCATTTTTCCCTGCCCTGAGCGTAACCCGTCATTTTGTCGGACAAGTCGAACGGGTTACCCTCGGTTCGAACTTTCTGCAAAATCCCCTGCACCAACTTCCATGCGACACCGGCGCCACACAGCCCGTCGAACGGATACTGCGAATCAGGACGTTTTGGATTGATCACCGCGAACGCAGGTGGAAGTTGCTCAGCAACCAAGTGATGATCCGTCACAATCACATCGAGCCCGAGCTCGTTTGCGTACGCGACTTCGTCGACATTCGTCGTGCCAAGGTCAACCGTGATGACAAGCGCGATGCCCTGCTCGCGCAATTCTTTGAGTCCCGCTTTGTTCAATCCGTATCCCTCTTTGTGTCGATGTGGGATGTAGTGCACGACTGACAATCCGACGTCGCGCAAAAATTCGGAAAGGAGTACACCGCCCGGGATGCCGTCGCAATCATAATCACTCCACACACATATTTTTTCTCCCATCTTTGCCGCATGCACAATCCGCTCGACTGCTTTCTCCATGTCGGGTAGCAACATCGGGTCGTGCGAATCTCCCCCGCCGTCTGGTCGGGCAGGCCCGTCATCATGCCGGGCAGGCTCAAACTCTGGGTTCAAAAATCGTTCCGCATCTTCGGCGCTTGTGATGCCGCGACCGTAGAGCAAATCCTGCAACAGCGCCGAGTGCTGGGGAAACAGCACGCGCACTTCCTCTGACATATTTTCTCGCGTGCGGTAGTGTTTCATCTCGCCCAGTATATAGTAGAATGGCACGTATGGAGACACCCACAACAACACAGGGCGAAAACTGCATCTTTTGTAAGATTGTCGCACGCGAGATCCCCGCAGAAATTGTCTACGAGGACGCAGGCTTTATCGCCTTTCTCGATATCCACCCGCAGACGCCCGGGCATGTGCAGGTGATCCCGAAAAAACACTACCGTTGGGTGTGGGATGTGCCGAGCAACACGAGCGAGCCGGACAGCATCGGCGCGTACTTTACTGTCGCACAAAAAATCGCGCACGCGCAGCGCGCCATTTTCAACACCGAGTGGATTCTCTCCAAAACCGTCGGCGACGAAGTCCACCACGCGCACCTGTGGGTCTTCCCGAGCAACGCCGCCGTCGGCGACAAAATGGATCTTGCTGGTAATGCAGAAAAATTGCGCGCGGCACTTACTACGCAGTAAAAAATATTATATGAGCACCACTGAAATCGAGTGTCGTTTTTTGGAGATTAACAAAGACGAGTTGGTGCAAAAATTGCTAGCACTCGGCGCACATGACGAGGGAGAAAAACTGCTCGAAGAGACAATCATCTATGACGCCGAGCTCGCGTGGAGAGACGAAGGCCAACATCTGCGACTGCGCAAAGCGGGAGACACCACGACACTCACCTTCAAGCGGCACACCGCTCACACCATCGACGGCACGTATGAACTCGAATTTTCCATTGGCGACAAAGAGAAAGCGGAGCTTCTTTTTGAACAGCTTGGATTTGTCGCCTATCGACATCAGCAGAAAAAGCGACACTCACTCCGACTCGGTAACGACGTTGTCTTCGACATCGACACGTGGCCGCGCATCCCAACCTATGTTGAGATTGAGGGCGAGTCCGAGGATGCAATCAAACAAGCGGCAGCGGCAGTTGGGTTCGACTGGAGCATGGCGGAGTTGCATAGTCCTGCATGGATTATCGAAAACATTTATCACATTCCTGTCCGCCAATTGCGCTGGTTTACCTTCGACCGATGTGAGTAACCACCTGCCCGCGCTCGCATGAAACCATTCCGCTCAATACGTGTGAAACGCTGCAGCGATGTGTGCCAGTAACGATATAGTGCGCGTTGTGCTATCGTCATAAGCATGAAACTCAAACCAAGCAAAGTCGAAGTAAAGAATAGTGACATCGAGGGTAAGGGGGTATTTGCCACCGAAGACATAAAAAGCGGCGAAGTAATTTTGGATATGGACGACACGCATGTTGTCGAAGATAAAAGCACACTCACTCAATACGAGCGAGAGTACGAATGCGACTGGCTCGGCGACGGTAAGACGATTCATATGCAAGCGCCAGAAAAACATATAAACCATTCCTGCGACCCAAACACCTATGTCAAAACCATCGACAGCATCAGGAGAGTTGTCGCAATGAAAGACATAGGAGTTGGTGATGAGATCACCTACGACTACGCGATCAATGGCTACTACGATTCAGACATCGCGTGCCGTTGTGGAAGCAAAAACTGCAGAGGGACGCTAAGCCCGAACTTCTTCAAATTGCCAAGGGAGCGACAGCTGCGCTACCTGCCATATCTTGATACGTGGTTTGTCGAAAAGTTTAAATACCAACTAGAGAAGATCGGTTATCCTATACATATGGAAAAAAAGCCGAAACAGCATCGTGCATACACGCTCGAAACGTACAATCCAAAGTGGGCAGAGGGGTTTGAGAAACGCGCCGAAAAACTCAAGACAATTTTTGGAGACGAAGCGATCGACATCCAACATGTCGGCAGCACGTCGATACCAGGCATTGTTGCAAAACCGCAAATAGACATTCTTGTGGTCGTCAGAGATCGATCACACGTGCAATCTTTTGCTGCGGCGATGGAGAGTGCTGGTTTTGCATATATGGGCGCAAACTATATCCCCACCGAAGAATACTTTGTCGAAGATGCACCCGATGGCAAGCGGCTCGCAAGTATTCATATTCTCGAACAAGGAAATCCGAAAATAGATTCGTACATCAACTTTCGGGATTATTTGAGAGTCAACGGAGAAGACCGTGCGCTGTATGTTGCAACAAAGACAGCACTCTATCAGCAGCACGGCGATAGTTATGCGAGCTATGATGCAGGGAAGAAAGAAGTACTCGAAGCAATCAAGTCCCGTGCGAACCAGTGGGCGCAAGAACGTTAACCAAACATATAACCCATGTATTGTATGACACCCGAGACAACACATCCGCAACAACCAAACACAAAACCGTTTGCAAAAGTGGTAAAGAGAATCTGTGAGTTTCGCTCAAGTGGGAGCGTGCTCGACGTTGGCACTGGCGAAGGGACGCATGCGCTGTTTCTCGCATCGCAAGGGTTTGAGGTAACCGCGCTCGATGTTACTGACGAGAAGTTTGCGAAGATTGCGGAAGAGGCAAAACAACAGGGCGTGCACATTAAGACCGTGGTTGGTGATGTGTTGTCGCTCGACCAACTCGGCACCACGTTCGATATTGTTATCTGCACCTCGGTGCTGCACTTTCTCACTGCCGACAAAATCGCTGCAGCAGTGGAGCAACTACAACAGGCGACCAACCCGCACGGGCTCAATGTCGTCTCTGCGCACACTGTTAAAAACGAGGGCGAAGTCCGTGCACACCTTTTCGCCGAAGGCGAGCTGCAAGCGTACTACAAAAAATGGCCCATGCTCTACGAGTGGGAAGGGCTCGGCGGCCCATTCATGACCCCGAGTGGCGAGCTGATGCAAAAACACCGCAGCGAGTTGATTGCCGAAAAACCAGAGTAACTTACTTCTTCGCAACAATCGCCTCAACTTCGACGTGCTCGACAAAACGATTGCTCGGCTCTAGCGTCAGGAGCACGTCTCGCAACTCACGCTCGAACTCGTCTACCCTAGCACCAAACAAGCGTCGTGACGCAAACGAGGTTGAATAAAGAAAACCAATAATCGACTCCACTGTCCATTCGCGCACATACTGGCGCGTCCAAACTTCACACGAACCAAAAGCGGAGCCCTCGACCAAATCATCCGCATCCTCCTCTGGCTTTTTAAAAACGAGTTTCCTGCGCGCCGCTTTTCACCAAGATACTTGGTAATAATTTTTCGGGTGGCCATTTGCCATTCGCCCGGAACTTCCCTATTGCCCCACGCCCCAGCCGAGTCGTACACAATAGCGAGCCCACCACCAACTTCAGTACGGTCGTATATGTTTTGCAACACTTCTTTTTGCCGCATCCAATGAAATGCTGCGCCAATGGTCGTGAGCCGAAACATGCCAATAGTTTCTGGAAGATTTTCTGCACTCTCGTGCAACCATGCAATGTTCCCCACATCTGCTTTTTGTGCCTGCGCAGTAGCCTCGTTAAGCATCTCCTGCTCGGGGTCGACTGCAACCACTTCGGCAAACTGCGGCGAAAGCGGAATAGCAAGCTGCCCCGTACCACAACCCAAGTCGAGCAACCGACCCATACCATCCAAATGAAAATAGTGCTTTAGATATGCAAACAGCTCGGGCGGATATCCGACTCGATACTGCGCGTACCACTTTGCCGTCCCCGTAAACAACTCTTGGTCAGTCATGTGGGTATTCTACAACACAACAACGGTTATTGCCCTACACACAACTTGCACCCGACGGCAGAGGTGCTACTATTTTTATATGTCTCGGTTGAGTGAACACGCGTATAACCACACTTGTTGCTGTACCATCCTCTCGCGCGTGAGCGGCGAGTGTCGGTGATGTCTCCGTTGGTTTAATGTCTGCATCACGCCACTTCCCTCTCGCCACGAGAGGTTTTTTATTTTGCAACGCACAAACGTGCATCACTCCTAGCACTCAAAAAATAATCGACACAAATATGGAACACAAAACGACACTCGCAGAAAAAAGTACCACGTATGTGTTTGGCTACGGCTCGTTGATGAACTTGCATAGCCTGTGGCGCACGCTCCCCAACAAACAGCACGTGCATGTCGCGACGCTCTCGGGCTTTCGGCGCAAAGTAAACGCACCCGTCGGCGACTACCTCTACCTCAACCTTGTCGAGTGCCACGAATCAAAAACCAACGGCGTGCTTATTGAAGTGACTGATGCAGAACTCGCATTACTCGACGCGAGAGAGATCGGCTACAACCATGTCGACGTGACCGAGCGCGTGAGCATCTTGGTCGATGCAGCAGATGACACACCAACCGACTTGGCCGATGTGCGCATCTTTGCATTTATCGCACCTGACCAACACCACCCAGACAAACACATCCTACGCAGCTACCTCCACACCTGCATCCAGGGCGTCCCTGACGAGCACCGCGACCAGTGGCTCCTCGACACCGAAATATGCAACACGGTCCTTGACGACCTCGCAAACTCCCATCACTTCGCGCCATCAGCGGAGGTGTAGGCTTGGCGGAGACAGGGACATCGTACCCCTTGCATCTACGCATACGACATGGCATTCTCTGAGCATGCAGGCGGTGGTTTTTAGAAAGGCGCTGCGGCGGCTAGTCGAGACGCAGATCCTCCGACGTGGGGAGGAGTACTACCGCGCCAAGCGCGTCAAAGACCTCGAGGTCATCGCCGACGGCGCGGAGAGTATCACGGTCTCTGCCGATGTGCGCGGGTCACACACGTACTCTGTTATCCTGACATGGAATCCGACACTACTTGCTCTTGAAGAGGCGGAGTGCACTTGCCCCTACGAGCTCGGCTGCAAGCACATTGTCGCGGTCGGCATGCATGTCGTCGCATGGCTGGAGGATTTTGATACTGATGCCAGAAAGCCAAAGAGGAGCGAAAAACTGCGTGATATGCTACTTACTTTTATTCGCGAAAATTATATAAAGACAACAGCAACACGCACACCCTCAACAACAATTACCGCAACCAAACACGACAAAACACCGAGCCAAGATGCTGGCGCGGACCTGGCAGAAAAGTTACGCGGCATCAACATCGATCCGTCGCTACTCTCCCCTGCGCTGCTTGATATTCTGCGCGCAGCACAGAGACCGAGCACTCCGCCCACACACATACCATCCACATCAGTACTTCCGATACCTACCCTTACAACTACTGCGACACAACAGGAAGTGTTCGATGCGAAACACTATTTTGTACACCTTGATTACGCCCTGTCACCTACGCTCCGACGACGCACTCTGTCATATCAAACTGTGTCACCAAAAAAGATACTGGGGATGCCAGGAGTACCACCCGCAACAAAGGATCTGTTGGCTGCGATACAAAAGGGTGTGTTTGAACCATACAAGCATCCCAACCGCAACCTATTCGCACTCGCTGACCTGATTACCAAAAGCGGTTTGGTTGCTGCCGGAAATGCGTACACCTTCACTCCCCTCTCGTTTGAGATTGCGCAGCCGCGCGCGCTGCAGGCCTCGCTGATCCGCGAGACGAAGATGGTATATAACGATGTATCTGAACGCATACTCTTTGTTGTTGACAAGCAAACACTACGCGGCACGGTAGACTACAGGCCGATTGTTGCTGCGGGCTCGGTCGTTGCGATTTGTACCAAGAGTACTATTGTCCTCCACGAATTGACGCCGATCCTTGCACGGCTATTCAGCCGTGTTATACCGCTCTATGGAGACAAGTACACCTCGTCGACACCATGCGGATGTGAACTGTTTGGCGACGAGCTTGAGCGTTACAACGAGATTGTCCGCGACGCCCGCACGACACTCACACTCACCAATGAGCCGCCGTCACTCACCATCGACACGTCCACTGCGGCGCAGGCGGCTATCAATGTCGAGTATGACGTCGCAGGGCAGACACTTGCTATCAAGCCGGTGGTCGATTACGGGTCGCTGTGTGTCGATGTTGGCGAGAGTGTCTACTGGAGCACTGCGGGCGGGGCACGCCACCTCGCGCGGCGACAACAGTATCTGCAAGAGCGCCCCGACATGCCACACGAATATGAGATACGCTTCGCAGGCGACACTGTGCACCTCGCGCCAATCGCCGAGGCGCTTGAGACCGCACTGTTTGAAGCAGTTACCGACAACGCACCAGACAACGGATTCTCAAAAACTGCAAAGTGTACCGCGCAAGGGAAATCGGCGATTGCACGATTTATCGAAACACGCTGGGCTGGGCTGCAGTCGTTCGCAACAGAGCAGAAACTGCCAATCCGATTCACTCGCGATGCCATTTCCTACACGAGCAGCACCGTGCAGGCAAAGTTTACAACGAACCTCAACGAGGAGGCGGACTGGCTCCGTTTTGATGTCGAGTGCTACTGCCGCGGCGAGCGTATCACACTTGAAGATATCATTGCGTTTATCAGGAGCGGCGATACGCTGATGCATCGCCCCGATGGCACTTTGCTGCATATCGAAAACCGCGGCGAGCTGGAGCGCCTTGCCTCGCTCCTCACCAGTTTTGAGCAGCAAGAGGGTATGTTCGAAGGTCGCCTCCACCACGCGCCCGAGCTGTCGTATGTGATGACCTCATCGCCGCACTACGACGCATCTCGCGCCGAGAGTATCAAGCAGTTTATGCACAAGGTCGAAAAAGGAAAGCCGGTGAAAAAGGTTAGGCTCCCCAAAGCATTCTCGAAGGTACTGCGACCGTACCAAACAGCAGGCGTCGAGTGGCTCTACTTCCTGCGATCGTACCGGTTCGCGGGCATCCTCGCCGACGACATGGGGCTCGGCAAGACGCTGCAAACACTCGCACTGCTCTCTGCCGAACGCGTCAAGGGCAGGCCATCGATTGTCGTGTGCCCCACCTCGCTTGTCCACAACTGGGCACGCGAGGCAGAAAAGTTTGTACCCAACCTGCGCGTGCTCGCCTACCGCGGGACGCCCGACGAGCGCATCACATTAGCAAAAAAGATCCGCGCGCACGATCTGGTTATCGTCAGTTATGCAACACTGCGCAAAGATGAAGCTGTGTTTATACAGGGTAAGATGCGCTTTAACTACGCCGTGCTGGACGAAGCGCAGTATATCAAAAACCACGCCACCAAGGGTGCACAACTGGTCAAAAAAATTCATGCGGACTATCGCCTCGCGCTCACTGGCACCCCGATCGAGAACACGGTCTCAGAGCTGTGGTCGGTCTTCGACTTTCTGATGCCAAAGTTTCTTGGACCGTACGACCAGTTCTCCAAGCGATTTCATAAGCCGATCATGGAGCAGGGCGACCAGCGCGCGATGGAGCATCTGCGCGCAAAAATCGCGCCGTTTATGCTACGCCGAACAAAAAACGAAGTGCTCACCGAGCTGCCACAAAAGATTGAGCAGACGATTACCACCGAGCTCACCGACGCGCAGTCGGTGCTCTATCAAAATATTTTGGCAAAAGTGCGCGGCGAGGTGTTTGCCGCGGTTGGAAAAAAAGGGTTTAACCATGCGCAGATCCATATCCTTGCGGGGCTCACCAAGCTGCGCCAAGCGTGTAACCATCCGGCACTCCTAACCGACAAAAAGGCAAAGGTGCACGACGGCGACTCGGCGAAGCTCGACCTTGCGATGGAGCTTATCCAAGAAGCCACATCCGGCGGGCACAAGGTGCTTTTGTTTAGCCAGTTTACCGGCATGCTCGACATCGTCGCCGAGACACTCGACGCGCACAAGATCACCTACTGCTACCTCTCGGGCAAAACGCGCAATCGGCAGGAGCTCATTGAACAGTTTAACAGCGATCCAAACATATCTGTCTTTTTAATCAGCCTCAAGGCGGGCGGCGTTGGGCTCAATCTCACCGCCGCCGACACGGTGATTATCTTTGACCCATGGTGGAACCCGAGCGCAGAGAACCAGGCAGCCGACCGCGCGCACCGCATTGGGCAGACCAAGACCGTGACCGTCTATCGACTTACCACCAAGGGTACTATTGAGGAGCGGATTGAGAAGCTCAAGTCAAAAAAGAATGCGCTGGCAGATGCACTTATCGGCGAGAGCAAAGATCTCTTCAAAAAACTCACCTGGGACGACATCCGCGAGCTGTTTGCGTAGAAAAAGGCTTCTGGAACCTTTTCACTCCAACTAGACCTTGAGCTTCACAGGTGTAGCAAAATAATCGAGCGTTTTTCCAATATACCATTCGTATGCGTCATTATTCCCCTCATACTCGTCGAGACTCAATGACATCTCTGCCAAGTGGCGCAGTGCGCCTTTGCCGTATACCTGCTCAAGCCATCTGTATATAGCACACAATAGCATGGAGATACAAATGTCTTTATGTGACAGGGTGGATCGTGTGGCGAGAGACTATTGCCCCGGGATGTATAGGACGGGGGCGTTTTTGAGGCGGTTGATGACCTCGCGGACAGTGTAGGGGTTGGTAGTGATAAGCAGGGTGTTGCGGTCGAGGAATGTCCACAGGAAGTACACATCGCCTGCTGAGTTTTTAAGTGCGCGCGCATCATGATTCTCAACAACCGTGTCGACGAATATGGTCTGCATAAACCCGGGCGGCTGCGCTACCGCGGTGTTAAAGGGTGTAGCGCTGTTTGTGTTGTTGTCTGCCGTGTCGGTGCTCGAGGCGTCGTTAGTTACTACGGCTGCCGTATCTGTGTTGATATGCGGGCTCGGGGTGTAGTCAAACAGCGGCGAGAGGTCTTGGTGCATTGTTGGCTCCCATGCGAGCATGCCCGCGAACGCTTGTTCGTAGGAATCGATTTTGAGGATAAGAAACGGCTGGTTGGTATCAAACGAGTGCACGCCAAGCAGGAAGGTTGGTTCGATATTGCGCAGCAGCGCGTCCGGGATATCCGGCGCCAAGAGGTCGAGCAGCGGTTGTGCACCGGTTGGGGTAGCGCTTGTGTTGGTGGTTGTCGCCGCGGCAACGGGCTCAATGCGCCCCACCAGCCCGAGCGACAGTGCTGTTTTTGCTTTTACATCGGTGAGTGCTGCAATCACATCGCCACGGGTCTCATTGGGGGCGATTTGCACTTCGGCGGTATCGTCGACCAAGATAAACGGTGCGGCAGCAGGTGTCTGCACCGCGACCGTCGTCGGACGAAAGAGTACATAAGATACGATGCCGACCGCACAGAGAAAGAGCGCGCCACCTGTGCCATACAGCAGCATCGCGCGCGAGCGGTCGGGCGTGGTCGACACCTTTTTTATTTCTGAGACACGCTCGGCATCTTGCTGGTTCTGTCGAGCCTGCGCTGATGCAATCGACACTGCCGACACATCGCCAGACCGCATCAACTTCTCGATATCGCCACGAAAGGTTTCGAGTGACTGCACCATCGCATCACTTTTCTTTTTCTGCTCGGCGGTTGGTGGCGGCGGAGCAGGGTGTTCGATTTTAGGTAATGCCGCTCCTTGCTCTTGTTTGAGCAGCTCGCTCGCATCCGCACGCATCGCGCTTGCCGAGGAGTGGATTTCTTTTTTAGGCAGCAGGATGTCCTCTTTTTTCAGATTGTAGAGATGTGACGCTGCTGTTGCTCCTGCGTCTTGCGCAGGCGTCTGACTAGCCGCGCGGGGTGGCGGGGGCGGAGCCAGAGGTGCCGGCGGAGTTGGGATGTGAGGGTCGGGTGCCATTAGTTGGTTGTGACGACGGAGTGAGACCTTTTCGTGCCGCGAACTCGGGGTCGGCAGCTTTGACCGATAGGTTGATGCGTCCCTTCTCGTCTATCTCCTTTATCATAACCCGAACTGTCTCTCCGACCGAGACCGCTTGTGCAATTTTGTCGATGCGGAAGGGCGCGACCTCGGACACATGCACCAATCCTTCTGCATCCTTGCCGGGTCCAATCCTGACAAACGCGCCAAAGTCCATCAGCCTCGTCACTTGGCCGTCGTACACCTCGCCTGGTTTGTACTCTTTGACCAGCGCCTCGACCATCTCTTTTGCCTTGGCGGCGCTGCCGTTTTTGCCAGTAATAAAGACCGAGCCGTCGTCGTCGATAGTGATATCGTCGACACCACAGAGCTCTTTAATGCCATTGATTGTTTTGCCGCCACCGCCAATCACGAGGCCAATTTGGTCTGGGCGCACTTTTGTTGTCAAGATCTCTGGTGCGCGCGGGTTAATCGCTGCGCGTGGTGCTGCAATCGCCGAAGTGATCACTTCAAGAATCTGCAAGCGCGCTTTTTGTGCGCCATGCAGTGCTTCGACAAGGATTGGCACTGGTACGCCGTCGAGCTTGATATCCATTTGGATTGCGGTGATACCGCTCTTTGTTCCCGCTACCTTAAAGTCCATATCGCCGTGGCTATCCTCGGGCCCTTGGATATCGGTGAGCACCTTATATTTTTTATCTTGTGCGTAGTTGGGAGAAAGCATCAGCCCCATCGCGATGCCAGCGACTGGTGCCTTAATAGGCACGCCTCCGTCCATGAGCGCGAGTGTCGATGCGCACACCGAGCCCATCGAGGTCGAGCCGTTGGAGGCGAGGCACTCGGAGACAAGGCGGATGGTGTAGGGGAAGGTCTCTTTTGGTGGGATAACCGCGACGAGCGCTTTCTCTGCCAGCGCGCCGTGGCCGATCATGCGGCGGTTGAGCCCGCCCATGCGGCCAGTCTCGCCCGCGGAGTATGGCGGGAAGTTGTAGTGATGCATAAAGCGCTTTTGCACATCATGCTCCTCCATAGAGTCGATCACTTGGCTGTCGCCGGGCCCGCCCAAGGTGAGCGCCGTAAAGACATGCGTCCCGCCGCGATAGAAGATGCCCGACCCATGGAGTATGGGCGACACCTCCCCTGCTTTGGCAAACAGTGGGCGGATCTGGTCGAACGCGCGATTGTCAGCACGTTTATTATCCTCAATCGCGCCGCGATGGATCTCCTCGTCGGCTTTATCTTCAAAAAAGCGGTCGGCGAGTTTTTTATAGTGCCCAATCTCCTCTGTCTCGACCACACGTGCAAGAAACTCCTTCTTAAGCGCGTAGATTGACTTCTTGCTCGGCTCGCCACAAAAGACAGCAGCAGTCATTTTTGATGCAAACTCGGTGTTGTAGAGCGCGAGCAGTGCCTCGGGCAGCTCGGGCTCGGCAACAACTTTCTTCGCCTTCCCTATTTCGGCAATAATCTTTTCTTGAAACGCAATCAGCTTGCGATGCTCGTCGACCGCGCGTGCAAACCCCTCGGCAACATCATCCTCGTTCGCTTCGTTTGCGCCAACTTCGATCATGTTGATCGTGTCATCCTTGCCGCAGGCGAGCAGGTCGAACGTGTTTTCATGATGCTCGCGCTGCTTGTAGGTCGGGTTTACGATCCACTCTTTTTCCTCGACCTGTTTTGCATGTTGCTCCGTGTGTCCAACATTCTGTGCGGAGCTAGAACGCAGCGCGATACGCACCGCAGCAACAGGGCCCTTCCATGGGATATCCGACGTCGCGAGCGCGAGCGACGCTGCGTTGACAGCGATGGTGTCCGGGTCCTCATCGTCGAGTGCGAGGATGGTGATGATCACTTGGATCTCGTTGCGGATATGTGCGGGGAAGAGTGGGCGGATCGTGCGGTCGACCACGCGGCCCGAGAGTATCGCGTCCTCGCTCGGGCGCCCCTCGCGGCGGACAAAGCGGCTACCAAGGATCTGTCCCGCGGCATAAAAGCGCTCCTCGTAGTCGACCGTGAGCGGAAAGTAGTCGATGTCGTCGCGCGTCTTCTCGCTCATCACCGCGGTCGCGAGTACTGCGGTGTTGCCATAGCGCAAAATAACCGAGCCGTTTGCCTGCTCGGCGAGGTCGGTAAACTCAGCAACCAGCTTCTTGCCGCCGATCTCTGTCTCAAACGTTTTTGACTGCATATCTGTAGATGATTACTAAGTAAAATACGAGATGAATAGATAGAGAGGAGGGCACTACTGTACCCGCCCAACTCCCCCACTGTAGTTGAAAATCGACAAAAAATAAAGCTCAAGGAGGATTTACACCATCTTCCACATACACTGATGCATGTTTTTGAACAGTTCGGCGATGTCGGCGTTTTCAATCACAACGGCTGACAGGTCACGCAGGCTGATGAGCGCCACTTTGTCCTTAAAAATCAACATGTCGACGTTGGAGGTAAACCAATCCGGCAGTCGCTTGTCGTATTTGTTTGCATGCCCGTTTTTCTCGCGCAAGGCGCGTAGCTTTTTGTAGGTCTTGGCGTTGGCTATAAACAAGTCGCGTGTTTTCATCGCATGCGCGCTGTTTTCTTTATCAAATGCCTCGTACTCGGCTTCGGTAAAACTCTTGAAGAATGCTTCGACAGGAAAGATCGAGTACGTGTCGCCAATGGTTTTGAACAAATCCTCATAAATGCCACGTATCTCACGCTTCCCCTCGTGGAAGGTGACGCGCGGCTTGTTGGTCGCCTGCGCGTGGATCCGCGACAGCTCGCCAAGTGCCTGCTCGAATGTAGCTGTGTTCGCATGGAGTGCGCGCAGAATATGTTGCGGATCGCGCGCGGCATATAGCGTCCGCTTCCCTATCGGGACACGCACCGCAAACTCCTTTTGGAGCAGCTGCTCAAGGTGCTCGTAGCAGGTCGCGCGCTTGACCCCGGCTTCTCGTGCCAACTCAGCGACGCCGAGCCGATTCTTGCCAAGCAGCGACAGATACATCGCCGCTGCTTTGTCCGACAACCCCGCCCCCGCGAGTGCTCGCAGCAACTTTTGGTGCGATTCGTGTTTTTCCATATATCCAGTATGCCGCTAACTGTACCAAGTGTCAATAAAAGCGACACTATTTTACATACAGTGTACAATTTACATTGCAAAGCAATGTTTTTATAGCAACATACGTGCCTATTTCAGACATATATACAGAATCGTTGGATACTTTGTGTAGATAGAACAGTCGTTCTGTCACAAAAAACACAGGAGAGTTCTATGCGGATTCGTACAGTTATTCTGACTGGTGTCGTAGTCGTCGCCGTGGCTATCGCGGTGGTGGTAGCAAGTACGGACCACCATCGTTACCTCGTCCGGGTGCTGGACTATAATAAGGCGGTGGTTGTTCAGGACGGTATCCCCTATCTGTTTACCTATGGCAACCACTCATATGTAAATGGGACTACCGAGCTCTGTGTGATTCCAAGCAGCGGCAGAGACCCCTCGACTTGTTTCAGTGTGAAAGACTTTGATTTAACAAAGGAGGGGGTGCAGGAGCTCCACTTTGAGCTGATGAATTGATAAAGGAGGACATAGATGAAACGAGTCGATTGGTACGCCTATGGTACCCACAACATTGGATTTCTTACTGTTTCCATCCTGATGTTGTGGTCGGGATGTGGAGGATTGGCACTTTTGCTCGTCCCCACATATAACGGCATATTCTGGTTTGTTTTTTGGTGGCGCAGACGGGCGAGGGAGTGAACGAAAACCGCCGCGACCCTTGGTTTGGGGTCGCGGCGGAATCTTTTTATAGGTTAGTGCGGGAGGTTTTTTGATCCTACTCCTCCGTATCTGAATCGTCGTAGACTTCGGTGCCGACATCGACGCCCTCCTCGGGTGCGGGTTTGCTGCCGCTGAAGGTTGAGGCGAAGAATCCGCGCCCCGCACCCCCGCCGCCGCGGTAGCCGATGAGGAAGTTCTTCGGGTCGTCGCACAGGTCGATAAAGTCGTCTGTCGCCTCGCGCAAGACGCCTGCAGCTGATTTGCCAAAGGCGATCACCTCGACCTGGCAGCCACGGTTTTTCAAATATTCGACGAGCGGGACAAAATCACCGTCGCCGGTCGCGAGCACGACGGTGTCGAGCTTTTCCGCCATCGTGACCGCGTCTATAGCCATCCCCATGTCCCAGTCGGCCTTCTTGGCGCCGCCAGTAAAGATGCGGATATCTTTGACCTTTGTTTCGATGCCGACCTTGTTGAGTGCCTCGAAGAAGCCTTTTTCCTCCTCTGACTCAGTGCGGATCACGTACGCCACCGCGCGCACCAGCGTGCGACCTGCGAGCGCCGCTAAGACGACATTGCCAAAATTTACCTTCGACTTATACAGATTTTTTGCACTGTGATACAAGTTTTGCGTATCGATAAAAATACCAACGCGCTGACTTTTGTGTTTGATGATTGCCATAAAAAATAATTGCTAACGAACTGCTCACTAACCTGCTAATGAAAAAGGGTGAGCGATGAATAACGCTGTTTTGCCACCCTTTAGTATACCCGACCAAGCGAAGTATAGCCGTGTATACGTGAACAAAAAGAGAAGTGGTGCTCCTACTTCTTCAAATTAAGCTTTTTGACAATCGCGCTGTAGCGCTTTTTGTCGCTGTTCTCCAAATACTTCAGGTGGCTGCGGCGATCCGCGACCATCTGCAAGAGACCGCGGCGGCTGTGCTTATCCTTCAAGTGCTTCTTGAGGTGGCCAGTCAGCTCGTCGATTCGCTTACTTAAAATGGCAATCTGGACCTCTGGCGAGCCAGTATCGGTCGCATGGATTGCGCCTTCTTTGATAACACCCTCCTTTTTCCGCTTGGTGAGCATGAGCTGTATCGTAGCACGGCGCCCAGTTTTTTGCAAGGGGCGTATGCTACAATAGCCCTACCCCATGGCACGCGACCTTAAATCACTCAAAACGGAGTTTTTGGAATATCTTGAGATCGAGAAAGGTCGCAGCGTGAAGACGGTCGAGAATTATGACCACTACCTCGCGCGATACCTCGCGTTTTCGAAGGTCACCGACCCTGCAAAGTTGACCGAGCAGTCGGTGCGCGAGTTTCGTCTTTATCTCAATCGCCAAGCGGGCACGAGCGGCACGATGAAGCACAAGACGCAAAACTACTACATGATTTCGCTGCGTGCGTTCTTGAAGTTTTTGCGCAAGCGTGATATTGAATCGCTCAACCCCGAGCGGATTGAACTGGCAAAAGTCGGTGCGCGCGATTTGGATCTAATTACTGCAAATGAATTGGAGCGGTTGATGCAGGCGCCTCGCATCTTGTCTCTTGCACAGCAGAGTGCACGTGTGGCTGGTAGCAAAGGATCAAAAGAGGTCACAACAAGAGGCACAACACATGACCGTCTCACGGCGCTGCGCGATGTGGCGATGCTCGAGCTGCTCTTCTCCACCGGCCTGCGCGTGTCCGAGCTCTGCGCGCTCAACCGCGATATTGACCTCTCGCGCGACGAGTTCTCGGTGCGCGGCAAGGGCGAGAAGGTGCGCGTGGTGTTTTTTTCACCTGAGGCGAAGCAAGCGGTCAAAGCGTATCTCGACAAGCGCGCCGACATCGACGACGCGCTGTTTATCCAGATGAGCCGCAACGCGGGCACCGAGCCATCCTCACCCAAGACGTCAAAGAAAGGGAGCGCGGAGCATAATAGTGCAAAGAGGGATAGCGCACGCATCACGCCCCGCTCGGTCGAGCGAATCGTCAAACACTACGCAATCAAAGCAGGCATCACCCGCAAGGTTACGCCGCACGTGATCCGCCACTCCTTCGCCACCGACCTCCTCGAAAACGGCGCCGACCTCCGCTCGGTCCAAGCGCTCCTGGGCCATGCCAACATAGCGACCACCCAGGTCTACACCCACATAACCGACAAACACCTCCGCGAAGTCCACCAAAAATTCCACGGCAAGCGGAGACAGGGTTAGTTTGAAAAAAAGAACCCCCGCGCCGGTGGTCTGGCGCGGGGCTATGTCTCCGCTACATAGAAACCGGCTGGAAGTCGTAATGCTCGACCCCTTCGTGTTCCTTCAGCCGACGTGCGAAACGTTTGGTGATTGGGAGCACACACAGCTCGCATGCCATAACGGCTATCCAGCTGACCATTGATGCTGACAGAATGCTAGACAGAGGCATTACTCCAGCAAACGCAATCCCGTAGAACACGCCAACGTCCACGAGTTGTGCAATCCCGACCGACGTAACCGCTCGACCGTAGAAGAACCGCGCATGGTAGCGCACTTTCAGTCGCGACATAATGTACGAATTTGTTCGTTCAGTCACAAAATACGCGAGCAAACTTGCAAAAACGATGCGTGGCGACTGTGAGAACAGCGCACGAAAGGCGTCATTGTTCGCGTATCCAGCCGCCGGTGGGAGTTCGACCGTCACCTGTACGAACGTAGCGTATACCACTAGGCACGCAAGTCCCGCCCACAGTAGCCGACGCACACGACGATAGCCGTACACCTCGGTCAACACATCTGCCAAGACCAACGAAATCACAAAACTGATTTGTGATCCGATGACAGATATGCCGAATACCTCGACAAACTTGAGGTTGAGCACCTCGGTGATAAGCATTGACGCCATCAGTGCCATCGCCAAGTATGGCAATGCTTTTGGCTCCCACGTATCACCAACTGCTACAGCAAGTTGTTTCATATTTCCGCCTCCGTTATTGTTGATAAGCGAACGAAGTCAGTATATTTTTAATCAAAAATATCGTCAAAAAAGTCAACAGATTGCGAAAAGTGGTGAAAATATGCTAGTATTGTAAGGTATTTAGTTTGTCACAAACTACGACAGAAACATGCAAAACCGCGAATCTCTACAAAAGATGCTGGTGCGGGCGGGGTTGTCGGACGCCGAGGCGGCGGTGTATCTGGCGATGCTGGAGCTTGGGCCCTCGACCGTTTTGCAGATTGCGCGGCAGTCGGGGGTCAAGCGCACGACTATATACCCTGTTGTGGAGGCGCTGCGCGCCAAAGGGCTCGTGAGTGTGCAGGAGGTCGGCTTTAAACGCCGCTTTGCTGCCGAGGATCCGTCCCGGCTCGACCGCATTTTGGAGGAGCAAAAGCTCGCGCTCAAATCGTTCTTCCCCGAGCTCCATGCTCTCTACTCGCTGCGCGGTGGCGACTCCATCATCCGCTACTACACCGGCGTCCCCGCGATGCGCAGTGTCTACGACGAGATGCTCGGCGAGCTACGCGATGGAGAGGATTACTACGGCTTTGGCGACCCCGAGCGCTGGGACTCGTTCGACAAGCAATACTTTAAATCATTCATCGAGCGACGACTCAAGATCGACCTGAGGGCCAAGATGTTGCTCGTGCCCTCCGAGGTTGGCCGCTCCTACAAGCGGACAGAGAAGAACTTTCACGAAGAGGTGCGCCTCCTGCCCGAGGGCACCATGCTCGACGCCAACATGGCCATCACACCGCGCAAAATAGTCATCCACCCGCTCACCCACCCCATCACGACCATCGTCATCGAAACCCCCGCCCTGGTGCGCATGCAGCAAACCCTTTTTCGCGTGATGTGGGATGCGTTGGGTGATAAATAATCTCTCGCCATACAAAAGCAATCCCGCTCGAGGCCTCCACGGCTCGAGCGGGTGTATGATGTTTTTACTCGGTTATTTTGACTCGCTCGAGCCGCTTTTTGAATCGAGCAATGTCTCCTTTCTTGAGTTCTAAGTCGCGAGGGCGGATGTTGTTTGCTCGCATGAACTCGATGACTATTGGGAGATGTCTGAGAGCACGCTGACGCCCACTCTCACCTCTTGCTACGTGTCCCCACATCCCCGGGGTCCTGTGAACAGGCCAGTCTGGCCAATCATCATCTCTATCTCGCCAGTCTTCCCTCCCATGTTCGTGTCTTATCAGGCGCATGGAAGTGCTTGCGAACCATCGTCGCACCTCCACGCAAGGACTGTTGCCTTTCCAAGCAGGCGTCTCCTTGGATTTTTGTGTCAAAAGAGCCAACTCCTGTTCGGTGGTATCAACTTCTTCGAGCGTGAACTTTCCAGCTCGAAGCCTCCTGCGCAGATTTTTAATGCGCTTTTTGTGACGATACTCATGATGATCTTCGAGGCGAACAAAAGGGTCTCGCAGTGTGGCGATCACTGCCTGTGCGCGTCGCATGTGCTCGAGGCGGTAGTATTTGGCGCTCCACTTTTGCATTTCTTCGGCGCAATCAATGCCCAGATCTTTGCAAAGACCTGGTATGCGCCGCATAGCGTGGTTGAAGTCCATCGGTGCCAGTGTGGTTTCGAGCACCTCGCGCCAGTACGCAAACTCGATCTCCAGCGCTTTTGTCGCGAGCTGGAGTATGCGCGACCGCGTGCGTCTATATGCACCACCTTTCGTTGCGACAGGCGGCACCTCTGGAAGGCGCTCTGTCGCTACTCGAAGTAACGGCATCAGTTCCTCCTCTTGCGATTTTGAAACATCCAAATCATTCCCACAACAAACCCGATTAACACGAGTCCGTCGAGAATAAAAAGGATGTACACGCGAAGGTCTACCATCTCGAGGATTTCCCATTGTACCCGCAGTCGCCACTCGCTTTGACGGCTTCTGCAAGGTATGGGTCAAGTTGAAGACGAGGTGGCAGTTTCAGTAGTCCTTCGCCTGGATACACGCGGGCAATGAGGTTGTTGTACCTCACGGCGGCGTTATAGACGCCTTGCTCGTCCTGGTGCCACTGTGCGCATGCGTACCGGTGTGCGTACATTTCGAAGAGAGGTCGTGACCTCTCCTCCGTCATTGGTGGCTCCAGGTATATGCCGACTGCCAACAGGCAGACGATTCCAGCCATCAGCCAGCTGGCGATGCGCTCCATATTTCGCATTGTCGAAGTCCTCCACATGCTCCCGCAGGAGCGTTTCAACTGACCACAGAATAGCAGTTTGTAAAGAGTATGTCAACCAGACAAATGACATATTTTTGTACACCATACACTTGCAAATCAAGCATATTTTGTATATTGTAATAGTTGTATATGACAGTCCAAAACCCACTATACGCGCAACTTGCGGGGTTGGGGCTCACCGAGAATGATGCCCGGGTGTATATCTTTTTGCTTGAGCGTGGGGTGGCGTTTGGCGGGTCAAAGATTGCTGCGCGGCTCGGGATGCATCGACAGTATGTGCATAATTCTTTGCAGAAGTTGCTCGAGATGGAGTTGGTTGAGGAGATTAGGGGTGGGACACGCAAACAGTACAAAGCACTCCCGCCGCAGCAGCTTTCGCGTATGGCGCGCAAGCAGCTTGATGCCGCCGAGCACACGGTGCGCGAGCTCGACCAAATCTCCACCGTGGGTGCCGAGCAGGACTTCGAGGCATATCGTGGGCGCAAGCAAGTGATTGAGTTCGAGGAGCGACTCGTCGACGGGCTCAAGGATGATGAGGTGCAGTACATCATCGGCGGCGGGTCGGAGACGTTCGTCAACTTTTTTGGCGAGCAGTATGAAGAGATTTCGCGTCGGGCGCACAAGAAGCGGCTCAAAACGCTGTACGTTGGCAATCCGGGCGAGGCGCAGTGGCTCGCCGGTCGCGTGGCGGGCGTATTTGGCGACAGCTTCCAAGTGCGGCTGCTGGATACATTGCCCAAGACGATCGTGCAGACGGTAATCCGCTTCGACACCGTCACCTTTTATGCGTTCGGCAATCCCCCACTCGTGTACTTTCTCAAATCCAAAACTGTCGCCGAGGACTATAAAAAGTTTTTTATGATGTTGTGGGAGATGGCGAAGTAAATTTCATAAGCAGCTTCCTTTCTATGCATATAAAAATAGAAAAATGCGCAGCCGGATGAGGGCTGCGCGTTTTGCGGGGATGGGCGGGTTGAGCATCAATCAGCGGCAAGCGCTTGTGGTGCGAGCTGCTGCTCAAGCCACACAATCACCTTCTCTGGGCAGGTGGTGACATCTTGATTGCACTCGGCCATTCGGTCGAGGACTTCTGGTGTATCACCATACACCTGTTTGAAAATGTAGTACTCCCTCCTTCCCAACTCTGGTGTATTAAGTTGTCGTTCTACTTTTTCGAACAACGAGCGGACATCATCCGCTGTCATCCCCCTATCACGAGCTGTTGCCATGTTGATCTCCAAGAACTGTTCGTAGTATATAAGCACAAATTTGTGGCAATGGTTACTTGGCACCCTTCGCTGTCGACTGCACGTAGGCGAAGACTTGCTTGAGCGCGTGGGCAATCGTCTCGTCCTCGATAATCAAGGCAATCGGGTTCTCGCGCGCATAGGAGAGGATGCTCACTTTGTTGTCGTACATGCAGATTTCGGTATTAAAGTTAAACTCCGGTGGTATAAACGTCGCCACGCGCATCTTGGCACCCAACCCCCTTTCTTTGGACGATGATCTTCTACGCCTTCGGGCGCTTTTTTCGTTTCAGTGCCTGCAGATACTTCTCTTCGGGTGTATAGAACCCCAACACTTCCATGAAGCGACGGTTTGCTTTCTCTTCGAGCT
>CAIRHB010000033.1 GCA_903878285.1 Candidatus Adlerbacteria bacterium | reverse complement strand
CAGCAATACAAATCGACGATATGATGAGTGTGCAACAAGGGCATAGTGCAAAAGAGCTAGCTTGTAACTGACTCTATTGTACGTGCTCTTTTTGCGTTTGGTGGCTGTAATGAACAGTGGAGGAGTTTTGAGATTCACGGGCACAGGATTTTTATGAAGGTCGTTTGGAGAAAGCGGTGCTTGTGGCGAGTGATGGCGATTATGCTCCATTGGTGACACTCTTGCAAAGTCGGGGTCGGCTTGAGGTTATCTTGTCTCCCAGTCCAGCAGAAAAGTGCTCGGTGTTGTTAAAGAAAACAGGTGCACGCATCGCCTATATACAAGAACAACGGTCTATTTTGGAGCGAAAATCCCGTCCCCAGAAATAAAAAAGCCCCCGGCGCAGACCAACCCGCGCAAGGGTCTTTTTCGTGGTGATGTACATATAATAAACCCAACACTTGGTTTGTGCAAGCGGCCGCGTATATCTCTGTGATATAATTTCAAACATGAGAACCATCGAGCGGGAGATTGTGTCGGCACTGATTTTTTCGAGTGATGGGAAGTTGTTTCAAGCGATGAAAGATCCAAACAAGGGCGGCGTGTATCTCGACTGCTGGCATATCCCTGGTGGCGGCATCGAGCAGGGCGAGGACCCTGTAGAGGCGCTGGTGCGCGAGGTTAACGAGGAGCTCGGTATCGACATTTCTCCGTTCGACATAACACTTGTGGACGACGTCGGTCGCGGCGAGTCGGAAAAAACACTCAAGGACACGGGCGAGCGTGTGTTGGCAAAAATGCAGTTCAAAATCTACAAAGTAGTGCTCGACAAACCTGCAAGCGACGTAGCAATCACGCTCGACCCGAGCGAGTTTAGCGAGTACCGCTGGTCTCCTTTGCCCGAGCTGCGCGACCTCAAACTCACCCCGCCCTCCGTCTCGCTCTTTACCCGGTTGGGGTATATCTAAAACCTAGATGGAGGATGTGGACATCTACCATATACACACCGCCGAGTATGTAATACACTGACACTAGACATAGCTAAACAACAAAAACGAAAGTGTTGAAAAACAGCAGTATTATTATACGAGAGTTGTTCATTTAAGGAGAATACAGAGCGGGCGGACGGATTCGAACCGTCATCAAAACCTTGCTACGGGCATTGCATTTCCAACATATGCTACGCCCGCGCTGTATTCTCCCTAGTTGGACAAAAATTGCCACGCACTCTTACCTGTGGTGATTATACTCGCCCCTGCCAACCCGCGATACACAAATCTCTGGGGATAAGAGACGCGAGAAGATATCGACCGCTTGGTCAAGATTGCGCCCCGCGCGGTTTGGCGGTGGAGTGTGAGTACTTGTTGCACAGCACGTGGTCGTGCTATACTAGAGGAGTATTTGGGGAAACCCACGCCCCCCGCGATGTGCGGGGGTTCTATGTTTTTAGTGCAGTGCGCGGTACGCATTCCATATTTTTTCTCGGTCTTGTATACCAAGATGTCCCATTTGGTTTTTGAGTCGACGATAATCAAATGTTCTACCTTGAGCGAGCACGATGGTCTGTTTTTTGTCGTTAAACTCAATCGGGCAGTACCAGGTACCCACTTTTCCTTTGGTGGTGAGTGGTAACCCGAGAAAGGTGTATTTATCGTACTTACGCAGAATATACACGGGTCGAGTAAAGCGTTCGCCTTTGCCGTTTGTCTCAATGCCGATATTTTCTCCCATCGAGCACCACCAAATCTCGCCCTCTTTAAACAGCGGTGGTTTGTAGGTGCTCTCGTGCAGCACCTGCTTGAGTCGAATCCATTGCAAAAACTGCTTCAACATGAAAATAGTATAGCGCGCTCTTTACCCGGCTGGGGTATATCTAAGTAAGAGTAAGACACGCCTTGCTAACTGCGTACATCCGCACATGCGGTATACTTGGGCTATGTCTATGGAAAAACCACCGCGAAGGGAGCCGACGGGTAAAAAGGAGGTGGCGATTTGGGAATATGCTCCGTCGCGGGCTGAAATACTTTCTGAGCTGGAGAAGTTCTGCAAAAATCCAAAGGTCGAGCGAGAAATTATTGATGAGCAAGGGATACATTCATTGCTAGAGGTTACGGGAGTGGATGAACAAGGAAAGACCTTTCTATGCACATTTCAAAGAGGTGGTGATTTTGGACGCAACACATCGGCAACAATGCGCATCCATTCGTTTTACCCAGATTACTACTGGGGCGAAGATTTAGCAGAATACGATTTGACGACAAAACAGTGGGTGCAGAAAAAGCGATATGTTGCATCGTCCGTACAATCTATAGAGGGGAAATAAAGCACTGCACTATTCCATGCTACAATACGCAGCATGTTGCGACGTGTGGTGCGGTTTTTTCGGAAAGGGGATGATCGGATACGCGGCTGGCTCACCAAGCGGCCGGTGGCGTACGCGCTCGTTGGGGGTGTGGGCGTGGTCCTGTTTTGGAAGGGAGTATGGGAAACGGCGTCACTCACGCCACTCCTATGGGGGCCGCTCGCGGTGCTCGCGGGCGCCGTCCTCCTTACTATCACAGGGCTTTTGATATCAGTCTTTTTGGGCGATCGGTTGATCTTGGCGGATGTATCCGGCGAGGAAAAACTGGTCGAGAAAGAGGAGCACATTGCCGAGCAGACCGAGCGCGAGGTACACTCGGAAAAGGCGACCACCGAGTATATACTCAACAAGATCGACAAAATCGACGCCGAGCTCGAACATATCGAAAAGTTAGAGGAGAAGCATCATACCGCTGCATGATAAAACACACGGCCGCACAACATACCACGGCGATACTCGCTGCGCAGGTGGGCGCGGGTGTGTTGGTTGCTGTGGTGTTTGTGTACGTGATTTTGTTTTCGAACCTGCGACCGATCAGGTATGACGCCGCCGCGGTGGCGCTCTCGGGCATGGCGAGCTCATCCGCTACGATGGCGGATTCGATTGCTACTACTACAACTTCGACACTTAATCGTGCTGCATACGATATAAAATTATGGCAGGTGGCGTTTGCAACAACAACAGTGCCGACATTTGATATGAGTGCGAGCATGGCAGCGGGGTTTAGCACACTCGGTATCCCGTGGGCAGTCGCGACTGCGCCAGTGGCGACCACAACGACCACTATTGTCACGACCAGTGCCACGTCAACAAAAGCAAAAACAGCAACGAAGAAGATTGTTGTTGCCAAGCCGCAGAAATCAATCTGGCCAGCCGCGGGCGCGCCGTATCCGCTTGGCGGGGCGCTCTTGCCGTTTAATCGCATTGTCGCCTACTACGGCAACTTTTATTCAAAAGGGATGGGCGTGCTCGGTCAGTATCCGCCAGCGGAGGCACTTGCACGGCTGCAGGCGGCGGGTCAACAGTGGCAGGCGGCCGATCCATCAACCCCTGTGGTGCTTGCGATAGATTATATCGCGGTCACTGCGCAGGGGAGCGCAGGAAAAGATGGCAAGTATCGTTTGCGCATGCCGGATAGCCAGATCGACCAAGCGCTTTCGATGGCGGCGCAGGTGCATGGCATCGTGATACTTGATGTACAGGTGGGGCTCAGCAGTGTACAAACAGAAGTACCGCTGCTGGAGAAATACTTGAGTATGCCTAATGTGCACCTTGCGCTCGATCCAGAGTTCGCGATGCAGACCTCGGGCAAAAAGCCCGGCACGGTGATTGGTACGCTCGACGCCTCGGACATCAACTGGGCGGCAAAGTACTTGGCAGGGTTGGTGCAGAAAAACAATCTGCCGCCAAAAATATTGGTGGTGCATCGCTTTACGCAGCCGATGGTGACCCATGCATCAGCGATTACACCGTTGCCCGAGGTAGAGGTGGTGATGGATATGGACGGTTGGGGATCGCCGACGCGCAAGCAGGGGACGTACCAGGCGTTTATCGCAAGCGCGCCAGTACAGTTCACTGGCTTTAAACTCTTTTACAAAAACGACATCCGCCCGCCCTCGACCCGCATGCTCACCACCACCGAAATCCTCCACCTCAAACCCCAACCGCTGTTTATTCAGTATCAGTAATAAAATCGAGGTCTCGCCTCGATTTTGACTTTTATATGTGCTTATTTTGCAAGACCATTTTTATAACGTGCTATACTGCACAGCAACATGACGACGATTGCGAAGGTGGAGGCGCGGGAGATTTTAGATTCGCGGGGGTTGCCGACCGTCGAGGTGGCTTTGGAGACAGGCAAAGGCGCAAAGGTGATTGCGTCGGTGCCGTCGGGGGCGAGCACGGGCAAGAACGAGGCGCACGAGCTGCGCGATGGCGAGAAGCGTTTTGGCGGCAAAGGCGTGCGCCGCGCGGTCGAGAATATCAACGGAGAGATTGCTCGTGCACTAACTGGTGCTAGTGCAAAAGATGCAGGCGAAGTGGGAAGTGGAGATGCAGAAGGAAAAGAGTTTGATCAACGCTCGTTGGACGTAGCGTTGATTGCACTCGACGGCACGCCTGACAAATCGCGGCTGGGGGCGAACGCGATTTTGGCGGTGTCTTTGGCATTCGCTCGCGCAGCCGCTACCGAGACAGATGCTGGCACAGGGAAACTTGGAGTCCCGTTATATAGCTACAGCAACACGCTCGCGAACCAATCTATTGCAGCAGATGCGCGGTTTGCATCGCTGGGGCAGATTGCGCCATCATTGCCAACCCCATCTTTTAACGTGCTCAACGGCGGCAAGCATGCCGACAGTGGGTTGAGTATCCAAGAGTTTATGCTGGTGCCGCAGCGGGGGACGACAACAGAGCGGATTGAGGTCGCGGCGGCGTGTATCGCGAAGCTGCGCGACAATTTGCATGCGAGAGGACTTTCTATAGGTGTTGGCGACGAGGGTGGCTTCGCTCCAAAGATCGGCAGCAACGAGGACGCGCTCGATGCACTGGTCGCGGCAATCATCGGCGCAGGCTACACCACCGACGAGGTAAAAATCGCTATTGATGCTGCTGCGTCGAGTTTTTTTCAAGAAGGGAAGTATGTGTTGAGTGCTCAACAAGCCCTTTCGAGTGCCGAGCTCGCGAGATGGTACGAAGGATTGCTCACGAAGTATCCGATTTTCTCACTGGAGGATCCCTTTGCTGAGGATGATTGGGATGCGTTTGCCGAGTTTGCTAAAAAAGTGGACGGCCGTGCGCTCGTCGTGGGTGATGATTTGCTCACCACCAACGTCGCCCGGATGCAGATTGCTGCAGAAAAACACGCAGTAACGTCGGCGCTGATTAAGCCAAACCAGATTGGCACCGTCAGCGAGACCATCGACGCCGTGCTTTTTGCTCGCGCACAGGGCTGGGTGCCGTTTGCGTCACACCGCTCGGGCGAGACCGGCGACACGGCGATTGTCGACATTGCGGTCGGCCTGGGCTGCACGTATCTTAAAGCCGGTTCTTTGGCGCGCGGCGAGCGTGTGGTCAAATACAACAGATTATTGGAAATCGCAGATGAACTTGTTGCGTAATGTCGGAGGACTTAAGAACAGGTACAGTAATAACAATACAGCATGACTACACAATCAGAGACTCAAAAGAATAGAGCACAAATCATCGCGACGCTTGGTCCCGCGTCCAACTCGCGCGAGGTATTTTCGGCGATGGTGGCGGCGGGGCTCGACGTGGTGCGGCTCAACTTCGCATGGGGTGGGCTCGACGAGCGCGCACAGCAGGTGGCGATGATCCGCGAAGTTGCTGCCTCGGTCGGCAAGAAAATTCCTATCATTCAAGACTTGCCGGGGCCTCGTGTACAGGAGACGGTCGGGCACACCTACGACCAGGCGGGCGCGGCGCTCACCGAGCAGGACAAGAAATCAATCGAGTTTGGTGCAGCGCAGCAGCTGGAATATCTCGCGCTGTCGTTCGTCGGCTCTGCTACCGATGTGGTTCTGTGTCGCCGCATAGTGGCAGAGGCTGGCGGCTCGCAGAAGATTATCGCCAAGATCGAGCGCAAGGTTGCGCTCGAGCACATCGACGCGATTATCGCCGCGTCGGATGCGATTATGATTGCCCGTGGTGACCTTGGGAATGAGGTGCCGCTCGAGGAAATCCCCTTTATTGAGGCCGATATATTGGCGCGTACGCGTACTGCAGGCAAGCCGGTGATTACTGCCACGCAAATGCTTTTCTCTATGATCGACCATCCGACGCCGTCGCGTGCCGAAGTGACCGACGTCGAGTATGCGGTCGCGCACGGCTCCGACGTGGTGATGCTCTCGGATGAGACCGCGGTGGGCAAGTACCCGGTCGAGGCAGTCGAGGCGATGCGTCGCATCATCGAGGCGACCGAGCGACACGAGGGGGTGGTAGGTCTGCATGCGCTATAATTGATTCTTGGCGACAGATCATCATAGTCCTGTATACTTATATATTATATGATGGGAACACTACTGATAGCCCGACATCACGAGTCGGAGTGGAATAAAGAGGGTCGCTGGACCGGTGCGCACGACTCGCACCTGACCGTCTACGGGTTCCAAAAATCGCAAGAGATGGGGGATTTGATTAAAGACATCCGCATCGACTGCGCGTTTGCGTCGATGCAGGTGCGTGCCATCGAGACACTTTCATGCATGCTTGAGGGGCGCAATACGAAGAATATTCCGGTCGAGTACGATGCAGCGTTTAACGAGCGCGACTATGGTGATTATACCGGCAAAAACAAGTGGGAGATGGAGCAGATTCTCGGCGAGGAAAAATTTAACTGCGTCCGCCGCGACTGGGACTGCCCAGTACCCGGTGGCGAGACACTCAAAATGGTCTACGAACGTGCGGTGCCACACTTTGTCGAAGATGTGCTGCCGCGCCTTCGCGAGGGTAAGAACGTGCTCATTGTCTCGCATGGTAACGCCTTGCGGGCACTTGAGATATATATTGAACAGATTCCGCACGAGGATGCGCCAAAGGTCGAGATGCTGTTTGGTGGTATTATTATCTACACGCTCGATGAGCAGGGACATTCGCTCACCAAAGAGGTGCGGCAAGTGTCTTCGCAGGTAAATGCGTAAGTAATGGTTAACTACCCAAATCATGAAGATTATTTTTTACAGCAAAGAGTCGTGGGAGGAGCAGTATGTCACAGCAAAGTTGGCAGGGCAGGAGGTGGTGTTTCGCTCCGGTGGGAGTATCGCAGACACCAGTGCGCCCGACCTGTCGGTCGACGCGATTTCCGTATTCGTCGACAGCCCAGTGACCAAGGCTGTGCTCGACCGATTTCCTAATCTCAAGCTGATCGCGACCCGTTCGACCGGCTACGACCATATCGACATCGCCGAGGCAAAAGCTCGTGGGGTTGCCGTCGCGACGGTGCCAGGTTATGGCGCGCCGACGGTTGCGGAGTTTGTCTTTGCGCTTTTGCTCGCGTTGTCCCGCAAAGTGGTTGATGCAAAAGAGCGCGTCTCGCAAGGACATTCATTCGCCCAGGACAACCTGCGCGGTTTCGACTTGTGCAGTAAAACCATCGGCATCGTTGGCACGGGGCGCATTGGCGCACATGCGGCGCGTATTGCACACGGTTTTGGTATGAAAGTGCTCGCGACCGATGAGCATCAAAATGCCTCGCTGGTCAGCGACTACGGCGCGACCTATGTCTCGCTGCCCGAGTTGTTGGCAGGCTCAGATATTATCTCGCTGCATGTGCCGTACTTGCCGAGCACACACCACCTCATCAACGCTGCCGCATTCGCACAGATTAAAAAAGGTGCCTATATCATCAACACTGCGCGCGGCGCGGTTATCGACACCGACGCTCTTCTGCGCGCGCTTGATGACGGCACCATCGCAGGCGCAGGGCTTGATGTCCTTGAGGAAGAGGGAATGATGGATGATGAATTGCAGCTCCTCGGTACCGCACATCCAAAAGAGGACGAGCTACGTACCTTGCTCGAAAACCACGCGCTCTTGGCGCATCCGCGCGTCATCATCACACCGCATGTCGCATTTAACACCGACGAGGCGGTACATCGTATCCTCGATACAACCATTGACTCACTGCAAAGTTTTGCGGATGGGACACCAAAAAATACGATTATATGAAAGCGTGGCGATTAGCACATATACTGGTAATCGCGACGGGACTGTTTTTTGGATATGGTGCGCAGGTGTATGCGGCGACTCCCGACCTTACCGCGAGCTCGGTGACGCCTTCGGCCACGACCGCCGGTGTTGCGACAACGCTGGTTGCTACAATCACCAACTCGGGCAGCGCTGCGACCGGGAGCAGCTTTCCTGTGTTGTTTGAAATAAACGCCACCAACAATCCAGCATCATTTGCCGCGATCGCAGTCAAAATTGCAGTCACCAACGCGGCACTTGCAGCATCGGGTGCGCACAACACCATCAACGCAACTTACGCAACCTCTTCGGCCGGTACATACTACGTGCGCGCGTGTGCGAACACCGACACTGGCAACAACAACGCGATTGCCGAGTCGAATACTACCAACAACTGCGGTGCCTGGGTGGCGGTTACCGTGAGCGCTGCGCCAACATCGTATAGCTACTCGTCGAGTAGTGGCTCGACCTTCACGATGGTTAATGGGATCTCCATTAGTATGAACAGTAGCTACTCGTCGGTATATAACGGACAGGTGGTTGCGATCACGTGGAGTGGCACCGGCGCGACGACCTGTACTGGCACCAACTTTAGTACCGGCTCCGGCAGCCCAGTGAGTGGCACCGTTAACCTTACACCAAGCGTATCGACCACCTACACCACGACGTGCGCCAAGACCGGCGGCTCGGCGAGCACCTATTTGACGGTGAATGTATACCCCATGCCTCCTGTGGTGACACTAACCGCGTCGCCCCCGGTGGTCGGTGGTGGTGGCTCTTCGACGCTCACGTGGGCTAGCACCAACTCGGTGTCCTGTTCGAACACGTTCAACAGTAGTACGGCAGTGAGCGGCTCTGCAGCAGTGACGCCGACGGGTTCGCAAACGTATACGGTCACCTGCTTTAACTCGTCAGGAGATTCAACATTGAGCAATGTAACCGTGGTTGCTGGTCCTCCTGCGGCACCAACGGGGTTGTCTGGGTCTTCTTCTGCAGACGGACTCACCTCGTCGCTTAGCTGGTCGGGGCCGGGGGCGACCTCGTACGCGGTAATGATGTCTCCCTTCGCCACCTGCCCGATCGGGTGGACTGCAAATGGCAGTGGTGGCTGTACCACCACGTCCGTCGGCGCGTCGATTGCTGGTATTGCCACCGCGTCGTGTACCGGGTACACCTGGAGCGTGATTGCCATCAACGGCAGCGGCAACAGCCCGAGCACAGCGTCGAGCTTTATATCCGCGTGCCCGGTCGACCTCACTGCGGGAAATGTTACCTACAGCACGGTCTCGATTAACAACCCTGCAACTTTTTCTGCGGTAGTCAGCAATAGCGGCGTTGCAGCAACCGCGGGCAGTTTCCCCGTTTTGTTTGAGATAAACCCGGGCAGTATCCCAGGCAGTTTTGCCGCGATTGCAACAAATGTCCAGACTTCGATTACAAGCTCGCTTGGAGCGGGAGGTAACACTACGGCGAGTGTTTCATATACGCCAACCGCAACGGGCACCTACTATGTCCGCGCCTGTGCAAACACCGATTCGACTAACAGCAACACGCTCGCTGAGTCAAATTATACCAACAACTGCAGCGCTTCATGGACGTCTGTGTCCGTCTGTTCTCTTAACGCTGGTACTGTTTGTACGACGCCAGCAAATGACTGCGGCATACACAACGCGGGGACTTACCAGTGTGATGGCAGTTGTTACAACGCAGCAGTTGGCACGATAAACACCGCCGTGGCTCCACCAGACACAATCTGCGATCCAGCGATACAGACGCTTATCACCTCTCCGTCGCGGGTGAAATCAGGTGGAAGCGGCACGGTCACCTGGTCGGCATCGTTTGTGACGCGCTGCACGCTCTCTGGCTACGGTATCTCGTCGCCACAGCCGGTGTCCAGCGACAATAACGGGAACATCTCGACACAGAATTTCTCCACGCCAGCGTTGGTTGGGAAGGCCGATTACACACTCAACTGTGCTGGAAATGGTGGAAAGAATACCTCGCAGACGACAACTATCGGTGTGTTCCCGATATACCGCGAGTATTAGACGTCCATGTCCATCTGGGGATAAGTAGATCGAGACGCTCATTACTGTGCTGTAATGTAGATATATTATGGACGGCACTCTCGTCCCTGAAGTTGCACACTGCCGATTTTTCTTGGCTGTCTTTGCGATTGCTGTGGCGTTGTTTGCGCCCTTCTTTGTAGCGAAGGCAGATACGTTTTGTCTAGGTGGGAATGTAACCTCTGCACAAGGCTGGAATAGCTGCGCTTATTTGTATACGGTCAATTTAAACAAAAGCACCTATAACGCCGGCGAGACTATCAACGCATCTGGTGCGGTGCAGTCGAACGTGTGTGCCAACTACGCTGGCGGCGAAGGTTTTTCTGCCACCATTACTGCAAATACGAGCGCCGCTCCTTCGGTACTAAAAACACTAGTAAACGCATTACCACAGATTGTCGAGACTAACGGCGTCTTTACCAACTACGGCACGCCCTCTTCGGGGTCGGCGTCCTTTGTTGCTCCTCCGACAGCAGGGTCATACGCTATGCACTTTGTAGGCACTGGGCAGTCGTTCACCGTTGCTGACCCTTTTAGTGCTTGTTTTGCTGCCGGAGGTAGTCTTATTACGTGTCTTGCTAACCCAAGCATCTCTACTGCCACCACTACCTACGACTTTCCTTTTTCTGTAGTCTCATCACTGCCAACTGTTACACTCACCGCGACCCCTGGCACCATCACGACACAGGGTGGTACTACAGCGCTCACCTGGGCAAGTACCAACACAACCTCCTGTGTCGGAAGCGGTTTTAGCACTGGCGGCGCGACCGCAAATGGGTCGGGTGTTTCGGTCTCTCCTACGCAAGTAACCCAGTATGGCATCACCTGCACCGGTCCGGGCGGTACTGCGACAAGCTCTGCAACGGTGTCTGTTAGTATCTCTGGGCAGCCGACGGCGACGATCTCGGGCACGGGATGCACCCTTACTGCAGGAACAGGTGGCACCTGCAACGCGTTGCTTACCTGGACGTCTGCACATACCGCCAATACTTTAGTTGACATATACGTAGCCCCAGCATCGTCGCCGACATCCCTTACTGAAGTGTCGCCTGCCGCCGGCTCTGTCGCGAACGCCACCAACTCTCCAGTCGCTGCAACGACTCCAGGGTCGTTTGTGTATTACGTATACAATCATGGCAGCACAACCAATTTGCTTGCACTATCAAACACTGTGACCATTGCCGCTCCAACGCCGACCGTCTCCTGCGTTGCTTCTCCATCGGCAGTCACTGTGGGAGGCTCGGTCACTTGGACAGCGATACCTTCTGGCGGCAACGGCGCCTATGCCTATGCTTGGAGCGGTTCTCAGGGTGTTGCCGGCGCAACACAAAGTATTTCTGCAACCTACAACACCACAGGCACAGCGACCGCGCAGGTAACAGTAACATCCAACGGAGTCTCGTCGACAGCAACGTGCACAAATAGCGTCACCGTCAGCCCTCCAGCTAGTTTGACGCCACCCACCAACCTCCTCGGCGTCTGCGCCGCTAACGGCTCTTCTGCGGTGCTCTCATGGAACCCTGAGCTAGGTGCCACAAATTATGCGGTGGTTATTACTCTCCCGATTACTTCCTGTCCGGTGGGTTGGGTCTCTGCGAGCGGTTGGTGCACCAAGGTGGTTGCTGGGGCAACTACGATATCCGGCATACCCACTACTCCTGGTGGGACATATGGGTGGGAAGTTGCAGCAGGGGACAGTACGACATGGAGTGCGTGGACGAGCCTCAGTCAGTTTATCTGTCCTGCTCCTACTCCTGATCTCACTGCGAGTGTTGTGACGCCAACGGTGGCAGGCGCCAACGAGTCGACCACCTTCTCTGCGGCGGTGAGCAATACGGGTCTTGCGGCAACGAGCGCCACTGGTTTTGCTAACCTGTTTCAAACGGCGGTATCGCTTGATGGAAATGGTAATGGGGTTTCAGTGTCAGATGTGGGTGTGTCTACGACGACCGGATCATTGTCTGCGAATGGCGGTTCAAGTACGGCGTCTCTCGTATACGCGTTTCCCGCTGCGGGGACATACTACCTGCGTGTCTGTGCAAACAAGAACAGTGCAAGCTCGTTCAGTACTATCACCGAGACAAACAGCAGTAACAACTGCGGTCCTTGGACGGCTATCACCGTGAGTCCGTCGTTGTCCACGGTCACCGCAACTCCTTGTACGTTGCCGATTGGTGGCGGTAGCTGCAATGCATCGCTGTACTGGAAGATTACCAACGCCGATGGCTCGGCATATGCTAAGACGGTGGATGTGTTTGAGACAAACCCGAGCAGTACGACGGCTGCGATTGCCACGAGCGCGCCTGCAGATCCAACACAATCGGTACCCATCTCCGTTGAAGGGAACTATTCTTTCTCCGTATATCAAACGGGTAACGATACCATCTCCGGTCTTCTGGGAACCGGTTTGATGGTTATTGCGCCCGCAGCAGCAGCGTGTTCAGGTCAGTGTATTGCAGTAAACACCTGTGGTATGTACACCACGGGGCAATATTGCAGCGGAGTGTGTTCGGCCGTTGCGCCCAGTAACAGTGTCTGCGCAGCGCCGTCGATTGCCACTTTTGGTGCCTCTCCTGCACGCGTGTCTCCGGGTAAATCGAGCACGATTACCTGGTCGGCAACCTATGTTGCCAGTTGTACGCTCGCGGGTTATGGACTGAGTTCGTCACAAATAGTACCTGGTGCCGGCACTACCGGCACCATCACACCACAAAGTGTTACGACCGCTGCATTGTACGGGCAGGCAGTATATACGCTTTCCTGCTTGGGTCTCAATGGGCAAGTGATCTCTGCAAGTACCAATGTGGGGCTTATTCCAACCTATCAAGAACGATGAACGGTGTGGATAACCATCTTTGTGCACAGAATTCCATGTTCTAATACTAGGTATACATTACATATGAATATAAAAACTCTATCGAAGTTTTGTAGTGGAGTTGCGGCGGCTTTATTAGTGTTTGGTCTTTTCTCTTCTGTGTCTGTGCATGCAGCTACTCGTGCGCCTGCGCCTACCACTCAGCCAGCTACCGTTCTCGCTACAGTCAATATCCAAAACGCGGCGATCACCGCACAGCACGATCACGCCCTGTCTATTTCGTTCGATTTCACCAATCGTGTTGGTATACAGCCGCATGTGCGCTACAGTGTGCAGCTCATCAACCCAAACTCTAAGACGCAATACATTGCAGACGAGTACGTCTACTCAGATGAGGTATACCTTGGAGAGAATGCAACTGTTCATAAGAATATCGCCTATACCGCCCCAGCAAGTGCTCAGGGCACCTACGAGGTATATCTGCAAAGCAAAACTGACACTGGGTTTCCGCTCGCGATCGCAAATGTGGGGCAGGTAACGTTTGCTGCTGGCGCAAGCGGTGTTGAGCTGGTGGCTAGCTCATGTAATCTGCAGATACAGGGGGTAAAGAATGTGTACACCTTGTTGCAGGGGGTCGACATTAAGCCGACAGAGACGCTTACTCTTTCCTGCAGTGCAGCAAACCACTCGTCGAATCCGGTGACGCTCACCCCAACGTACGAGACGCACTACCGCTCTCCGTACGGCAACGTGGTTGCTGCGAGTGGGGGAGATACAACATCATTTATTTTGCAGGCAAATGAGACAAAGACTGTCACCCTTACCCTCCCTAAGGCTGCTGATGCACAAGCCTACGATGTGCTCGTGTCACTCGCGGGTACGCAGACCTCTAATGTTGTCGACGCACACTACGTGATCCAAGGCTCCAGTGCCACTATCCAGACCATTACGCTCGACAAGGACTACTACGCACTAGGCAGCAACGCGCTAGCTTCGTTCCTGTGGGCACCGTCTGCAGACGGTTTTTCAGGATCGCGAGCAGGTTCTTCGACACCGTCTGCTACTAAACTGTCGATTTCACTTGAAAGCGGTTCAGTCGCTTGCGTCACGCCGGTTACGAGTGCACTACCTGAGAATATGCAGGTGCATATTACGCTCGCGGTGACGCACAACTGCACCAATCCACACCTTGTCGTGCATCTCATTGCAGCAAATGGGAGCATATTGGCGAGCGGTGAGTTGACGCGCAACACACCCTCGAGCATCCCCTGGGTGCCGGTTGTGTCGGTAATCGTTTTGCTGGTCGTTCTTGTCGCCGGAGGGTTCTACTTTACCAAGCATCGCACACACAAACATGTATAATCGCACCACAGCGCTACGTCTTACGGTGGCAACTCTCTTCCTCGCGTTTGCGGTGTTGTTTACTCCGTCGCACGCAGCAAAAGCAGATACCTTTTGTCTGGGTGCATACGTTACCTCTGCTCAGGGGTGGAATAATTGCGCCTATTTGTACACAGTCAACATAGACAAGAGTGTCTATAATGCAGGCGACACGATTAACGTCGCGGGTGCGGTGCAGTCGAATGTGTGTGCCAATTACGCAGACGGCACCAACTTTGTTGCAACACTTGCTGCAAATATAAACACCAATACGTCAGTAACTAAGACCCTAGTCAACACGATTCCTCAGGTTATCGAGACGAACGGAGTCTTTACCAAATATGGCGCCCCATCTTCGGGTTCGGCGTCATTCACGGCGCCTTCGTTTGGTGGGTCATATGCGGTGCATTTTGTCGGTACAGGGCAGTCGTTTGCCGCAGCTGACCCTTATGCAGCATGCTTTAACTCGGGACAGGGTGGTCTTGCTTGCCTAGCGACAGATCCAACAGTGAACACGGGTACTACGACCTACGATATTCCGTTCTCCATCATCACCCCTACCGTTACACTCACTGCGACCCCTAGTACCATCACGTCACAGGGCGCGACTTCAACACTCACCTGGGTGAGCACCAATGCAACATCCTGCGTTGGTAGTGGCTTTAGCACCGACGGTGCAACCACCAACGTGCTTGGAGGTGTTCCTGTGTCGCCAGCACAGACCACTACTTACGGTATCACCTGTACGGGCGCTGGCGGTTCGGCAACCAGCACTGCAACCGTATCTGTTGCGATTCCTGCCCAGCCAACCGCGACCATCTCTGGCACTGGTTGTACGCTCAGCGCGACGTCTGGTTCTTGTAGTGTTGTTGTTTCTTGGGCTGCAACCAGCACCACCAACGGTCTTGTTGATATATCCTTCATCTCACCAGGAGGTACTGAGACGCCATGGTGGACAGGAGCGCCAGCAAAGTACAGTATCCCGGCTCTTGCAACGATTGCTGGCACCTTTACCTACAAGGTCTACGACCACGGGACAACAAACTTACTCGCGTCTACTAACGTTCCAGTTACCACTGTCGCCACACCAGCAGCAACACTCTCGGGTCAGGGGTGTGTGCTTGGATCGGGCGGTGCGGGGTGTAGCCTGACGGCAACATGGAAGGAAACAAACAGTATCAATGGTCTCGTTGACCTGTTCTCGGCGCTTGTCTCGGGTGGCGCATCTACCACCTACACTGGTTTGCCAGCAGATCCAACACAACTTGTCCCAGTGACCATTGCTGGTACCTACCAGCTTACGCTCAAAGACAATGGCAACGCGTTGCAACTTGGTCAACTCTTGCTCGCGGCGTGCCCCGCAGGCACCGCTAATGTCAACGAGACCTGCGTCTGTCCTAATGGTAGCGCACCAGACGCATCTGGTAGTTGTAGTGGTGCTGGTACTACTGGTACCACCACTCCAGCCCTCACCTGTACGGGTGGTCAGGTGCTCAGTACCGATGGCACCTCCTGTGCCTGCCCAAGTGGCGACACACTGGTTAGCGGCACGTGCACCCCAATCCCAACATGCACCGGAGGTCAGGTATTAAGCGCAACTACGAATAGCTGTGTATGTCCCAACGGACAGTTCCTCAGCAACGCGGGTATTTGTGTCGACTCAAGCTGCAGCGCAAACGCTGGTGAACCGTGTTCCACCAACAACTCCTGCGCGAATAATCTGCAGACGGGTACGTATGGCTGCGACGGTGCCACTTGCTCTGCTCCGGCACCTGATGAGTCACTCTGTATTCCAAAAGCACAGCTTGGTTTCTCCGCTTCGCCGGCGTCTGTAGACGCAAATCAAACAACAACGCTTAGCTGGGACGCAACGAATGTGAAGGACTGTTCGGTGTCTGGTCAGAGTGTGTCGGTGTCTTCCACTGCGGCAAATAGTAATAACGAAGTGACCGGCAGTGTCGTTACTGCGAGTATCCAAGGGAGCACGGTATACACGCTTACGTGTCACAATCTCGGCGGTGCAAGTGTCTCTCAGAGCATCACTGTGAAATTGATCCCGACAGTGATCGAAAAGTAGTCACGATGCCGGATCGCATTCGCAACTTTCTGCGCGCACTGGGTCCGGGGATTGTCACCGGGGCTGCTGACGACGATCCCTCGGGCATCGCGACCTACTCACAAACTGGTGCGCAGTTTGGCTATGGTCAATTGTGGACAGCGCTCTATCAGTTGCCGCTCATGATTGCCGTCCAGGAGGCATGTGCGCGCATTGGTGCGGTGACAGGCCGCGGGCTCGCAGGCGTGGTACGCGCAAACTACTCGCGCGCCGTTCTGTACGGAGTTGTCGGACTGGTGGTGGTAGCAAACACAATCAACATCGGTGCTGACATCGGTGCCGTCGCAGCGGCAATCCGACTTATCTTCAACATCCCATTCACCATCCTCGCGATAGGTATCGCGGTCGTGATTGTGTTGCTCGAGGTGCTGCTTTCGTACAAGACATATGCAAAAGGTCTCAAATGGTTGAGTATCACGCTCTTGGCGTACCCCATCACTGCGTTGGTGATCGCCGAGCCGTGGGGCGAGATTCTGCGTGCGACGGTGGTGCCGCATATTGAATTCTCATTCCAGTACTTCTTTATTGTAACAGGCGTCTTCGGTACTTCCATCTCACCATACATGTTTTTCTGGCAGGCATCCGAAGAGGTCGAGGAAGAGCTTGAAAAGGGGATTATCGCCACTGGCGAGCAGCAAGAGCCGCCGCTACCCGACTCATTTATACCAAATCTGCGCATTGATACGATGACCGGCATGCTTGCTGCCGAGGTGGCGCAGTGGTTTATCATCATCGCAACCGGCACAGTGCTGTTTAGCCATGGTATCGACAACATTGCAACAGCAGCGGATGCGGCACGAGCGTTCGAACCGCTGGTACAGTCGTTCCCATATGCGGGTCTGCTCGCTAAATTGCTTTTTGCGGTTGGGATTATTGGGCTCGGGTTCTTGGGGATACCGGTGCTGGCGGGTTCGGCAGCGTATGCGTTTGCCGAAGCACTCGGCTGGCGCGAAGGGCTCTCAAAAACATTCCGTCAGGCACCGGGTTTTTACGGCGTCATCATTGTCTCGACACTGGTCGGTCTCTTGCTCAATTTTTCTGGCGTCGACCCGATACGTGCGCTTGTCTGGACAGCTGTGTTTAATGGCATTGCCGCCGTGCCGCTTCTGTTTGTGATAGCGAAAATTAACGGCAGTAAAATCATTCTTGGCAACGAGCGTGGGGGAGTGTTGTCGCGCACGTTTGTGTGGTTCACGTTTGGCGTGATGGCATGCTCAGGAGTAGGATTGTTGTGTACGCTCGTGTTGCGGTAGTTCAGGCAGGGATGTGCTAGCGGAACATAAACCACAGTGAGAGCCCGATACAGACGACTGAGACAGCGATGAGCAGTATATTTGCTTGTTGCTCGGTACGCACGACTCCTTTCGCGATGAGCCACCCGAGTATACTAAAACCACCTTTCGCGGAGGCATCGGTAAATCCAGGAATATGTTGCTTCCGCGCCTGTTCGTGAGCAAGTTCCGCCTGGATACGAGCAAGTTCCTCGATGTTAGTATCGCTCGGTGGTGTAGGTGGTGGTGCTTTCAACATGCATACATAGTAGCACGTCCGCGACGTAACCCCTCACACCCCTAATCCCCACCACCGCACCTGACTTTTGTCCGTGTGCATGTCGAAGCGGAGTCAGAATCCGCGGGGTTGGTTTGGGGAGCTACTGCAAGGAGTGTGAGGGGGTTCCCTGCGTTATCCCCAGGTGGCATATACGGTGGGGTTGCAACACGGTATACTAATAGCAAGCTGCATTTATTAGTAAGGTGCAGGATTAATTATATTAGGAATATGTATATGCAAAACGTTTTTAGACGAGGTCACCGAGGTCATCTCAAGGGCTTCACCCTCATCGAACTCTTGGTGGTGATCGCCATCATCGGCATTCTCGCTTCTATTATTCTCGTCTCGCTCACCAGTGCTCGTACCAAAGGTCGTGACGCAGGTCGCGTATCGTCGCTCGGTGAAATAGGTAAGGCTGTAGGTCTTCTCGATGCAGACCCTGCTGTTGCTTTTGTTGGTTGTACGGGGGGCGTATCGACGGCCTCTGCGGATACAAACAACACAGCGACTTGTTCTGGAACGTTTGTCGCTCTCGCTTCGTATACAGATCCAACCTCGCCCGTAACGACCGGTACAGCCGCAGGTATGTGTATCAAGACGTCATCTGCAACTTGTCAGTACTCGGTTCACCAGCAATCGGGTGTCGCTGGAACTCCTACAACACAAAATTATGAAGTCTGTTCGTACCTTGAGTCCGGCTCTGGCACCTTGTCGAAAGGTATGGTTCGCGTCGACAATACAACTTCTGGTGGTGTTGTTGCGTCTTGTAACTAGTCAAAAATCTCATCTACACAAAACCCCGGCCACATGGCCGGGGTTTTGTGTATAACCGGTTTGGCCCAAGAAATGTGTGCTATCATAGACGCATGATAATTGTAGGAATATTTCGCATACGAGACCGCGGCGCTCGCGGTCGGAATAATTCTTGCTAAACAGAGAGACGCCTCTGTTTACTCGTTGTAAAAAGCATAGTATGAAATCTACAATACATAGCCAAAAACGGCACACTCCTCATGATACGGGGTTCACCCTCATCGAACTCTTGGTGGTGATCGCCATCATCGGTATCTTGGCGTCGATTATTCTTGTGTCGCTTACGAACGCCCGCACAAAAGGTCGTGACGCAAATCGTATATCAGCTCTTGGGCAGATTAGCAAAGGAGTGAGCCTTGCGGATGTGTCGTCTGTCGGATTATTTAACGACGGCACAACGAACAACTGCGGCACATTCACCGGTAATCGTGCAGACGCTTCGACCTGTACAAGTCCTCTCAGTCTTGCACTCTATAAAGATCCGTCGGGCGGCTCGACCCTTTGTTCAACCGTGGCTGCAAACAGCAGCACTCCTGGCAGTGCCACTTGCGTGTACACTATCTCAACGCAACCCGCAGCAGCTATTTCAGGCACAAATAAACTCACTACTCAAAACTGGGAAGTCTGCTCGGTACTCGAAAACGGGAACAGTGGCTACTCGGGCGCAGGTCCACAGACAACCTATGGCTCTGTACATGTGGGTTCAGACGCCCCTAGTGTAAAGGCAGGCTGTCTCTAGTCTGTACTATTGGGTGTATACTACAATCATGCTTCGCCAACAAAAAAGAGTTACTCGGCAATTAGGAGGCTGTATCCGTCGTACTGCCGGGTTCACCCTTATCGAACTCCTCACCGTGATTGCCATCATCGGCATTTTGGCATCGATTGTGATGGTGTCGCTTTCGGGTGCCAAGCAGAAGGGTCGTGACGCGAAGCGCATTTCGGATATTAAGACGATTCAGCTGACGCTTGAGACGTACTACAACGACAATCTTGGCTACCCGACCAATATCTATGGCGGAGCACTGACCAACTACATCGCGGCGGTGCCGTCAGATCCGCTCCGTACGCCGGTGTGCTCCACCGGCGCAGAGGCTGGCTGCTACAAGTATGTTGCTGTACAGGTCACCTCTAATACCGCCTGTTCACCAAAATCATCAGCTTACCACCTCGGTGCAGTGCTAGAGAATACGGGCAGCATGCCTTCTAATCAGGCGCATTTTCCAGCAGGAACAGCATGTTCATCATCAACAGTGACTCCCGACTTTAACGGCAATTCTACCGACTGTAACGGCACGGCTGGTACAGCCCTGTGTTACGACGTCACCAACTAATGGCTCACTTCGCGTTGAGCGCGCGAGCATCTCTATCTACCTATGCACGAAGGATTGCTACTAGTGGTGGGATCAGTGGGGCTTGGATGCATATTCGGCAGTTTTCTCAACGCCTTGTCCTTTCGCTTTAACACCGGCCGCGGGATGGGCGGGCGTTCGCGCTGTATGCACTGCGGGCACACGCTCGCAGCTGTTGACCTCGTGCCAGTGCTGTCCTATGTGTTCTTGCGCGGCCGCTGCCGCTACTGCGAGGGTCATGTTTCGCCGCAGTATCCGCTGGTCGAGCTGCTCGCGGGGCTGCTGTCGCTCGGTATCTTTTTGCAATTCTCCAGCGTAATGGGATTCTTCGATGGTGCGGCGTTTCTGTACCAGCCATTCCTCTGGTTTCAGTGTGCCTACTTCCTGCTGATCTGGCTGACGATTCTGTTTATTGTCGTGTACGACCTGCGGCACCAGATCATCCCGTGGTCGGCGTCGTTGCTTCTCGCTGCGCTCACGTTCGGCGCACTGTTTCTTTCCAGTCTTCAGAATCTGCCCTCTTTCTCTGTTGTCGTTCCTTCGCTCTGGCCGCTGCTCGCTGGCCCCTTGCTCGCGAGCCCGCTGTTTTTGATATCGCTCGTGTCAGGTGGGCGTTGGATGGGATGGGGGGACAGCATCTTTGAGCTGTCGCTCGGGTGGCTTTTGGGGCTCACCGCAGGACTCACTGCGCTTATGCTCTCGTTTTGGATCGGTGCCGCGGTTGGTATCGCCCTGATGTTATCCGCACAACGTCCTTTGAGCTTTGTGGTCGGGCGGTTTACAATGAACAGTGAGATCCCCTTCGCGCCGTTCTTGGCTCTTGGGGCAGTGCTCGCATACTTCTTCCATGTCAATCTTTTCTCTACACTCCCGTCGCTCTTTTAGAGGTTTTACCCTCATCGAGATGCTCGTGGTGTGTGCCATTATGGCGATCATCACTATGGTGCTGTTGCTGCGACAGTCCAAGTTCGACAGCTCGACCGTGATGCGCAGCCTAGCATACAGCATCGCGTTGTCGGTGCGGCAAGCACAAGTGTACGGCACGAGCGTGTACAACTCGGGCAGTGCGTCGCCTGCCTATGCGTCCGCGTACGGCATCGATCTGTCTCTCCTCAGCGCGACCACGAGTTCCTACACGCTTTTTGCAGACCTTACCAACAGTGGTCGTTACGACCCAACAAACCTGAGCGAAGCGGTCAAGACATTCTCGCTGAACAACGGCTATACCATCAGCGAAGTGTGCGCGATCGTGACAGCGTCTGCGGCAGACGGTTCGGGCGGCTCGCGACGGTGTGTTGGCGGAGTGACTGTTGGCGGGGTGAGTGTAGACGATACGTTTAACGACGGTCGCATCATGACCTCTCTCGATATTATCTTTAAGCGTCCGAACCCTGACGCGGTGATTGTGCCGCTCGATTCCACTGGTACCATCCTTACCTCGGGCGGTGGGCTGGTCGCATACTCTGCAGGGTATATCAAAATACGTTCTGCGAACGGAGCGACCAGGAGTATCCGCATATCCACGACCGGATTGGTCACCGTCGAGCCACCCTGCACGCAGGTAAACACTACTGTCACGTCATGCTAAGGCGCTTCATACATAGCGGACATGTCCGCCGTCACGGCGGATTTACCCTCATCGAGGTGATGGTGTCGACCGCTATCTTTTCGATGGTGATGGTAATCGCGCTTGGTGCACTGTTGGCGCTCTCGGAGGCGGACAGAAAAGCCCAGACGCTCAATACCGCGGTTAACAACATGGGCTCCGCGCTCGACAGTATGTCGCGCGCCATCCGCACTGGCGTGTCGTACTACTGTGGCTCGGGCGGGAACTATGGCGATGTATATGATTGCCAAAGCTCGCCCGGTACGTACCTCTCGTTCGTGGCGTCTGATGGGACGCATGTGGCCTACTGCCTCGACAACAGCTCCGGCGTCGGCATCATCAAGCGAGAGATAAGACCCGCCAGTAATAACGTGCTCGACTCCTCGTGTAACACGCCCGGGTTTGTACCGTTGACGCCACCGGACGTGAACATTACGCGACTCTCTTTCTACGTGGTAGGGTCAAGTAAGTCGGACCAACTGCAGCCGAAGGTAACGATTCTGCTCTCGGGCTCTGTCCAGGTGACAGCAACGCAATCCTCCGTGTTCAATATCCAGAGTACCGTCACACAACGCATCTATGACCAGTAATAAAAAACACGCAGGACTTGTCCGCCGTCACGGCGGATTTACCCTCATCGAGACATTAGTCGCAGTGCTGGTGCTTGCGATGGCGATTGCCGGGCCGCTCACGATTGCGTCCAAGGGTCTTAACTCTGCACTCATTGCAAAAGATCAAACGACCGCCTACAACTTGGGGCAGGACGCAATCGAATATGTACGGTTTGTCCGCGACTCTAACCGGCTTGCTGGTAACACCGATTGGCTTGCTGGGCTTGATGGTGCTGCCACTAACACTCATACAAACAATGGTGGTCTTGGTGTAAACTGCGCTAATTACCCTGGGGCTTCTGCATCCCCGTCGGCATGTGCGGTAGACGCTGTGCGTGATACGACAAACAACAACAACTGTGCGAACATCGCAGCTAATGGGCTGCCGCTGTGTTCGACGCCATTGCTCTACGACAGTGTGACAGGGCAGTACGGTACTACTGCTACAGCAAACACAACGCCAACCATTTTTACTCGCACGGTACTTATCGAGTGTTTAGCTAGCTCAGCGGTAACTGCAAATTGCTCCATTGCAAACGAGGCGATCGTGCGTGTGACAGTGCAGTGGAACGATGTTGGGGGCACTACGCGGCAAATCGTGGTGAGCGAAAATCTCTTTAGCTGGCAATAACTATGACTACTAACACACCACACATATACAGACTGTACGCCCGACATCCTCGGGGGTTTACGCTGTTTTTTGCGTCACTCGTGGCGAGTTTGGCTCTCGCGATTGGGCTCTCGTTGTATGACTTGACCACGCGCGAGCTCGACCTCTCGGGCGTGACGGCGCAGTCGCAGTATGCGATCTACGCGGCAGACACGGGTGCCGAGTGTGCGCTCTATTGGGATGCAAAGTACAACTGTGTCACCGTGAACGGCAACACGATGTGTCAGTCTGCGTTCGCGACATCATCATCGTCAGTGACGCCAACCACGATCCCTTGCGCTGGTGCTACCGTCACGATCGGGCCGATCCCGTCGAACACGTGTCCGACCATGAACCAGATTGGCACCACCAACTCGTCTGGCTGCACAACCAGTAGTCTCGCGACGACCACTTTTCTGATCAGTCAGCTCAATCCATCAACGCCAGCGCCAGGATACAATGCGACGACGCTCGCGCCGTGTGTCAAAGTCGAGATCGGTAAGTCTACCGACGCAAACGGAGTCGAGCATACCACTATCTTCTCCCATGGATATAACACCTGCTCTGGCTCGAGCCAGCTTGAGCGCGAACTGCAGCTGAACTACTAGCATTGCACTCGTTGGTATATAGTAGGTGTATGCCTCCGAAGGATATCCGCGACCGATACGAGAAGCTGCAAAAGTTGGTGCAGCATCACCGGTACCTCTACTACGTGCTTGAGCAGCCCGAGCTTGCCGACTCTGCCTACGACGAGCTAGAGCAGGAGTTGGTACGTATTGAACAGGCATATCCAGAATTGGTAACACCTGATTCGCCGACACAGCGGGTGGGCGGCGAGGCGCAGACGGCGTTCAAAAAAGTGACACACGTAGTGCCGCAGTGGTCGTTTAATGACGCGTTCATGCCGGAGGATATGCGCGAGTTCGACACTCGGGTGAAGCGCGTGCTCAAGACAGACGCAGTGGAGTATATCTGCGAACTCAAGATAGATGGATTAAAGGTAGTGCTGACCTACGAGCGCGGCGTGCTCACGACCGCTGCGACACGCGGCGACGGCGTGGTCGGCGAGGATGTGATGCACAATGTGCGCACGATTGCGTCGGTGCCACTCCGTTTGGAGAGGGAGGCGGATTGTATCGTCGAGGGCGAGGTGTGGATGAGCGAGAAGGCGCTTGCGAAGGTGAACCGGGAGCGCGAGAAAAACGACGAGCCGGTGTTCGCAAACCCGCGCAATGCCGCCGCGGGCTCTATCCGCCAACTTGACCCCAAGGTTGCCGCTGCGCGCGGGCTCGATACATTTATATACGACGTGGCGCAGACCTCCGAGACACTGCCCGAGACACAGCAAGAAGAGTTGCAGTATCTGAAACAGCTTGGCTTTAAAGTGAACACACACTTCAAGCTATTTGACTCTATCGACAGCGTGATTGGATACTGGCAGGAGTGGCAGCATAAAAATAAATCGCAGGGGTATTGGATAGACGGTGTGGTGGTCAAGGTAAACAGCCGCGCACAGCAAGAGCAGTTGGGATATACCGGCAAGGCGCCGCGCTTCGCGATCGCCTTTAAGTTCCCTGCAGAGCAGGTGACAACAGTCGTCGAGGATATTGTGCTGCAGGTCGGGCGCACGGGGGTGCTGACTCCTGTGGCGCACCTGCGCCCCGTGCTCGTCGCGGGCTCGGTGGTGTCACGTGCGACGCTCCACAACGAGGATGAAATCCGGCGGCTCGATGTGCGCGTGGGTGACACGGTGGTTCTCCAAAAGGCAGGCGATGTGATACCCGACATTGTGCGCGTGCTCACCGAGCTGCGCCCGAAGCAATCCAAGCCCTACCGTTGGCCAACAAAGGTTGCCGAGTGCGGCGACGACGGCTCCATCGAGCGCATTCCTGGACAGGCAGCGTGGCGCTGTGTGTACAAAGATTCGTTCGCACAGCTGCGCCGCAAGTTCCGCCACTTTGCGAGCAAGAGCGCGCTCAATATCGAAGGACTCGGGCCGTCGACCGTCGACGCACTGCTGGAGGCGAACATGGTGCAGCATTTTGACGACTTCTTCACGCTCAAAGAGGGCGACCTGTTGCAGCTCGAAGGCTTCGCCGAGGTGTCCGCCAAAAAGCTGATTGACTCGATTAAAAAAGTCGCAGACGGCGTCTCGCTCGCACGACTGCTCACAGGGCTCTCTATCCCGCAGGTGGGGGAGGAGACGGCGATACTCCTCGCACGACAGTTCGAGACCATCGACGACATAGTAAAAGCCACCGAGGAGGAGCTGCAGACGATCAACGGCATCGGCGACGTCGTCGCGCGTGAGATTGTCCAGTGGTTCGCACTGACTGATAACAAGCAGCTTATCTCGCGACTCAAAAAAGTCTTGCAGATTGAAAAAGGTGTCAGGAACCTTTTTTCTCAGAGCAACCAACTACCGTTGGTTGGTAAAACATTCGTACTCACCGGCACGATGGCGAGCATGTCGCGTGACGAAGCGAAAGAAAAACTACGCAAACTCGGCGCCGACGTCTCATCGTCGGTATCCAAAAAAACCTACGCCGTCGTCGCGGGTGAGGAAGCAGGCTCCAAACTAGACAAGGCAATCGAGCTTGGTGTCACAGTATTAAACGAACAGGAGTTTTTGGTACTATTGACCCAATATTCTTGATGCGCTAGTCTGACATCGGCTATCGACATCGTTTTTTGGAGGAGGCTATGACTGTGCCAGAGAGTAAAAAGACTCTGTACTGCTCGTTCTGCGGAAAGTTGCAGCACGAAGTGCACAAGTTTATCGCGGGCCCCACGACATTAATCTGTAACGAGTGTATATTGCTCTGTGTGGATATATGCCGAGACGAAGGAGTTCCTGGGTTCGTGGTTCCGGGAGTCACCAATTCCCCCGCAGTGCGTATATTGCCCGCTGAGGTGCTCATTGCTTTGGTTTCACCACAGCCGGGTCAGACTGCGGTGGAGTGGCTCAAGCAGCTTCGAGATCCGGATATCCTCGAACGGATGGCTGGTGAGTATGTCAACCGGCGCCGACAGGAGCTCGAGGCAAAGTTGCGAGAGCTCGGACGGGCGCGAGAATCCGCCGTCGCTGAACTTGCCGCCTTGGCGGCTGCAAGCTCGACGAAATCATAATGCGGGCGCTGTGGGCGACACGAAATCACGTGTCGCCTTTCTTTTTTTGTTGAGAAGATGCCACTTATCAGAAATCTCCGGATGGTGTACTATCCCTGTATGATATCCCGTGAGGACATAGAAGGGTTGGCGGCGCTGTCGAGGCTCAAGTTGACGGATGCCGAGATTGCCAATCTGCAAAAGGATATTTCTGATATTGTCGGCTACGTCGAGGCGGTGTCACAGGTGGAGATTCCTAGCGCCGTCGGGGCGGATGGCCCTGCGCATGCGGCAGCTTCTATCGCGCCACAGCATCGCAACATCATGCGCGAAGATGTGTTGCGCACAGGCGAAAGTGCTGCGCGACTGGCGGGGAAGGAGGAGCAAGTGCGTGCCGCATTTCCTACGCGGCAGGGCGACTTTAACGTGGTGCGGAAAATTATTCAGAAGGACGAGTAATACGAATCACAGGATTTACTCTATGGAGACATCACTCGCACATCTTTCAATAACCGAAGCCGCCAAGAAACTCAAGGTGAAGGAGATTACCGCGCTCGACTTGGCGCGTGCATGTCTCGTCGAGATCGAGAAGCGCAACAAGTCGCTCAATGCCTACCTCGAGGTATATACCGACGTTGAGGCACAGGCGAAGGTGGCGGATGCAAAGCGCGCGCAGAATGAAAAAGAAGGGAAGGCGAGCCATCCGCTGCTGGGCATCCCGCTCGCGCTCAAGGATAATATTTTAGTCGAGGGACGTGTCGCGAGCGCCGCGTCGAAGATGCTCGAGCACTACACTGCCACCTATGACGCGACGGTGATTAAAAAATTGAAGGACGCAGGCGCAGTGTTTCTCGGGCGCACCAACATGGACGAGTTTGCGCTCGGCAGCACGACCGAGAACTCGGCCTTTGGCGTGACGAGGAATCCGCACGACGAGACACGCACCGCGGGCGGCACCTCCGGTGGCTCGGCGGTGGCGGTTGCCTCGGGCATGGCGCTGGGTGCGCTCGGCACCGACACCGGCGGCTCGGTGCGTGCGCCGTCAAGCTTCTGCGGCGTAGTGGGGCTGAAGCCCACCTACGGTGCGGTCTCTCGCTTCGGTCTGATTGCTGCTGTGTCATCGTTCGACCAGGCGGGGCCGCTCGCGCGCACGGTTGAGGATGCCGAACTCCTTTTTACTACGATTCGCGGTGAGGATGCGCTTGATAGTACGTCGATTTCTGAAACAGAATATCCAGCACGAACTGCGCCAAAAAAGATTGGCGTGCCCGTGAGCTTGATTGCGCAGGGTTTGGATGCGGATGTGCGCGTGCGGTTTGACGCCGCTCTTGTGCAGCTCACGAAGGCGGGCATCCCGTGGGAGCCGATCGAGCTGCCGACGCTGTCGGTGGCGCTCGCGACCTACTACATCACCAACTTCGCCGAAGTGTCGTCCAACCTCGCGCGCTTCGACGGCATCCGCTATGGATTGTCGCAAAAGGGCGAGACCTTGTTTGACGATTATGCAACCTCGCGCGCGGCGGGGTTTGGCGCCGAGACGCGCCGCCGCATCATCCTCGGCACCTACGTGCTCTCGGCGGGTTACTATGACGCGTTTTATGGCAAGGCGACCGCCGCGCGCGAGCAGTTGCGCCGCGAGTTCGTCGAGATATTTAAGAAAGTGGACATCATCGCGACGCCAACGATGCCGTGCCCCGCGACCACCATCGGCGAGAAGTCCGACCCACTGTCGATGTACTTGATGGACATTTTTACGGTCACGGCAAACCTCACGGGCAACCCGGCGCTCACGGTCCCGATGGGTACCGTTACTCGTGATGGAAAAAATCTCCCTGTCGGTATGCAGTTTACTGCCGCGCACGGCGACGAGTCGGGGCTCTTTGCTATCGGCAAACTACTGGTACTATAGAGAGTATCTATGGGAACCGATTCTTTGAACATCGAGTTTATTATTGAGCGGCTCTACGAGGTCATTACTGGTGCGAGCGCACAAGTCGACCTCTCCTCGGTGCCGTTTTATGTCATCACACTGGTGCAGGCGGTCGCCGTGCTCGGTATCGTTGTCTCGATTGTGCTGCTGTTCATGGTACTCTACTACCGCGCGCGGACGCTCGAGATTGAGCATCACGGCTTCCACGAATTAGAACACGCGGCGCTGCAGCATCACGAAGATCATGCACATGCACCAGAGGCAAAGAACCCGCGCTGGGAGGCGGCAGCCGCGCTCGCCTCGTCGACGAACGACAGCGACTGGCGACGCGCGATCATCGAGTCGGACATCATGCTCGAGCAGCTACTGCGCGAGCGGGGATACCAAGGCGCCACACTTGGCGATATGCTCAAGCTCGCCAACCCGCTACAGTTCACCACTCTTGACCTCGCGTGGGAGGCGCACCGCATGCGAAACGCGATAGCCCACCTCGGCGATGCCTTCCCGCTGACCCAGCGCGACGTCCAGTCGACCATGAGCATGTACCAGCGCGTGTTTGAAGAGTTTGATTTTATTTGATATACTAGCCCAGCGCGTGCATAGAGTGCGCAGTATATAGCGGGGTGGAGCAGTAGTAGCTCGTCAGGCTCATAACCTGAAGATCGCCGGTGCAAATCCGGCCCCCGCAACACGGTTGTGACAGTCGATTATATTCCGGCCCCACCAAAAGGCGGTACTTCCGCAGGTTTAACCTGCGGTTGCGGGTGCTGGTTTCAGTTGCCCCAAACCATCTAGCACTTGCACGCTCGGGAGCGAGGCGAGGAAAGAGCCGGGGACGACAAGTTTGGAGGAGCGAACGCCGCTGCCGATGATGACGAGGGGTGCGTCGGCGACGGCGCGGTCGATGAGAATGCGCCACTCGTGGGGGAGCCCGACCGGCGTGATCGCGCCGTACTCCATCCCCGTTTGCGAGACGGCCGTCTCCATCGGGGCGAAGGATACCTTGCGCGCGTCGAGTGTGCGGCGTGCGAGCCCGTTGACGTCCGCGCGGGTGCTGCCGAGCACGACGCATGCCGCGAAGGAGCTCGTGCCATCGCGCTTTGCCTCGAGCACGACGCAGTTTGCCGCTTGCGCCATCTCGACTTGGTAGTGTTCGCAAAACGCGGCAGTGTCGGAGAGTGCTGCGTCGATGGTGGCGACACCAACAGCGTCAGTTCCTGCGAGCGCGAGGAGCGCTGTGGCTACTGGTTGCGCGAGCAGGTTGGTGTGTTCGAGCACGGGTATGATGTCGAGTGTCCCAAGTTTGATAGATTGCATGCGGTTACTATACCAAAAAAACAGCTCCGTGTGTCGTGCTCGCTGTTGTTGCGCGCACCCAGGAGCAGAGCGCGTTCGTATACCTATGTGCAGGTCAATAGACCGCAGTTACTAGCAAGTGTGTCACACACAGTCATTACTAGACGATATCTATATAGAGTATGAAAAAAACAGCTACAAAGATTGGGGTCGCGATTACTAGCTCGGCGATGCTTGGTTCGCTCTTGCTCGCAGGTGTTGCGTCGGCACAGACAACCACTGCCGCGCCGACCACTACTGGCGAGCATCAGGGTTTTGGGCGTGGCGCAGATCGTGCGCCTGGCGTCTTTGGCACCATAGTGTCAGTGAGTGGTAATACCATTACCGTCACAAGCAAGGGCTTCGGTGAGCGCTCGTCGACTGCGACACCAACCACATACACAGTTGATGCGTCGAGCGCAACGGTCACTAAGGCAGGTACAGCATCGTCTGTATCGGCAATAACCGTTGGTGACACGGTAATGGTCGAGGGTACGGTGAGCGGCACGAGCGTCAAAGCGACCGCTGTTCGTGACGGTATTCCACAAGGGATGGGTCGCGGTGATGGCGAGCGCGGTGGCATTGCGTCGTCGACTAATCCAGGTGCACAGATCCAGGGCAACGGTGAGCCAGTCGTTGGCGGCACCGTCACTGCGGTCAGCGGCACCGCGATCACAGTTACCAACAAGAGCAACGTCACCTACACAATCGATGCGACTAGCGCCAAGGTGACTAAACAGGGCGCTACTTCGACCATGTCGAGTGTTGTGGTTGGTGATGCGATCGTTGTGCAGGGAACCGTTAACGGAAATGCAGTGACCGCTACTTCGGTTATCGATCAGGGTGTCCAGTCGGCAACCACAAGCACGAATACTACCAGCGGCGACACTGACGGGCAGGGTAAAGGATTCATTGGCGGCATCTTGGGTGGCATCGGCGGATTCTTCCACAGCCTCTTTGGATTCTTCTAATCCTGCGAAGTAACGTACTATATCTCACGCTACTATACAAAAAGTCTCTGTCATCTCGGCAGGGGCTTTTTGTTTGGTATACTCTAGGGATGGGTATATCGACCGGGCGTATGCGCGCTCTAGCATTCCTGTTTGTCTGCATCCTTTCTGTCGGTGCGGGAGTGTTGCTACAAACAGCGCATGCACAAAGCACCACCGATGCATATCGCGCACAGCTACAGGCGCAACTTAACCAGATCGAGGTGCAGATCGCTGCGCAGCAACAAGTGCTCGACCAGGCGCAGAACCAGGTTGTGTCGCTCTCGCGCGATATTACGATTCTCAACACGCAGATTTCGCAAGCGCAACTGTCGATTAAGGCACGCAATCTTGCTATCGAGCAGCTTACCGGCAGCATCCAAGACAAGCAGAGCACAATCTTTGATTTGAACTCGCAGCTCAATGGCGAGCTACAGTCGCTGGGTTCGATGCTGCGTGCGGAGAGTCAGCTCGACGGAACGTCGCTGGTTGTGTTGGCGCTGTCGTCGCAGACGTTGTCAGATTTCTTTACCGATATCGAGTCATTTAATCAGATCACGACAAAGATTCAATCATCATTTACTCAGATCACCGCCACCAAGGCGACAACACAGCAAGAGCAGGACGACCTTCAGCAGCAGCTTGAGGAAGAGACACAGTTGCGACAGGTACAGCAGTTGCAAGAGCAGCAGATCCAAGACCAACAGGCGCAGAAGCAGCAGATCCTGACCGAGACAAAAGGGCAGGAAAAGTCGTACAAGGCGATTATCGCAGAGAATCAGAAATCCGCCGCACAGATCCGCGCAGCCCTCTTCCAGCTCAACGGCTCAGCAGCAATCCCGTTTGCGAAAGCGCTCGACTATGCCACTGCCGCAGGAAAGCAGACTGGCATCCGCCCTGCCTTTTTGCTCGGAATTATCGCCGAAGAGAGCGACCTGGGTGAGAACGTCGGCACTGGCAGTTGGACCGTCGATATGAAAGCACCACGCGACACGCTGCCGTTCAAGGCGATTGCCGCGAGTTTGGGGCTGAACCCTGACACGCTGCCAGTGTCAAAAAAGCAGTGGTATGGCTACGGCGGAGCGATGGGTCCGGCACAGTTTATTCCGTCGACGTGGGTCGGGCTCGCGGGCTATGTCCAGCAGCCGAGCGGCTCTGGCAACTGGGTCTATACGTCTTCGAAGGATCGTGTAGGCTCGCTTACGGGGCATACGCCGCCGAGTCCGTGGGATCCACAGGACGCGTTTATGGCAGCAGCGATCTACCTCACTGACGATGGTGCAGACTCCCAGACCACTTCGGGTGAGTTCAAGGCAGCGATGTGCTACCTTGCTGGTTGTGGCAATGTAAACAACAAAAGCCTGCAGTTTTATGGCAACTCGGTCGCCGCGCTTGCCAAAAAGTACCAGTGCCAGATCGACATCGTCGGCGGCAACCCCAGCAGCCCCAGTTGCGACTAGCCGAGCGTTGTGCTACCATGTCTGGCATGAAGACAGATACGCACCCGGCTTATTTCCCCGAGGCACATGTGGCTTGTGCCTGTGGTAACACCTTTACTGTCGGCTCAACCCGCGAAAAGATCGAGGTGGAAATCTGCAGCGCATGCCACCCGTTCTACACTGGCAACGAGAAGCTCCTCGACGCCGCTGGTCGCGTAGAGAAGTTTAAAGCACGCAAGGCAGCCGCTAAGGCAAAATAGATGACAGACGCGGACATTAACCGCTATAAGGAAAACCCAAAGACCGCGTACTTTGCCGCGGAGCTTGAGCGCTTGCTCATCGAGGAAAAAGAGGTGACCGAGCTTGCTGCAGGCGAGTTGGGTGATCTAGCGCATGATGACTTGACACGTATCGCCGAGCAAAAGAAGGCGCTCCAGGACGAGATTGAAAAGATTTTAGAACGTGAGCGCGTCGAGGAGGAGTTTCCCAACGAGGCGATTTTAGAGGTTCGTGCGGGGGTCGGTGGGGAAGAGGCAGCACTGTTTGCTGAAGAGCTTGCGAGTATGTATCGCGCCTTTGCTGAGGAGTTGGGCTGGCAGGTGCGCGTGCTTTCCGAGTCGAAGACCGACCTTGGTGGCTACAAGGAGGTGGTGCTTGAGCTGCATGGTTTGGGTGTCTATGAGCGTTTGCGATTCGAGACCGGTGTGCATCGTATTCAGCGCATCCCCGCGACAGAGAAGTCTGGCCGCATCCATACCTCGACCGCGTCGGTGGCGATTTTGCCGCTGCGCAAAAAGCACAAAATCGAACTCAATCCAGCGGATATTCAGATGGAGTTCTCTCGCTCGGGCGGCGCGGGCGGGCAAAATGTCAACAAGGTCGAGACCGCGGTGCGGTTGGTTCACCTGCCAACCGGGCTCGAGGCACGCTCGCAGTCGGAGCGCAACCAGCTCGGCAACCGAGAAAAGGCGATGGCGGTCCTTTTGGCAAAGATCGAGCAGTATGAGGAAGACAAAGCTCGCGCAAAGCTCTCCGCCGACCGCAAAGAGCAGATCGGCACCGGCGACCGCTCGGAGAAGATCCGCACCTATAATATCCTCCAAGACCGCGTGACCGACCATCGCATCAAAGAAAGTTGGCACAACGTCCCCAGCATCTTCGCAGGTCGGATCGAGCCAATCCTCGATGCGCTTGCTGCCGCAGGTGGCGGTGGCGCCGCAGACGAGGATGATGCATAAGTAACAGCATGCCGCTGTCGCCAGAGCGCTTGCGACCGAGGGGCAGGTATGCTACTGTAGGCGGTATAGAAATCATATGGAACAAACTCAACAAATGCTTGTAGATAAGCTATTTTCAGTCGGTGCGCACTTCGGCTACGCGCCGTCGCGTCGGCATCCGTCGGTGTCGCCGTACATCTTTGGTGCCAAGGGCGGCACCGAGCTGTTTGACCTTGAGCAGACTGCCCAATGCCTTGAGAAGGCGCTTGGCTACATCAAATCGCTGGCGTCGGAGCGCAAAACAGTACTCTTTGTTGGTAGTAAACCCGAGGCGCGCGAGGCGCTGGTGCGCGCAGCCGAGCGGCTCAACCAGCCCTACGTTGCCTCACGCTGGATTGGTGGCTCGCTCACCAACTTTTCCGAAATCAAGAAGCGCGTGCAGCGCCTCATCGACCTCACCGACATGCGCGAGAAGGGCGAGTTGGCAAAGTTCACCAAGCGTGAACGTTTGCTCATCGACCGCGATATCACCGACCTCACACTCATGTTTGGCGGCTTGCGCGGTATGAGCAAACTCCCCGATGCACTCTTTGTTGTCGACCCGCGTCTCGAAAGTGGCGCCGTCGAGGAGGCGCGCCAGCTCAACATCCCGGTCATCGCGATCCTTAACACCGACTGTGATTGCTCAGCAGTCAAGTACCCGATCCCAGCAAATGACGCGTCGCTGCAGAGTGTTGCATACTTGCTCGGCGAGGTTGCGAAAACCTACGAGAGCAACTACGGCGCAGCTCCGGCTCCTGTTGCACCCGAGGCAGCCGCTTCTGTAACAACAGCATAGCTCTGGTGCGCTCTGGATCTTCTCTCGTATTATTTACTTGCTCTTTTCTCACGATACTCTTATGCCTATAACAGCAGAAACAGTCAAAACGCTTCGCGATCGAACAGGCATCTCGGTGATGGAGTGCAAAAAGGCGCTCGAGGAAGCGGGTGGCGATATCGAGAAGGCGCTCGTCGTCTTGTCTCGCCGCAGTGCCGAGATCGCACGCAAGAAAGGTGAGCGTGCGCTCGGTGCGGGCGCGGTCGCGTCCTATGTGCACAGTAACGCACAGATCGGCACGCTCGTGCTCCTGTCCTGCGAGACCGACTTCGTTTCTAAAAACGAAGATTTTGCCAAGCTTGCCTACGACATTGCGATGCACGCCGCCGCGAGCCGCCCGCAGTATATCCGCCGCGAGGAGGTGGGCGAGGCAGGGCTCGCTGCGCTCCGCGAGATGTTCCTGCCGGATGTGCAGGACAAGCCAGAGAACCTCCGCGAGCAGATTCTCACCGGCAAGGTGGGTGCTCGTCTTAAGGAGATTGTCCTGCTCGACCAGTTGTTTATCAAAGATGACAGCAAGACCATCGCCGACCTGCTCTCTGCGGCAACGCAGAAGTTTGGCGAGCGCGTCGACGTCAGCCAGCTCGCCTGCTTCTCGGTTCGCTAACTTCGCACACTAACAATATATGGTGCTATTCTTCAGCATAATGCTCTTTCTATCGATACTGGGTATCGTGCTGCTTATCGCTATCAAGCGATGGGAGCTCCAAACCGGCGCGGTGTTGTGGGGCAGCACGCGCCCAAAAATCGGTCGACTCTGCGCGACAGCTTTGCTGTGGGTCGAGCGTATCATTCCCGCACTCGTGCGGGTGTACGGTCGCCGCGTGTTCAAGGCGTCGCTTGCGTATATCCACCGCGCTAGCGCGCATGTGGTGCTCTATGCCGAGCATTTGTTAGAGCGGACGTTGGTGTGGATTCGTCGCACGACCAGTAGTGCGCCACAGCGTACTGGTGAGGTGTCTGCGTTCCTTCGCGAAGTCGGCGAGCATAAAAAGCGTCTGCTCAAGAGCGGTCAGGTGCGCGTGCGCAAGGTGGTGCAGGAGTAGGGTTTTTGATACTATACAAACGCGCCACCTTAGCTCAGTTGGTAGAGCAACGCTTTTGTAAAGCGAAGGTCCCCAGTTCAAGTCTGGGAGGTGGCTCCAAGGAGGTTTTTATCTCGTTGCACTCGTCGACGTTGCCAAAGTTTTGAGCTCGGGGATGAGGGACTCGAGGTCGTCGACGGATTTGAAGCCGTAGACTGGCGCGCGGTTGTTAATGACGAACGCAGGAAGTTGTCCCGAGAGCGCGCGCAGCGAGGTCAGCGTGTGTAAGGCAGAGAGGTCGAGGTTGTAGTCGAAGGAGTAGACCCTCAGTGTCGGGTACTGCTGCCGCAGATAGGTGAGCACCTCGCCCGCGCGGGCACAGTCGGGGCAGCTGCCGTCGTTGGCGTAGAAGTAGAGGATATACACCGGCTTTTGGTGGCACTTTTGCGCGACCTCGCGCATCAGGACATAGTCTTTGATCTCCAACAGCGAGTACTGTTTTTTAAGCTGGACGACTTCGGTGTTGGCGCTGCCGAGGTTGCTCTCGGCGACCGACAGGCGACTTGCCAAGGAGTTGAGCTCGGTGAGCAAGACTGGGTTGCTCGACACGGTGCTGCAGTCGAGGCTGCCCAGGAGCTCAAACTGTGTCTCAGACGAGAGGATGTCGATCGAGATCTGGTTCTCGGTTGCGCGGATATTGGCGATGCGCTCGGCGTCGATATGCGAGGTGATATAAAATGTCGTGCCAAAGATTGCTGCGGTGATAGCGAGCGCGAGTATGTATTTTTTCCACGACATATAGTGTTACCGCCACGAGCTCTCCTGTGCGCGCAGTGCTCCCCACGCTGCACGCGCCAGCCACACGGGTGCGACAAAGCCAAAGAGCAAGAAGTAGGAGAGATACGATTTGAGCGTCAGCTTGTTTTTGACAATCGTGTTGCCAACATAGACGGCAAAAAATGTCATACCAAGGGTGATGAGAATCAGGAATGTCATCATGCTCGTGTTGAGGTAGAACCACTCAAGGTGCGGTGCGGCCAAGTGTGGAGGGATGCGTGTCGCCCATAGGTCGAGCGTGCGGTTGATCACCGAAGAGCCAAGACGCCACAGTACATACGTGGCGCAGTAGAGCGCTGATGCAAAGGCGATCAGTCCAAAGGGGAGCACCACCATACCAAAGTTGCCAAAGCGCGGGTTGAGGTACATATGCGCATACTCCTGCGAGTTTTGGAGGAATCCCTGCGACCAGCGGGTGCGCTGCTTAACCAGTTTCCATGTCGTCTTGGGTACGGTGGTGTATACATGCGCCGTGTGCGCGTTGGCGAGCTTGAGCCCGTGTGCATGCATACGAAAGGTCATCTCCATGTCTTCGGTGTTGTGCGCAGGGCGAAAGAGCCCGATTTTTTCGAACACCCCGCGGCGATAGATCGAAAACGGTCCCGGCAGGACGCTGATCGCGCTTAGGTTATCAAACATCTTTTTGTAAAACACGCCGAAGGTGTACTCGACCTGCTGCATGAGCTCAATCATCCGACGCGGGCGAAAGACTTTCATCGATGGTGCAAACGCCATCACCTCCGGCTTCGCTTGAAATGCCTTTACCATTTCAATCAGACCATCCTCGGCGACGAACGAATCAGCGTCGAGAAAGCCGATGAGCTCGCCGCTCGAGTGCTCGATGCCCCAGTTCATCGCGCTAAACTTGCCGCCATTTTCCTTGCGATGCAGGATGATATGCGGATGTTTGGCGTGGTAGGCGGTGACGATCTCGCCGGTTTTGTCGGTCGAGCCGTCGTCAATTACCAAAATCTCCAACTTATCCTTGGGGTAGTCGAGTGCGAGCAACGAGTCGAGCGTGCCTGCCACGGTTGTCTCCTCGTTCCAACACGGGACGACCATCGACACGCGGGGGAAGTGTGTCGGGCGCGCGGTGGTTTTTGGCGCAGGCTTGTGCTCGATAAACGAGATGAGCAAAAACACCTCGAAGTAGAGGCCAATAAACAGCGTGATATAGATGCCGAGCGACCAGTCCATACGTCCCACGAGTATAGCATTTTTCGCCGTTTTGAGCCATACTGTGTGGATATGGCAGAGGAGGCGACAGCAGCACCAGCGAGAGGGCATTTGCACCCCATTTCACTCCTTATCCGCGAGGCAAATCGCATCTTCGGTGAGATGGGGTTTACGTTTGTAGATGGGCCACTGCTCGAGGACGAGTGGTACAACTTTGACGCACTCAATGTGCCGAAGGATCATCCTGCGCGTGATATGCAGGACACGTATTTTATTAAAGACGAGCCGGGCAAAGTTCTGCGCACACAGACCTCGGGTTTGCAGATTCGCTACATGACCGAGCAGATGAAGAAAGGGATTTTGCCACCCTACCGAGTGATCGCTCCGGGCAAAGTGTTTCGCAACGAGGCGACCGACATGACGCACGAGGCAGAGTTCTTTCAAATTGAAGGGCTCGCGGTTGGCGAGGATATTACGATGGCACATCTTAAAGGCGCGTTTGCAACTTTCTTCGGCAAGATTTTCGGGAGCGATACGGAGGTGCGCTTTCGCCCGAGTTTCTTCCCATTTACCGAACCGTCTATCGAAGTGGATATGCGTCTCATTGGTGAGAATGCGCCGGAGAAGTTGCGCAACAAATGGATTGAGATTGGTGGCGCGGGCATGATACATCCGCAAGTGCTTGAGAATTGCGGCATTGATTCAAAAAAATATCGCGGTTGGGCATTTGGTCCGGGGATTGATCGTATCGCCATGCTCAAGTGGGGTATCGACGACATTCGCTTGATGCACTCGGCAGACCTGCGGTTCATCAATCAATTCTGAAAAACGAAACCCCTCCTTGCGGAGGGGAATCTCGGTCGGCCGAAGCCATAATACAAATATACTAACATGAAAATCTCACGCAACTGGTTACAGACATATTTTGAAAATCCGTTACCGAGCACGGAGGTGCTTTCGGACGCGCTCACCTTTCATGCGTTCGAGATAGATGGTGTCGACCGAGTAAACTTTGCTGGGAGACCAGACGATGTGCTCGATGTAAAAATCACCCCCAACCGCGGGCACGACTGTTTGTCGCACTTGGGTGTTGCCAAAGAACTTTCGGCAATTCTCAAATTTCCGCTCGCGGGTGTTTCCTCGGACCTTTCCACGCGCTCGCTTGAGCCTAAACTCGGCGAGCTTGGGAAAGGATCCTCGGAAACTTTGCAACCGCAGGTTAAACCTGCGGTTAGGGTGACGCTGCAGACGTCGCTATGTCGTCGCTATGTCGCGGGGCACATAAAGAATGTGACAGTCGGACCCTTGCCAGATACCGAACTTGGGCGACGAATCAAGCACGGTCTTGAGGCAGTCGGTCAGCGGTCGATCAACAACATCGTCGATGCGACAAACTATGTGATGTTCGACCTCGGGCAACCGCTACATGCCTTCGCGGCAGAAAAGCTTGTGGCAGAGCCAATCCGCCGAGGTTTAACCTCGGCGGAGGAGAATACGTATGCGATTGCCGTGCGTGCGGCGAAGGATGGCGAGTGTTTGCTCGCGCTTGATGATAAGTCGTACACGCTCAACTCGTCCAACATCGTGATTGCCGACGACAACACGGGCGAAGCGATTGGTATCGCGGGCGTCAAAGGCGGCAAACCCGCGGGCGTGTCGGAGTCGACGAAAGAGATTATTATCGAGTCGGCCAACTTCGACGGTGTCTCGGTGCGAAAGACGGCGCAGGCGCTCAAACTGCGCACCGACGCTAGCGCGCGCTTCGAGCAGCAGCTCTCGCCCGAGCTCGCGGGCACAGCAATGCAAGCGGTTGTCGACCTCATTCTCCAGCTCTCGCCTGGCGCCGAAGTGGTTGGCTTTGTTGATGTCTACCCACACCCACAAGAGAAAAAAACTGTTTCTGTTACCACAACACAAGTCGCGGCGGTACTTGGCGACACGTTTGGTGAGAAAGAAATCACTGATTCGTTCGATCGACTTGGGTTTGTCTACAAAAAAGAAACTACTTCTGCAACAGATGGAAAAAAAGCCGACACGGTATTCACCGTCTCTGTCCCACCCGAGCGGCTCGATATCACAATTGCAGAAGATTTGATTGAAGAAGTTGGGCGCATCCAAGGGTATGACAAAGTTCCCGCAGTCGCGTTGCCCGCGTTTAGTAAATCAATCGAGATCAACAAAAACTTTTACTGGTCGGAAAAAATCCGCGAGTATTTGGTCTCGCAAGGATTCTCGGAAGTGTTCACCAGCGTCTTTGCCGACCATGGCGAGCGTATTGTGCTCAACAAAGTTGATGGCGTAAAGCCGTATTTGCGTAGTAACTTGGCAGATGGGCTTGCGGCAGCGCTCGAGAAAAATATACACAACAAAGAGCTGCTCGGTCTCTCTCAAATAAAGCTATTTGAAATCGGCACCGTATGGAAGGGCGGCAAAGAAGAGATTGTCTACGACATCGCGGTCGAGAAGGTGAAGAAAGGGAAGACAGCAGAGGAGTATAAAACAGAGCTCGATGCGTTTGTTGCAACTATTTCGGACGCTCCTACACACTACGACGACGCGCCACTTTCTACTACAGAGCGCTACCAGTCGTTCTCAAAATATCCGTACATCGTGCGTGATGTTGCGTTTTGGACGCCTGCCGAGACAGACGATAAAAAAATAGAAGAGATAATCAAAAAAGAAGCGGGGGAGTTGTGTGTCAAAATTTCTCTGTTCGACAAGTTCGAAAAAGCGGCAAAAGATGGCGCGCCCGCAAAAACCTCGCTCGCGTTTCGCCTTATCTTCCAGTCCTTCGACCGCACGCTCACCGACGACGACGCAAACGCCGCGATGGAGAAAGTGTATTCAAAATTGAAAGCAGAGGGGTTTGAGATTCGGTAAAAAGAAAACCGCGCCTGGTGTGGCGCAGCTAGTGGTCATGATTGTCTCCTCTGCCTACTGTTGTGGCAATAATTGTAGCAATCATTGCGGCGACGACAGTGCTTGTGTTTATTTTTGCATTGCCCTTTCGAACAAGTATCCAAATCAGTGCAAGTAGCACGGCACCCAACCCCCTTTCTTTGGACGATGATCTTCTACGCCTTCGGGCGCTTTTTTCGTTTCAGTGCCTGCAGATACTTCTCTTCGGGTGTATAGAACCCCAACACTTCCATGAAGCGACGGTTTGCTTTCTCTTCGAGCT
>CAIRHB010000032.1 GCA_903878285.1 Candidatus Adlerbacteria bacterium | reverse complement strand
TGGAAGTGTTGGGGTTCTATACACCCGAAGAGAAGTATCTGCAGGCACTGAAACGAAAAAAGCGCCCGAAGGCGTAGAAGATCATCGTCCAAAGAAAGGGGGTTGGGTGCCATAAGAATTTTTTCGTCATTATCCATAAAGTTCTTAAAAGCTTCAACCTTTCCTTTGGCGTTATCTAATCCAGGTGTGCAAAGGTTGTAGTCGTCATTTGGTTTCCAATCTGCAAAAAATCCACTATCAGTCAGGTTGGTTTCACTGAAAGATCCCCCAATCGATTTTTCTGGAACAGCAACAATAACCTTCTTGATCCCTTGATTGGAAAGTTTGTCTAGGGCCAGGAACATCAAAGCTCTAGACTTTCCAGACGCTGGAGGGGCCTTCAAAAGCAAGTACTGGGCATTTCTTTTCTCAAATGCTTTTGCCTGCATTTCACGCATACCAAGATTGTTAATCTTGGTACTTTCGCCTGTTTGAGCGTATGTTGCCTCTGCGACTTGAATGGTTTTGTTTCTCATAAATTACTTTCTGTTTTCCTTAATAATCATCTCTTCGTAAAGTTTGAATAGGTGAGCCAGTCGATCCTCGTCACTCTCAAAGGGTTTGCTTCGATATATTTGATCTATAGCGAGATCCAAATATTTGTGTGCTTCTCGTAATCCATCTTGCATTTTATCTGGATCATACAGATCTGCCATTGTTTTTTCTGGGTACTTTTCTCGCTCTTCAAGGATATTGTATACATGGCTAGCGAGTGAATCCTTCTGTTTCGGAGTTATAGCAGGATAAGGAAAAGTGTTATAGACCAAATCTTTTGAGTACCTATAGCTTGTTTCAAGTTTTCCTCCAACCGCTCTCATCCAGACCATATGCATCCTTGACGTCAAAACTGCAAACATATATTTATCCTCAGCGGGAGCAATCAAACAACTATCGTGAGCGATCTCATTTTTACTGAAAATATCCATTGGAATATAGTCTCTATTTTCTGAAGAATGTCTCGGGATCAATATGTAACTAATATCTTTAGGTTGTGTAATTTGTGCAAATAAATGCGGAGTGTTAGCTAGTTGCGGTCTAGATGAATTCAATCTAATTATTCTCAGCTCTTCAATGCGTTTCCTTACCAAAGGTAAATTATTCAAATCATTATCTGAAATACCCTCAAGCCATAAACAGTAACGACTTTTACCATTTAAAAACTCATCTGCAGAAATAAGTTTTCTAAACCATTTTTTTGATCCTTGCTCCTTCTCTATAAACTCATCTTTCTCTTCTTGCGTAAAAAGTAGTTTTCCACCATCAGCTGGCATGTTACCAAAGTTCATTTCTGGAAAAACTGAGAGTGGCTTACTTCTCGAGTGAATAAAAATAGCTTTTCCTTCGGTTAGGTAAGGATTAATTTCTTTAGCATTTATATATTGATGCTCACCATACAAACGCTTATTTCTGGTATTTGGGTTTGAAAGTCCGATAATCACACACGTTACGCCTGCATTTCCCTTGGCCAAATTCTTCCATTTAAAAGATTTGTAACCGAAGAATATCTCGATATTTTGCTTAAAAATAATAGGCCATAGCAATGAAACCTGTTCCCCTTGGGTCACAGAATTAGTAGATACAAGTGCACCTTTTATTAATTCATACCCAGATATGTATTGCGCCATCTTAAAATACCAAATCGATACATAATCTAGTGACTTGTATAGTCGTGTATTATTTTTAAAAACATACTCGATATCTGATTTTTGATTTTCCTTTTGTTTTCTCGATCCTTCAAATGGCGGATTTCCTGCTATATATATTTCATATTCGTTTCCAAGTTGGTCTTTACGAGGACAAACTATCTCCCAATCAGCACGAGTAGCATTAGCGCAAACAATATTCCCACTCTCTTTAAGAGGCAGTGTTGCTTTCATAATTCCAAATATTCCATCAAAGTACTGGTTCATTTGGTGTTGAGCTAACCAAAGTGAAAGTCGTGCGATCTCGTGTGCAAAATCATCTATCTCTATCCCATAAAAAGAGTTCAGTGATACACCGGAGTAGGGCGGCATGTCGTATCCGAGAGCTTTTGCGTAACTGATTATTTTTGATTCTAATTTCGATAATTCCTTATAGGAAATAATTAGAAAATTACCTGATCCGCAAGCTGGATCAAATACCTTAACCTTGGAGACTCTCTCGCGAAGTTTCTCAAGCTTCTTAGGTTCGTTTTTTGATTTTTCTAACTCTTCGTATAAATCATTTAAAAAGAGCGGTTCGATGACCTTCATTATGTTTGGCACCGAAGTGTAATGCATTCCAAGGTTCTCTCGCTGTCCAGGATGAACGACGGCTTGGATCATAGATCCGAAGATGTCAGGATTAATTGAACTCCAGTCTAATTTTCCACTTTCTATAATTAGTTTTCGAGAACTCACCGTAAACGAGGGTAGTTTTATTTTGGCTTCAAATAGACCTCCGTTTACATAGGGAAATTCCAAGAAATGCGACGCAAATCCTGATCGTTCGGAATCTTTGGTGTTCAATATATCGAAAAGGGTCGAGAAGTAAGTATCCATCTCCTCACCGCTCTCGTGAGTGTGAGATGTTACAGAATTTGTGAACAAGCCTGCCTTGGGGAAAATGCCTGTATCCTCAGCAAAAAAACAGAACAGGAGACGCGATAATAATATGTTTAGGTCGTGACTATTATTCTTATAGTATTCAGGATCATCAGTTACTATCGCCTGATAGAGCTTATCCATCTTATAAGCTGCACGGATGTCAGCAGGATTCTCATTAACATGCTGCGATTTTTCCATTCCAGCCCACGGCAAGAAAAAAGCATAATACTTGCCAAGATCTTTAATCTTAATATCGAGAGTCTCCTTTGTTTTTGTATCTATCGCTAAAAATGTTACAAAATCTGTAACAATGATGAATCGAGGATTAAACTTATGTGAGCTTTTTTCCTTCTGCAAAGCATCAATCGCAACATGCTCGTCTTCATCGAGTGTGGTTACGTGAAAGAGCATTTTGTTCTTTAAAATGATCTGATCTTCTTTTCCAGATAGTTTTGAGGGATTTTTGGACAGTAACGAAATGGTGCTCTTTGGTAACTCGTAGACAGCGAGCAAATCAAATATGAACGTCTCTTTTGAAAAGTTTTGACTTAGATTCTCAAGATTTTCTTGTAGATTTACTAAATTGATCATAATTTATTTGAAAAGCTCATCGACGGGAACATTAATAGCTTTTGCTAGTTTAGTGATAGTCGAAAGTGTAGGGTTATTTTTTCCATTTTCGATATTACTAACAAAAGAACGATCAACACCAAGGATGTTGGCAATTTCGATTTGAGTAATACCTTTTCGAGTCCTGAGTGTTTTTAGGTTTTTGCCTAACTTTTTTGAGTCCTCATTCATAAGAAAATTATACCGTCAGTTGTTGTATTATACTACAACAAATAATGCCTCTCTTTCGAGGCGAATTATTTGTTGTTTTTGCTAGCGACTTGAGCTAGCTCAACTTGGCTGCGAGACTAGGATTCGAACCTAGATAAACAGATTCAGAGTCTGTTGTCCTACCATTAGACGATCTCGCAATGTGGTGCGGGAGGAACCAGCACGAATCGGGGAGGAGCCCGCGACGTATCGTCAACAATACCAAAAAACGCCAAAATCTCAACCTAGTGCGCCGATAGTTCCTCTGTGGTCACCTTTTGTATACAGCACATGCTACCCACACAAAAGTTGTTGTATACTATTCCGTGTATGTGCTTTTCAGCAACGGCGAGTTTTGTGGCGGGTGGGGCGCTCGCGGTGGCGGGGGTCGCGACGCTTGCGCAGACAAAAAATAAAAAGCAGATTCCGGTCGCGAGTATGCCGCTCTTGTTTGCTGCACAGCAAGGGGTCGAGGGCATCGTGTGGTCGTCGTTTGGGGTGCCAGCGCTCCACACAGTCGCGACGTATGCATACACGATTATTGCCAACGTGGTGTGGCCGATTGTCACGCCGCTCGCGCTGCTCGCGATTGAGCGTGACGTGCATCGCAAGAATATGCTACGCGCGCTCTCGGTCATTGGCACTGCGCTTGGTATGTACCTGCTCTACGGGATCATGGTGCATCCAGTGTTGTCGTACATCGTCAACTGCAGCATCGGCTACACCTACTACTACCCATACCCATACCCGACGCTTGCGCTGTATGTACTCGTGACCTGCGGGAGTTGCCTCGTGTCGAGTCACCGTCTGATGAACATTTTTGGTATCGTACTGCTCGTCTCGTTTATCATTGCGGCATGGTTTTATATCCAAACCTTCTTCTCGGTGTGGTGCTTTTTCTCCGCGATTCTTAGTGGTATTGTGTATGTGCACGTACGTTCAAAATGAACGAGTGGGTATTTTTTATAGTATGAAAAACAAAATATATACGGTCGGGTTTGGTGCCGCGGCATTGCTGGTGTTGGTTGCGGTGGGGTCATATGTGTATGTGACGCACGCGATACAGCCGAGTCTGGTGCTCGCAAGTGGCGACGCGGACACCGACGAAAACTCTGCCGACCCGCAGCAGCTCGATGCGGCAGTGGCGCTCGCAGCTTTGGCACCAAAGACACACTACCAAGTGTCGAGCACGACGCCGCAGTTCGTACTTCTGTCGTTCGATGGGTCAAAGTCGGTCGACATGCTGGACGAGACACTCGCCTTCGAGCATAAGATGCAAGGGGAGGGCAAGCCGTTGCACTTTACCTACTTTATCAACGCTGCATATTTTCTCACCAACGATACCGCGTCGGTGTATCATGCGCCAGCGCACGCTGCAGGTGTCTCCAACATAGGATTCTCGAATACTGCTGCCGATATACCACTGCGTGTTGCTGCGTTTAACACCGCCTATGCAGAAGGGAACGAGATTGGCTCGCACTCGGTGGGGCACTTCGACGGCTCGACATGGAGCTACGCAGAGTGGAAGCAAGAGTTTGACTCGTTTACTTCGCTGATGGCGAACGTGCCACAAGATAATCCGACGCAGCAAATTTCTGCGCCGACGTTTCTCGCAAGTATCCACGGGTTTCGCGCGCCGCAACTCGGTGTGAACGCCAACCTCTACCGCGTGCTCAGCGACGAGCGGTTTGTCTACGACGCCAGCGATGTTGCTGCGGACAGATGGCCGACCAAGGATGCAGGTGGTGTGTGGCATATCCCGCTCAGCGTGGTGTACCTTGGGAGTGATCCACGCCCCGTTGTCGCGATGGACTACAACCTCTGGACACGGCAGTCGGGCGCAAAGAATGTCGACAGCGCGGGTACGCCGCAGTGGGAGGCGGACAAGGCAGAAGTCGAGAACGCATATCTCGCATATTTCAATCGCAACTACAGTGGCGATCGTGCGCCAATGGTTATCGGCAATCACTTCTCAAAATGGAACGACGGCGTCTACTGGCAAGCGATGCAGGACTTCGCCGAGGAGGTCTGCGGCAAGCCAGAGGTGCAGTGTGTCACCTTTTCCACATTGGTTGAGTACCTTGAGGCAACAGGCACACCCGCTGTGGTACAATAACCAGCGCAGGCTAGTTGCCTGCCTCAGGGTGTTTCTTGCTTTTGGTTTTTATGAATTAACAGTATATAGAATAAGTATGCGTAGTATACGAAACGGTGTGCTTGGTGCGGTGCTGATGGTTTCGCTGTTTGTGGCGGCGGCTCCAACGCAGGCGGCAAGTCTCACGAGTGCTCAGGTCAATTCGATTATCAACTTGCTCAATACGTTCGGTGCCGACCCGAGCACTGTCTTGAGCGTGCAGTCGGTGCTAACTGGACGAGGCAGTGGTTCATACAGTACATCCACGGTATGGATCCCTGGGCAGGGAGGTTGGCAACAGCAAAACGGACAGGGTGGTACACCTGCGACCGCCGGGATTGAAGGGGCGATAACTGCACGCGTCAGCACTTCGACGATCACGGTCCAGCCGACTAGCGGCACAACTACTGTAGTCGCTGTTACCGCGTCGACGTCGATCCAGGTGTTTGCGACCTCGACTGCATCGACCACGCAGCCGGTCCAGCCGACCGTGGGCACGATCGCAAACCTCATTGTTGGTGCACATGTGGTGGTTGATGGTATACAAAACACCGACAGCAGTATTACCGCGGTGCATATCCGCGTTGGCGCAGTGCCTCCGGCGCAGACGCAGGGCACCACGACACCAGGGCAGAATCCTGGTCAGTCAAATCAGCAAAACCAGATGGGGCAGCGTGGCGATGATTATCATAATGGCGTCGCAAGCAGCACACGCGATACCAGTGGCGATTGGTTCTGTTTGCCGCTGTCGCGCGACCTCAGTGTTGGTGCGCATGGCGATGATGTGGCACAGCTGCAAACGCTGCTCGCACAAGATTCGACGAGCGGCTTTACCGGCATCTCAACTGGCTACTTTGGGAAGGCGACCGCAAATGCGCTAGCACACTTCCAACAGGGTCACGGTATCGCGTCATCAACGACCGGCTTCCTTGGGGCGCTCACTCGTACCTTCTTTGGGCGGCAGTGCGGTACCAGCACCGCGACGAGCTCTCCCCAGCACTAGGGTGTACATTCGGGGTGTTCTATGCCACAATGGAGGTGTCGTATAGGACTAAAGAAACGAGGTCGGATTTCTGAAGAAGCAACACAACAACAATCACAAGAGTATGACCGGAACAATCAAGACCCTTACGGATCGCGGATTCGGATTCATCGCACGCGAAGGCGAGGCGAAGGATCTCTTCTTCCACTCCAAGGATCTCGTCGGCGTTACCTTTGATGAGCTCCGCCAGGGTGACACCGTCACCTTCGAGGTTCAGCAGGGTGACAAAGGCCCGAGCGCAGTACGCGTTTCTCGCGTATAAGCCTCGACCAGCTGCCGAACAAAAACCGCCCCTCCCGGGCGGTTTTTGTGTTGCGCTTGCTTTTTTCTAATAAAACACTATACTAACGGTTCTTAGTCAAATTATATAATCTACACTACGGTATATGGGAGCATTCAAGAAGACAGGTGGATTCGGTGGACATGACAACAGGGGTGGCGATGATCGTCCGCGCTTTGCTAATAAAGGGTTTGGTGGCAAGAGCTTTGGCAACAAGAGTTTCGGTGGCGGACATACCCGACAGGACGGCGGGCGCGAGGATCGTGGCCCCGTACAGCTCTACGCTGCGACTTGTGCCGAGTGCGGCAAGCAGTGCGAGGTACCCTTCCGTCCCAATGGTCAAAAGCCGGTTTTTTGTAAGGAGTGTTTTGGGAGTAAGCGCGGCGCGCCGGTTGGCGAGTTTCGCGGCCCGGCACCCGAGCGCACCTTCCCCAAGCGTGACTTCGCTTCTACCTCTGCTCCCACACACGCACATACTCCAAACCGTGATCAAGCCTTGCCGTATACGCCAAAAGCAACTGCCGACCCGCGCATCGACGAGCTCAAGCGACAAGTGGATATCGTCACCAAAAAGCTCGACTCTCTGACTGACCTCGTGCGCTCGCTCGCATCAAACACAGCACCTGCTGCAAAAGTGGTTGCCCCAACTGCATCAGTGACTCCTGCTGCAAAGTCTGCTCCTGCAAAAGTGGTTGCAAAAGTTGCACCAAAAGCAGTCAAGAAGGTTGCGAAGAAAGCAGCGAAGGCGAAGAAATAAGAAACCATGAAGGTCTTGTCCGCAGAGTTTGTTAAAGGGATTCGCGGCACCAACGAGGTGGCGACCGACGGCGTACCGCAGGTCGCCTTTGTTGGTCGCTCAAACGTCGGCAAGTCGAGTATCATCGCGGCAATAACGGGCAACCGCTCGCTGGTCAAGATTAGCAATACGCCGGGCAAGACGCGCGAGATCAACTTCTTTCGCATCAATGGCAAGAAGTATCTTGTCGACCTGCCGGGCTACGGCTACGCGCGGGTGAACCCACAGGAGAAAGAGAAGCTGCAAAAACTCATCGTCTGGTACTTGACCGACAAGACGATTCGCCCCGAGTGCGTGGCGCTCGTTGTCGACAGTCGCGTCGGCATCACCGAGTTTGATCGACAGATGATCGAAATTCTGCGCGATAATGCGCACCCGTTTGTCATCGTTGCAAATAAAATCGACAAGCTCACCCAGCGCGAACTTGCGGCGCAGCTGGTGAAGATTAAAGCAGCGGCCGGGGAGACGGAGATCGTCACCACGTCAGCTGTCAAGCCAAACGGCGTCAAAGCTTTGGTCGAGAAACTCTTCGGTTAAACTAGTTCGAGGCGAGACCTCGATTTTTATGAAATCTGAAACAGGACAGATGTGGGATGTGATCGTAATCGGCGGCGGCCCGGCGGGGCTGCTCGCGGCTGGTCGCGCTGCCGAGCGCGGAAAGAAGGTGTTGCTCCTCGAGAAAAATGCGACGCTCGGCAAGAAGTTGCTCATCACGGGTGGCGGGCGCTGCAATGTGACCAACAACAAAACAGATCTGCGCACCCTGCTGCCCAAGTATGGCGCGAGCGAGCCGTTTCTCTACTCGGCGTTTTCACAATTCGGCGTTGCCGAGACGCTTAGCTTTTTTCGCGCACGCGGGATGGAGGTCAAAGAGGAGAACGATGGGCGACTCTTCCCCACGAGCGAGCGCGCGCAGTCGGTCTTGGATGTACTCACGCACTACATAGAAGAGCAGGGCGTCACGGTGCACACAAACGCTGCAGTGGCGAGCATTACATATGATGATGCAGATGGAGAAGTTTCTAGTGTGATTTCAAACACTGTTGCTGATGGTAGAGTGTTTCGTATCACGCTACAAGACGGCACAACCCTGCAAAGCAAGAGCTGTGTTGTCGCCGTCGGCGGCACGTCGCACCCCGAGACGGGCTCGACGGGGGACGGCTTCGCGTGGATGTGCGCGCTTGGGCACACGATCAAAGACAATACCTTTTCGCTCGTGCCGGTGGCGCTCCAAGACAGCTGGGTCGCCGCGTGCGCAGGCATCACATTGCCTGACGCAAAGCTGTCGATCTATCTCGACGGCGTCAAACAGCCGCTGCAGAAACAGCAGCAGCGCGGCAAACTGCTCTTTACCCATATGGGCATCAGCGGCCCGCTCGTTCTTAACTTGAGTAAGTATATCGGCAGCCTGCTCGAGCAGGGCGAGGTTACGCTTGCGCTCGACCTCCTTCCCACACTCGACCCGGGCGCGCTGAAAGCTCGTGTGCAAGAGCTTTTGATAGGCGAGAGCAACAAACAGATCAAAAACACGCTGGGCGACATAGTGCCCGAGCAGCCGCTCCCCAAGTCGCTCGTCGCAGCGCTGCTCAATCTTGCCAACATTGACGGCGACACACCCAACCACAGCGTACGCAGCGAGCAACGCGCACTGTTAGTGTCGCTGTTAAAACATATCCCGCTCCACGTATCGCACCTGCTCGGCGCCGACAAAGCGATCGTCTCCTCCGGCGGCGTCATCCCTAACGAAGTTGATTTCAAAACCATGCAGTCGCGCGTCGTCCCCGGCCTCTACCTCGCGGGCGACCTGCTCGACATCGACCGCCCCTCCGGCGGCTACTCCCTGCAACTGTGCTGGACCACCGGCTTTGTGGCCGGCAGCCATTGTTAGTGGGGGTGGTGCGACCAATGCCAATAGTGGTACTCTGGAGGCATGTTCGAGCAAGCGTTTAAAAATATAGACAATATTCTTCGTACCGACTCGGGGTCGGCGACCGAGCTCGACTATGTCGAGCAGACCTCGTGGATACTCTTTCTTAAATATCTCGACGACCTAGAGGAGACCAAAAAGCAAGAAGCCGCGCTCGCGGGCAGGCCGCATGCCTACATCCTCGACCCGCAGTATCGCTGGGGCGCATGGGCTGCGCCGAAAGATGCCGACGGTAAGCTCGACCACCGCAAGGCGCAAGACGGCGACGACCTCAAGGAGTTTGTCGACGGCAAACTCTTTCCCTACCTCAAGAAGTTTCGTGCCGAGGAGCCGAACACGATCGAGTATAAAATCGGGGAGATTTTTAGCGAGCTCAAGAACAAGATAGCAAGCGGCTACAAACTGCGCGAGATACTCAACATCGTCGACGGGCTGCGCTTCCAGCGATACGAGGAAAAGCACGAGCTCTCGCATCTCTACGAGGACAAGATAAAAAACATGGGCAACGCGGGGCGCAACGGCGGCGAGTACTACACCCCGCGCCCGCTGATAAAAACAATCGTCGAGGTGGTCGCGCCAACACTCGGCGAGACGATCTATGACGGCGCATGTGGCTCGGCGGGCTTCCTAGTCGAGGCGTATGACTACCTGACGCACAACCAAGCAAAGCTGTCGTCGGCACAACTCAAAACGCTCCAAGAAAAAACCTTGTATGGCAAAGAAATCAAATCACTCGCCTACATCATCGGCATCATGAATATGATCCTCCACGGGATCGAAGCGCCAAACATCCGCCACATGGACACGCTGGCGCAAAACATCAACGACATCCAAGAGAAGGATCGCTACCACATCGTCCTCGCCAACCCGCCCTTTGGCGCGGGCATCGGGCGGGAGATCCAGCAAAACTTCCCGATCAAAACGGGGGAGACCGCATTTCTCTTCCTGCAGCATTTTATCAAGATCCTCAAGGCGGGCGGCAGGGCGGGTATCGTTATCAAAAACACGTTCCTCTCTAACACCGATAACGCGTCTGTCAGCTTGCGCAAACTGCTACTCGAAAGCTGCGACCTGCACACTGTGCTCGACCTCCCGAGCGGCACCTTCCAAGGTGCGGGGGTCAAAACGATCGTGCTCTTTTTCGAAAAAGGTAAGCCGACCCTGCACCACGGCTCGGGGCAGGCAAAAAAGATCTGGTACTACCAGCTCAACCTCTCGCGCAACCTCGGCAAAACCAATCCGCTTAGTGAAGCCGACTTGGCAGATTTCGTGCAGTTCCAAAAGACCAAAGCAGATTCGCCAAACTCGTGGAGCGTGGACGCAAAAGATATCGACCCAGCCACCTTCGACCTCTCTGTCAAAAACCCCAACAAAATCGGCGCAGCCGCACTCCGCACCCCAAAAGAAATTTTGGAGGAGATGGAGGCGTGTGACGAGCAAAGCAAGAAAACTCTAGATGAAGTATATAAAGTGTTGCAAAGTGTGGTATCTTTTGATTGAGTATGAAGCTTAAGTCGATCAACATAAAAAATTATCGAAGTATAGAGGATATTACTATTCCAATTACACTATGTGCGGATGGCGGTCAAACCTATGGATTGATTGGGATTAATGAAGCTGGTAAGTCGAGCTTGTTGAAGGCGATTTCGTTAAAGGATGGATTGCATCCAGTGACAATAAAAGATTTTCGACCTCAGACGACCCGAATAGATATCAAATTTCAGTATGAGCTGGAAGATGCTGACATAGGCACAGATGTTCTTAAACAGTTAACTGATGAACTTGCTCCCGATGAGGTGCCTCCAAAGATTGATGGGGCAACATTTACAACATACTTTGAGATTATAAATCCAGCTATCAAAAAACATGAAGTAATCATTCATGCTGGTGCGGTAGAGTTTACATTATCTGTAGGATTTGGTTTTGATTTAATCTCAAAACAAGCCCACGAAGTTGTTTTTTGGACCGCTGAATCACGTTACTTGATTTCAGAACCTATCACCTTGTCTACTTTTGCCGCAAACCCGAGTCAAATTTCTATACCACTTAAAAATTGTTTTGAGTTGTCCGGGATAGCAGAGAAAGATATCCAAGCGAAAATAGCATTATTGCCAGACGACTCGACGGAGCGAGAAGATTTGGAGAAAACCCTCGGTGAGAGTGTTACCTCTCACATAAGAGATGTGTGGCCTAATCATCCTATTGAGATTACTTTTAATTACAATGGTGGTGTAATAAATTTTCATGTAAAAGATATAGGAGTAAAAGGAAAAGCAAAGACAGCTGATCAGAGAAGTGATGGTTTTAAGCAGTTTATTTCATTTCTTCTTACTGTATCAGCACAGAGTAAACATGGTCAGTTGGCAAACTCTATATTGCTTTTAGATGAGCCAGAGACACACTTGCACCCACAAGCACAACAGTTTTTGTTGAAAGAGTTGGTCAAGATTGCAAGTAACAATAAAACCAACAACCTTGTATTGTTCGCTACACATTCAAATTATATGATCGACAAAGATGACCTAAGTAGGAATTTTAAAGTCATAAAAACAAATAACGATAAAACCAAGATCGAACGTTTTGATAGTAAGATTTCCTCCTACGCTAGCGTCAATTATGAAGTGTTTGAGATTCCTACAAGTGATTATCACAATGAACTTTATGGCTTGCTGCAGGAACGGGAAGGCAAATTTACAGAAAAAGAATTCGAGGAGTTTCTAGTGTTGAATGGTCTAAATGCAAAAGAAAAATATATCAAAGTAGGCCAGGATGGTGTTCTTAAGGAATGTAAAGTTACTCTCCCAACGAAAATTCGTAATCAAATTCATCACCCCGAGAATACACATAACAAGAGATATTCTGATGAAGACCTACGTGCCTCGATTGAAATGTTGAAGCGGTTAAAAAATGAAGCATAATTGGCAGATAAAAAAACTTGGTGAGGTCTGCGAGGTGTTGGATAAAAGACGAAAACCAATCACTAAACGGCACCGTGCCTCGGGAGAGTATCCGTATTATGGGGCAACTGGTATTTTGGACTATGTGAGCGGGTTTATCTTTGACGAAAAATTAGTACTAATCGGCGAAGATGGTGCGAAATGGGGCTCGGGAGACTGGACAGCGTTTATTGCTGAAGGAGAGTATTGGGTCAATAACCATGCTCATGTTATAAGACCGAATAGAGATCTTATTTTGGATACGTGGATTGCGTATTTCTTTTATTTTAACGATATTACGAAATATACATCTGGGCTCACTGTCCCGAAGTTGAATCAGGAGAGTCTTAGAAATATAGAAATCCCGCTCCCGCCGCTTGCCGAGCAAAAAAGGATTGTAAAAATTCTGGATGAGGCGTTTGAGAAAATTGAAAAGGCGAAAGCAAATACGGAGAAGAACTTGCAAAACTCCCGCGAGCTTTTTGAGACATGTCTAGATGAGATCTTATGTGATCCTAAATTTGAAATAAAGCAGCTTGGAGAGGTGTGTAGAAAAGTCGAATATGGGACATCTGCAAAGTCTAAACAGAAAGGCAGTGTTGCGGTTTTAAGGATGGGCAACTTACAGAAGGGTCATATTAATTGGGATAAATTGGTTTATACAGATGATGCTGCAGAAATAAAAAAATATTTGCTCAAATATGACGATGTTTTGTTTAACCGCACAAATAGTCTTGAGCTGGTTGGGAAAACGGCAATTTATAAAGGGGAATACCCAGCGATTTTTGCTGGATATCTTATAAGGATCCATAGAGATGAAGAACTGCTTGATGCTAACTATTTAAACTATTTTCTAAACAGTTCAGTTGCAATGTGTTACGGAAGAACAGTAGTGACTTCAAGTGTTCACCAGGCAAATATTAATGGTGAAAAACTTAAAAGCTATCCTATCCCGCTGCCTTCTCTCTCCGAACAAAAAGCAATCGTGAAAAAACTTGATGCGTTGGCGGGGGAGACGAAGAAGTTGGAGGAGATCTATACGAAAAAGTTGGCGAGTTTGGAGGAGTTGAAGAAGTCGATTTTGCAACAGGCGTTTGCGGGGGAATTATAAAAATCCACCTCGTTTATGAGTGTGGATTTTTAGATAGTGCTTCTTTATCGAGACTTCTTTGCTCTGTTGCCGAGGGCGTTTGCTGCGATAGATCTTATGTTGCTGCTCGTACTCCCGTTGCGAAGAACGCGCGATGCTTTGGAGGCAACACTCTTTCCTGTTCTGATTCCGTTTGGTTTAGACATAGTCTTTTACGATTTGTTTTGATGTCAGCTCGACCATACTGATGCGTGCATTGTATACCCCGCAGCGGGGGAGTCAACATCTCGACCAACGTTGCTTGACTTCTTTACAGGGTTCGCATATACTCGTTCGTATGAACGCGTATATGCGAAAGCTCAAAGAGCTCCGCACCGCTCACCGGCTCTCACAGGAGCAGGTCGCCAAAGCGATCGGCGTATCGCGCCCAACCTACACCGCGATTGAGGCGGGCAAACAAAAGCTCGATACCGACGAGGCGCAGAAGTTGGCGAACCTCTTTGCGATTAGTGTCGACGAGCTGCTGTCGGGACATATCCCCAACTTTGCCAAGTACAAGCACATGCTGCTGACCTACCTGCGCATGAACCTGTCCAAGGACGGCAAGATCCCCAAGACCAAGCTCGCCAAGCTGCTCTACTTGGCAGATTTCGCGTGGTTCTACGACCATCTTGAGAGCATGAGTGGCATGTCGTATCGCAAGATCGCCTACGGCCCGGTGCCGGACGCCTTCTTTCGCGCGCTCGACGAGCTCGAGCAGGCGGGCAAGATTGTAATCGACCACAAGAACGAAAACGGCAAGGATATGTTTTTGGTCAGTGAATCGGAGAGCAACAAAAACGAAAAGATCCAGACCTTGTCTGCCAACGAGCAGGCGCTGCTGAAGCAAATAGCCCACAAGTGGAAGGATAAGAAGACCCAAGAGATCGTCAACTTTACACACAACCAGCTGCCCTATGTGCTGTGCCGGATGGACGAGATTATTCCCTACGAGCTCATTACCCAAGAGGACCCGGGCGAGGTGTTCTAGTATCTCTATGCAAGGCAACTGCTCTGTCCATATCGAGGCGTTTGCCGAGCGGCATTTTATCAAAACTTTTTCGAAGAAGTATAAGGCACAGTGGGATAGTACCTTGTCGGCGATTGTTGCCGAGCTCGAGCGTATCGACGCGCTTGTGTCGACCAGCAGAGCAGAGACGATCTGTGATGCGGGTGAGGTGCTCATTATCAAGACCAAGTTTCGTGTTGTGGGGACGCAGGAGTCCGCCAAGACGTCGGGGAATCGCTGCATTGTGGCATGGCACAAGAGCCAGCAGTCCGTGGCGGTGTTGCTTGTCTATGCGAAGACCGATCTAAGCGGACACAACGAGACCGCTGAGTGGCAGGGGATTATTAAGGAAAATTATCCAGTGTATCGCGAGTTGTTTTAACAGGGAGTGGTGCACTTAGGATGCAGACCTCGGTGCAATTTAGAGTGCTAATTCAGTCCGGGCATATTTACAAATAGTATAGAGTATTGCATATTTAACACATGAACGAGTCCGAAACCAGAGCCGAATATATTGACCCGAAGCTGCGGGATGCTTGCTGGGGCGAGGTGGAGGAGTCGCGCATCTTGCGCGAGTTTCGCATCACCGACGGGCGGATACAGGCGGGCGGCACGCGTGCCCGCCCCGAGATCGCCGACTATGTATTGGTATACAAAAATCGCAAGTTGGCGATTGTCGAGGCAAAGGCACTCGACCTGCCTGCGACCGAAGGCCTCGCTCAAGCGAAGGCGTATGCTGCAAAGCTTGATATCGAGCATACCTATGCCACCAACGGTCGCGAGATATATCAGGTTTCGATGCGCTCGGGGCAGGAGGGGTTGGTCGAGCGATTTCCAACACCCGAGGAGTTGTGGGCGCGGGTGTATGGGCAGGATGAGCAGCAGGCACAGGAGTGGAAGGAGAAGTTTGCCGCCGTGCCAACCGAGGGCGAGAAGGGTCGGCGCTACTACCAAGAGTTGGCGATCAATCGTGCGCTTGATGCAGTTGCCGAGGGCAAGCAGCGCGTCTTGGTGACGATGGCGACCGGTACCGGCAAGACGGTGGTCGCCGCGCAGATCGCGTGGAAGTTGTTTCAAGCACGATGGAATTTGCAAAAGGATGGCGCGCGCCGCCCACGCATACTCTTTTTAGCGGATCGGAACATTCTTGCCGACCAAGCGTTCGGGAACGATTTCTCAATCTTCCCAAGTGATGCGCGCGTGCGGATTAATCCGCTTGATATACGCAAGAAGGGTGGTGTGCCAACTGGCGGGAGTATGTTCTTTACGATATTTCAGACGTTTATGACAGGTTCAACAAGTTCACCGCAGGGTGGTCGTGAAAGTGCCCCGTACTTTGGTGAGTATCCGCCCGACTTTTTTGATTTCATTATTATCGACGAGTGTCACCGCGGCGGCGCGAACGACGAGGGCAACTGGCGCGGCATCTTGGAGTATTTTGCTTCGGCAGTGCAGCTGGGGCTCACCGCGACGCCCAAGCGTCGGGACAACGTCGACACGTACAAATATTTTGGCGAGCCTGTGTATAGCTACTCGCTGAAGCAAGGAGTCAACGACGGCTTTTTGACGCCGTTTAAAGTAAAGCGCATCAAGACAACGCTCGACGACTATGTGTACACGTCTGACGACGAAGTGGTCGAGGGCGAGGTTGAGGAAGGGAAGATATACGAGGAGGCAGATTTCAATAAGATAATCACGATTAAGGAGCGTGAGGCAAAACGTGTGCGGATTGTGCTCGACGAAATCAACCAAGACGAAAAGACTATTATCTTTTGTGCGACACAGGATCATGCGCTCGCAGTGCGTGACTTGGTGAATCAGTACAAGACGAGTAGTGAGCCAAACTACTGTGTCCGCGTGACCGCGAACGACGGCGCGCGCGGCGAGCAGTATTTGCGCGAGTTTCAGGATAACGAAAAGACGATCCCAACCGTGCTAACAACGTCGCAAAAACTCTCGACCGGTGTCGATGCGCGCAACGTGCGCAATATCGTGCTAATGCGCCCAGTTAACTCGATGATTGAGTTTAAGCAGATTATCGGGCGTGGGACGAGGCTCTTTGACGGTAAAGAATATTTTACCGTGTACGACTTTGTTGATGCGTATCACCACTTTGCCGACCCCGAGTGGGATGGTGAGCCGATTGACGACACGATAGAGAAAGAGTCTCGCGAGCCAAAACAAAAAAGCGGCACACACGAGACATCAATTTCTCCAGAGCTGCCAGAAGAGCCGAAGAAAAAAATAAAGATACGTCTGCGCGACGGCAAAGAGCGCGAGATCCAGCACATGATCGCCACCTCTTTTTGGAGTGCAGACGGCAAGCCGGTCTCGGTGCAGGAGTTTATGGACAAACTGTTTGGTGCAATGCCCGACTTCTTCAAGAGCGAGGAAGAGTTGCGAGCTATTTGGTCTAACCCAGTCACGCGCAAGGTATTTTTGGAGAAAATTGCTGCGCTTGGGTATGGCAAGGATGAGCTTGAGACGCTGCAGAAGATGATTGATGCGGAGCAGAGCGATTTGTTTGATGTGCTTTCGTATGTGTCATTCCTAACGCCGCCAGTGTCGCGCGTAGAACGAGCAGTGCTCGCAAAGGGGCATGTATATGAAGGGCTCGAGGAAAAGCAAAAGGAGTTTTTGGATTTTGTGCTGTCGAAGTATGAAGAGAGGGGTGTTGATGAGCTGGATGAGGAGAAGTTGCCCGTACTGCTCAATTTGAAGTATCACGCGATGGCACCCAACCCCCTCTCTTTGGACGATGATCTTCTACGCCTTCGGGCGCTTTTTTCGTTTCAGTGCCTGCAGATACTTCTCTTCGGGTGTATAGAACCCCAACACTTCCATGAAGCG
>CAIRHB010000031.1 GCA_903878285.1 Candidatus Adlerbacteria bacterium | reverse complement strand
CTCGTTCACGAACTGCTGGTAAATCTCCTTCTTGGTACCCATATGCATATGTGGGCACGGTAACAGGAATTGTGAGCCCCGCGAGAGGGTGTGGGTAACATTATTTGTGAGCTACAGCGTTTTTTTGTACATGGCAGGGAGGTTTGGTATACTGGTAGGCATATGACACTTCTATATATAGTGCTCGCCGTTTTAGCAGTAATGGTGCTGTGGGTCGTGTTTGCGTATAACCATTTTGTCACGATGGTGCAGCGTGCGGGGGAGGCGTGGGCGGACATTGATGTCCAGCTCAAGCGTCGCTACGACCTCATCCCCAACTTGGTCGAGACGGTCAAGGGTTACGCGACACACGAAAAGTCGACATTTGAAAACATCGCGGCAGCGCGCTCGGCAGCGATGGGTGCGCAGGGTCTCGAGGCAAAAGGTGCGGCAGAAAATCAGCTAAGCAACACACTCAAGTCGCTCTTTGCCGTCGCCGAGGCGTACCCAGAGCTCAAGGCAAACCAGAACTTCCTCGCGCTGCAGGGCGAGCTGTCGGATACAGAAAATAAAATCCAAGCCGCCCGCCGATTCTACAACGGCAACGTTCGCGACCTCAACACTGCGCTCGCAAGCTTCCCAAACAATGTCATCGCAGGCGCATTCCATTTCGAAAAGCGCGAGTTCTTCGAGCTGGGCGACGCCGACGCTGCTGCACGCGAGCCCGTCGCGGTCAAGTTCTAACCTCGTCGCAGGCGGCGTCTCCGTATGGCAACACTCTACACCCATCAGACAGAAAATAGCGCGAAGACGTGGATACTCATGGGCGTGTTTTTGGCGGTCGTGGTCGCGGTCGGCTGGGCCGTGTCGTGGTACTTCCACAACCCAGGGCTGCTCACTATCGCCATCATCTTTGCCTTCGCGATGAATATCGGCAGCTATTGGTTCTCGGACAAGCTGGTCATAGCGATGGCAGGTGCGACTCCTGCCGACGGCCCCGAGTATATCGAGCTCAATCGTATTGTCGAAAATCTTTCGATCACCGCAGGACTCCCGAAGCCAAAAGTGTATATCATCGACGACGGAGCGCCGAACGCGTTTGCCACGGGGCGCAACGCCACGCACGCGGCGGTCGCTGTCACCACGGGCCTGCTTGCTATGATGAACAAGCAGGAGCTCGAGGGCGTACTTGCGCACGAGCTGTCGCACATCGGCAATCGCGACATGGTGGTCTCGACGGTCGCGGTGGTCTTGGTCGGTATCATCACGCTCGTGGCGGACTTCTTTCTCCGCGCGTCATTGTTTGGTGGTGGCGACCGCGAGGAGCGCGGCAGCAACCCACTCTTGGCAATCCTCGCCATCGCCTTTGTTGTCCTCTCGCCAATTCTCGCGACGATGCTGCAGCTTGCCATCTCTCGCCGCCGTGAGTTTTTAGCAGATGCCTCGGGCGCGCTACTGACTCGCTACCCCGAGGGGCTCGCCTCGGCGCTGGCGAAAATCGGCGCATACACACAGCCGATGCAAACCGCAAACAACGCGACCGCCCACCTCTACATCGCTAACCCCTTTGGCCCCGCCGCTGCCATGAGCGGCATCTCGAAACTCTTCATGACCCACCCGCCGATCGAGGATCGCATCAAAGCCCTCGTGGGGGATAACTAGCTTGAGTTGAGAAATAGTCCCAAACGTGCGATAACTATCAGGCACGGAGGCGTCGCATAGCGGTCTAGTGCGCAGACCTGGAAAGTCTGTGTGGGGCAACCCACCGAGAGTTCGAATCTCTCCGCCTCCGCCACACTAAAGTAGTTTAGTCAAATATTTTTTTACTCTATCTCCACCAGCACTTCGTGGCGGGTCATCCAGGGTGGTGTCCACGGCGGATTGTATCCAGCATACTGCGGCTCTCCGTGTGTCACCACGTTGTCGCGTGTGAGTGCGGCAAGCAGCTTGCGCTTTTTTGCCTCCACATGGTCAGCGGTGCGTAGCCAGGAGAATCGTATCACCGCCATTTTTTTCTCTGGGACGGTAACGATTTTCACTCGTGGGTCGGTCGGGGTCGGCAGAGTAGCGAGCGTGTAGGAGCGCGGCATGCCAAAGGAGATGGTGTGCGACTCGCCCTCGATACTCGCCAGCACCGGCGCGGTCATCGCGATTCTCTCGCTCATCTTCTGCTCAACCACGGGCGCGGTCATCGCAATGCGCTCCTTTTTTCTATTGCCGCCAAAGATGTAACCGGCCACGATGCGGAACCCTTGGTTGAGTGCGCGGCGATATGGACCCTGCACCACCGTTTGTGCCACGATGTGTGCAGGATATAGGCGCACCTCGTATTCCTTATTGGCTCGCACGACGGTGTACTCGGCTTGTTCAGTCATATGGATACTATATCGCTCTTATGCGTATTTTTATAGTGTGAGTCTACAGCGTGCTCATGAGCGTGGGGTTAAGCGGCGGCGGGATACTACTGTTGCATAACCTCGCCGAACTGCATCGTAGCGGGGTCGAGCTTCAACCACAGGCTCTTGCCGATTGACGGCGGTGTCGCAAAGCTCTCTCCTGGCTTCCGTTCTGCATAATTAAATACAACTACATTTTGTCTGTTGGTCCCCATGGTTGTGGTGCCTTCATCTATAGTTGTTGCCTGCGGCGCGATACGGTCGCCGAGTAGGACGCCCTGCGAGCCGACATAGCCGCTTGGCGTGTTGAGCGCTGCGACCGCGTAGTAGAATGTCCCGCTACCGCCGGTGCTTTGGGTCAAGATACCCGCGGTGTCAGGCCGACCATCCCCGTTGAGGTCGTGCACTACCTCGTTGCCAAAGTAGCGAGTGGTGATTGTCGCGGCAGAGCCGGGTGCAGCAGCGACGACAGACACGCCGTCGACAAGTGTGACGGGACTTCCGTCGATGGTGTACGTAGTATTTTTTGCGTCCGTGCCAAGGTGTGTGCTTGGGGGAGTAGTGGTCGCCATGTTATGCGGCTGCGAGAGCCACGCCGCAGGTGGTCGTATAAAAAGCACCACTCCGATCGCGACCACACCCAACGCCACCGCCGTTGCCACGAGCGTCTTCCAAGAGGTAGTCATATGCCCCAGTATACCAACACCTTCATGAGTTTTTGGAGTACCCACCGACGTGCCGTAGTCAGACTGCCGTACACGTACAGTGGAGCAAGGTATCAGAAACTCCGCTCCGCTATCGCTCCAACTCGCGCAACAAATTGTTGACATCAAGCGGCTCGGTGACCATCTCGACTTGGCCGTCGTTGGCTACCTTCCACTCGCTCTTTGGGCGGTCGACATAGAGCTCGACACCAATTTCGTCGGGGTCGTTGAGGTAGAGCGCCTCCGACACGCCGTGGTCGGCGACGCCTGTCAGAGGATACTTCGCGTCGAGCAGGCGCTTAAGCGTCGCCGCGAGCTCGCGCCGGGTGGGGTACAGTATGGCGAAGTGAAACAACCCCGAGTGCCCCTTCGGCGGCGGCGTCACCCCACGCCCCGCCCACGTATTGAGCCCGATATGATGGTGATACCCACCCGCCGCCAAAAACACCGCCGAGTCACCATAGCGAGCCGTCACCGTGAACCCTAAAAGGTCGCGATAGAACCCAAGTGACCGCTCCAAATCCGCCACCGTCAAATGCACATGCCCAATCGTCGTCTCCGGATGCGCTTTCATTTGTACATTCTACCAGATGAGGGTCTATCATGTTGTAGTTTCTTGGGAAAAAGGTGTCAGGAACCTTTTCCTATTTTCCCTACTCGCGGGTGGTGGTATAGTACGCGCATGCACAGTTATATTGAATCAAATAAGGAACGTTTTTTAGAGGAGTTGAAGGAGTTGTTGCGGATCCCGTCGGTGAGCACCGACCCGGCACATGTGCCCGACATGCAGCGCGCCGCAGCGTTGGTCGCCAAGCGCCTTGAGGAGGCGGGGGCGAGCGCGGTGCGCGTGATGCCAACCGCCAAGCACCCGGTCGTCTACGGCGAGGTGCGTGTCTCCGACGCAGTGCCGACGGTGCTGGTCTATGGCCACTACGACGTGCAGCCCGCCGACCCCGTCGACGAGTGGACAACGCCGCCGTTTGAGCCGACCGTGCGCGACGGCAAGGTGTACGCGCGCGGCGCGACCGACGACAAGGGGCAGATGTATATGCACCTCAAGGCGCTCGAGTTGATGCAGCACGAGGGCGCGCCCGCATGCAACCTCAAGTTTTTGATCGAGGGCGAGGAGGAGCTTGGCTCGCCGAGCTTGGAGGCGTTTTGCAAAGAGCATCACGAGCTGCTGTCGGCAGACATTGTGCTCGCGTCCGACACGTCGATTGTCTCCGCTGACATCCCCGGTATCGAGGCATCGCTACGCGGGCTCGTCTACTTTCAGGTCGACGTCTATGGTGCGAACACCGACCTGCACTCGGGCATCTTTGGCGGTGCGGTGCCAAACCCCGCGAACGCCCTTTCGGCGATTATCGCGTCGCTGCACGACGCAAAGGGTCGTGTCGCGATACCTAGCTTTTACAATAATGTGCGCACGCTCACCAAGAAAGAGCGCGCCGAGATCGCCCGCGCGCCGCACAGCGACGCTGCGTATCGCCGGCAGCTGGGTCTGCGCGAGTTGGTGGGCGAGGTGGGCTACTCGACGGTCGAGCGCTCGACCGTGCGCCCGACGCTTGATGTCAACGGCATCTGGGGTGGATTTACCGGCGAGGGGTCAAAGACGGTGATTCCACGCGAGGCGCATGCAAAAGTGTCGGTGCGTCTCGTCGCCAATCAGGATCCAAAAGAGATAGAGAAGCTGTTTCTCGCGCATATCAAGCGCGTCGCCCCGGCGGGTGTGCGCGTCGAGACAAGACGTCTCGACGGCGCGGCGTATCCGTACAGTATGTCTGCCGACCACATCGGCTACCGCGCTGCCGAGCTGGCGCTGCAAACAACTTTTCGCAAAAAGCCGCTACCGCTGGGCTCGGGCGGGAGCATCCCCGTCGTGCCGATGTTCGAGCGACTGTTTGGCATCAAGACGGTGCTGATGGGTTTTGGACTGCCGACCGACAACCTCCATGCGCCCGACGAGCACTTCCTGCTCAAAAATTTCTACCGCGGCATCGAAACCATCCCGCTCTTCTACAAAAACCTCGCCGAGCTCTGGACAGGGGAGCCGAGCGCTCCGTCTACCGCAACACGAGCGAAGAAAAAGGCAAAAGAAGCATCAACAAAAACAAAAAAGCAGGTGAGATAATCTCCCTACATAACCACAAGCAGCATTTGCGCTTTTTTAGCCGTTTGGTATAGTCGCTGTATGGACGCAACCCGCGCACATCGCCGTCATGGTATGAAGTGGCTTCTCCTTAGCACGAGGAGCGGGTTTTTTGCGTCTGTAGGAAAATAAAAATATACAAACGCAATTGCAAGAAAACCCGTTCCTCTAACCAAGGAGCGGGTTTTCTTTTGTACTGATTGTTGCCCTGCTGGCGGAGTCTAGAAGCCGCCAGCAAGGTGCCCATCAGGACACCACAGTTCTTTGCAAGAAAGGAAGAGTGGTATGCAACGTAGTGCAGCTGTTCATGTGCTAGAGCAGGCGGAGGAATATCCCCTGCCGCGGATTCCCATCGCGGACTTTCTCCAAAAGCTCGCGCTGGCGCTGCCAAGGCTGATTGATTTTGTCGCGTCTCCGTTTCTGCGTGCACATCCAGTGTGGGGTCAGGCGATCCCATACAATGTGCCAGCGTATGGGACAGGGACGTCGCTTGGGCACTGCGTTCGCCCAGATGTGCTCCTGACAAAGGATGGTCCCAAGATCTGTGAGCTCGATTTTGTCCCTTCGGGGCGTGGATACTTGCTCGCTGGTCTCGGGCGTGCACAGCAGCGGCAGGTACTCGACGTGTTTGCGGAGTGGTATCGGCAGATGGGCGTATCGCGCGTATTCTACGCGACCGCGACTACGACCATGTGTCTGGAGGAGACGGAATTCTTCTCCCAGATGCTGCGTGAAGCCTCGGGTATTGATATTCGGGCGGGTAATATCGACACCTGCTCGGAACATGACCTGCGTGGCTCCTTTATCGACCGGCTCTCGTATCGCAGCGAGATGGCTCTGCCGGAAGCGCAAAGGAGCTTAGCAGGTCTCACTGTTGCTACTGCCGAGCCATACCTCGACAGCAAGGCAATCTTCGCGATGGTGCATGATGCCTTGCTGACAAAAGCGCTCGAAGCTGCTCTTGACGCAGAGGCTCTCGCGTTTCTGCGGAGCGTGTTTCCACACACGCGGCTTCTCTCCCTCGTTAAGAGCGATGCTGAGTTGATTCGTATCGCCAAGGAGCGCGACAGGTGGGTTATTAAGAACACTGATGTCGAGACAGACCACTCGTGGGGATGCCGTGGCACAGTGGTTGGTGCAAGCAGTAACGAAGCGCCATTCTTGAGGGAACTGCGGCGCGAAGCCTCGTCGGGACGTAAGAACACTGGTCGCAGCCCTGTGTTGCAGTGGTGGCATGGGTCACGTGATTTCTGGCAGACGTGGGACGACGCAGTAAACGGGGTGTACCAGCGCACACCCCCTCTGCATACCAGCGCGTTGCAAGATATCAGCACCTCCCGTATCGCTGCGAAGGAAGTTGGGGCGCGTATCGGCTTCTACTTTCTGGTGGTGCGCGACAGTGGCGAGTGCCTCGTTACTCCGTATGGCGACCTCGTCTTGCGTCAGGACCGGCTCATTCATGGCGCAAGCGATGCAATCTTCCTGCCAGTGCGGGCGTACTAACGCGTTGCGACACATACAATGGTGGCGCGGTCTCAAAAACCGCGTCGCCATTTTTCTAATCGATAGGTATACTTACTACAACATGACAACATTTGAACAAATCACCAGACCATATGCAGGTGATGTGCCGGGTTGTGCAATCATGATCATTCGCGATGACTCTCCTTTGCTTATCAAAACACAAGGGTGTGCAGATATAGAAAATATTGTACCTGTGACACCAGATACCAACTTTCGTCTCGCGTCTGTGTCCAAACACTTTACTGCGTCGGCGATATTAGCGTTGCATAAAAAAGGGCTCTTATCTCTGGATGCAAATCTTGGGGAGTTTTTTCCACAGTGTACCGAAAACACCAAGAGGGTGACTATTGCGCAACTTCTTATGCATACATCAGGACTCACTGATTACGAGGAGCTTCTGGATAAGGAGTATGTTGGACAAATTCATGACCACGAAGTTGTCGAACTATTGATGCAGCAGGATCATGGCTATTTTGAGCCTGGTTGTATGTTTCGTTACAGCAATGGTGGGTATTGCGTCCTCGCCATTATTATAGAGCTTGTCTCGGGGAAAAGTTTCGCCGAGTTTGTACGATCAGAGCTTTTTGCTCCTCTTGGTATGCAGAACACGTTTGTTAACGAAGAAGGAGTCACTGCCATACCAAACCGAGCGTATGGGTATTCGAGAAGAGGGAATGCATGGCTGCGTACTGATCAAAATGCGACGAGCGCAACTATAGGTGACGGCGGCGTATACTCGTCTCTCAACGATCTTGCGTTGTGGAGTCGTGCACTGGATACGAATAGTTTGTTCGAAAGACGGGTGTTGACCAATGAGCAGCCGAGCCCTAGCTACTACGGGTTTGGACTATTTGAAAAGGAGTATGGAGGAACCAAGGTGCGCTATCACGCAGGCGGCTCTATCGGCTTTAGGATTGGGTTTTACACTATACCAGAAAGAAAACTCACGATACTTTTCCTCTCAAACAGGAATGAAGGCAATGGTGTGGAAATGTGCGAAAAAATCCTTAGCACCATAGCGTCTTGCTAGTTCTCTCGAAACACCACATACGAATACACAACGCAGATGAGCGTGGCGGCGAGGAGGGGGAGTAGGGCGAGCCAGAGCGCAAGTGGAGGTGGGGTACAGGCGGCGGCGAGGATGCACACGGCAGAGACTTCGAACAGGACGCGCCCGAGGCGGTGCGTCTTGTCCCAGACGCGGTCGCTCGACAGTGTCCACGGGGTGCGGATGCCGATGAACCAGTTGCGTTTTAGGCTTGGCAGCAGCGCGCCGAGGATCGCGACAAGTGCCGCGAGCGCGGGCAGGAGCGCAGTCGTCATGTTGAAGTGCACCCCAAGGTTGGTGAGCAGCGTGAGCGCGTACACATAGGCAAAGAACGCGACGAGTAGAAAGAAGATAAAGTCGTATACGTAGCGAAATAAGGTGAAGTTTGGTGCGACAGGGTCAAGCTGCGGCAGCACTGCCCACAGGACAATGCATGCGAGCATAATCAGCGGCAAGAGCGCCACGCCCCACAACTTGCTCATTGTGCCGTTGACCTGCCCGCCTGCGCCCCAGTGCAAGGCGACTGTCGCGGGGAGGGTGGGATATACGAACGCCCCTGTCGCGACGCACGCGAGCAATATGACAACCATGAATGTGCCGACGAATCGCGGTTGCATAGGGTAAGTATACTATGGCCTCGCGCTGTCGTTCTACGACTTTGTGGTGAGCGGGTAGATGGCGTAGATCGCCGAGATGCCGACGAGGGTATACACGATGCGGCTGATGATCGACAGGTTGCCAAACAGATAGGCAACAAGATCAAGATTAAAGATGCCGACGAGACCCCAGTTGAGCCCACCGATAATAAGGAGCACGAACGCAAGCCAATCAATCGCATCAAGATGTTGCATGGTGTGTAGGTTACAAGATAAATGCTAGTAATTGCCCTGCGAGCAGTATGGCATAGGCGGCATGAACGGTTGATGAATGGGTGTGGTGATACGGAGGACGGACCTCCGTAGAGAAAGGCGCCGAGGTTTAACCTCGGCGGAGGGGGACGAGTTTGGTATACTCGAAGTATGAGAATCATACAGCTAGAACAAGCGGGAGTTATTGTTGAGACGGCGGCAGGGTATCGCGTCGCGATTGATATTGGGAGCTATACGCCGGTCGAGAAGTTAGCGGATATGTCGGCAGACGCAATGCTCGTGTCGCACCTGCACCGCGACCACTTTTCTATCCCGCAGATCCAAGTGCTCGCGCCGACGACGGTGTATCTCAATCGCGAGTGCATTGACCTATGGGGAGATGAGTCCGCGAAGTCACATATTGTAGAAGTAAAAGTTGGTGACTCACGCGACATTGGCGGTGGGGTGCACGTGACCTTCTTCGAGGTTGATCATGGACCAAACGTAACGACCAAACCAAAAGAGAATTTCGGATTCTTGCTCGAGGCGGATGGCAAGAGGTTGTACTTTGGTGGCGACATCTTTTACCCATCAGGTATCAACGTTAGTACACTCGAAGTCGATTACGCACTCCTACCAGTGGGTGGGTTCTACACCTTCGGCCCTGCCAAGGCGGTCGCCTTCGCGAAGCAATTCAAACACATCGGCGCACTCCTCCCGATGCACTACAACATGCGCCCTGAAGCAAAAGACGAGTTTCTGTCACTCGCCAAGTCCGCGGGGCTAGCTGTCTAATCTATACGGAGGACGGACCTCCGTAGTGTGTTACTCAATTCTCCCACCATGGTAGAGGCCGCGGTAGACGAGCGCATCGTTAAGGTAAATATCTTCTTCGCCCGAAAAGTGCTCAAGCGTGCCATCGACGCGGTTGGTGTAGCGGCTGGTGTCGAGCATAAACTCGCGTGGTCCGCGCACTTGGAGTATGTCGCGTACTCTTGGCTCAGCGCTGGGCGCAGTATCGCGTACGCGTCTGCGGTCGAGATGCTTTCGTCGAGCACGAAGCCGTAGTAGTTCATCGCCCATACGGGCTCGCCTGCTTTGTAGACCACCTCCTCGCCGACGAAGTCGCGTGCACCAAAGTAGGTGTCGTGATAGGTGAGGTCGCCCTGTTCAAAATGATAATCTTGCGACTGCGGGCGCAGAGGGGCAACCTTTGCTGCGTCCTTGTTGGCATACGTCGCCTTGTTTGCCGCGGCACCCAACCCCCTTTCTTTGGACGATGATCTTCTACGCCTTCGGGCGCTTTTTTCGTTTCAGTGCCTGCAGATACTTCTCTTCGGGTGTATAGAACCCCAACACTTCCATGAAGCGACG
>CAIRHB010000030.1 GCA_903878285.1 Candidatus Adlerbacteria bacterium | reverse complement strand
TGGTGGGGATTGGGGGTGTGAGGGGTTACTGTGCCGCGTGTTGAGGATCGCCCTTTTTCGTGGTATGGTACGGTAGCATCACCCTCGTGCAGTATGTCGGGGGCGTCATATGTCGGCGTAGCTCAGGTAGTTAGAGCATGGGACTCATAAACCCAAGGTCGAAGGTGCAAGTCCTTCCGCCGACACACACAGTGCGGGGCTATGTCCTGTTTCGACAAAAACGAAATAAAGCTTCTCCAGAGGTGTGGTAGTGGGTGAAAGCGGATGTGGCTTGATCAGCTGGATATTGCCACTAAGGCATCTGCTACAGTACTCGCAGGTGGGTTGTTTTACCAAAGTGATTCTTTGTGGTAAGTTGGGGGAGTTTGCAGTGGTAGCTCAACTGGTTAGAGCACCCGCCTGTCACGCGGGAGGTTGCGGGTTCAAGTCCCGTCCGCTGCGCAGCAGCCAAAAAAGAGTCCCACTCGGGACTCTTTTTTGCTGCCCTTCGGGCAGGACGGGGCTTGAAAGACGGAGCGCACGGAGCGAAGCGGAGTCCGGACGCGTCTGCGCGTCCAGAGCGCGAGTCGGGGTCGCGGAAAATTGCGTAGCAATTTATCTGTGACCAAGTCCCACTGCGCATCGGTTTTTGGTCCAATAAATAAGGCTTGTTTGGTGTGGGGGACGGGACGGTGGAACTGATTTGGTGAAACCTGCACTAACGACTGTGCGTAAGCGTGCTCGGTAGGGTATACTAGGTGTGTACTCAAGATTTTATCCACATTTGATTAAACATAAATATATGCAGGAAGGAATGCCGCGCAACAGACAAGAAACTGGACCCTCAACTGGGTCAGGGATTGCAAGTCCAGAAACTGCTCCGGAGAAGGTCAAAAGGCTAGAGGCCACATACAGAGATTTGGAGCTGGTGTTTGGATCGATTGCGATGGAGGCTACAGATCTGTTCGACGCTGCTGTGTGGAGTGCGGAAAGAAAACAGACTGAAGCATCAGATGCGCTGGTCCGCACAGGTATACAAGAGGGTATTACCCAAGAAGGTAAAAAACCACTTGCAGAGTCCGTTGCTGCAGTAAATGAAGCCCGAGAAGAGAAAACTCGTTTTGATGAACACAGGACGCCGAATTATTTCCGAGACATACCAGAAGATAGTGCTCTTGGTACTAAACTCAGACAACTTGGGGTCAGGTTTGATAGTGGTGCGAACTCGGTAGGAGAAAGTGTTGTAATGGGTGCAATTAATGCACGGATGGACGAAGTGCAACATGAGCTGCGCGAGGCAAAACTTGAGGTCGTAGGCGGTAAAGAAGAGATGGTGGTTGAAGTGCTGCGCTCGGGAGGTTATTTTGCAAATACTGAAGAAAATCGAGCTCGCATGAAAGAGTTGCAAGACCGAGTATTTTTTTTCAGCCAAACAACCCCAACCCAGATACTTAATACTATTGGTGATGTGGATTTATCGTATCCTTTACCAGTACGGCAATGTGTTGTTCGCGCATTAATTCTCAGAGCATCCAAGGATGAACAGATGGCTACCGATCGTACGGAATCGATTATTTCAAGGGTGTGCGCAGAGATGGTGCGATAACAATTTCGAACCCCTTATTTTTCTCTATCCCAGTTCTAACGTCGTCCACTAGGTCGCGCCATCGACAAAATTGGATACCAACAGATATCCGATCTGCATGTGTAAGGTGGTCTTTTTGGTATGTTATGATGCTCGTATAGGATATCAATCTAGGCGAATAGCCAGTAGTATGCATCACCAGGGATAACACCCCTCTTACTACGGCAAAGCAGGGTATACTAGCGTCATGGTAATTATATATGGTATGAAGAGAAACATTCTTTTTGTTCTGCTTGCGGTGATGGTTGTGGCTGTAGTTGTGTTGCTGGTGTTTTGGCAGTTGATGAGACAGTATGTGCCAGACTCTGTCTCGGTCGCACCCGTCACATCTCCTACTGCTGTTGCGGCACAAGGTAGCGTTTGTGGTATGGAGGAGGATCGTCCCGCCTCGGCAGTGACGCTTAAGGCTAGTCAGTATTACGCAGCGGATGCAGTGCGTGTGTACAGTCTTAATCCAGAGGCTGTACATACTCTCGCGACAGCAATTCCTGGTGCAGACCCAAAGACATTTGCTCCGTATGATACAGAGTACGAAGGTTATAGCCACGACGCAGCGCATGTCTACTGGATACAATGCACCGTGTCTGGTGCTGATCCGAGTACGTTCACTGTGCTGCACTTCAAGATGCTTCAGGGAGACATGAGAGAGAGCGGATATGGCAAGGATGCAACACATGTCTTTTATCAAAACAAAATGCTCGATGACGCCGATCCAAAGACGTTCGTGTTGGTTGCTATCGACAATTCGCACGTCGAACCTGCAGGAGGGTACGCGAAGGATAAAAACTACGTGTATCTCGATGACAAGCGGGTATCGGGTGCGGACCCAGCAACCTTCGTGTCATACGATGATCCCAATTCTATTCTTGAGATAGCAAAAGACAAACACAGCGTGTATTTCGGCACCACAACAGTATCCGGTGTCGATGCGGCAACATTCTCTCTTGTGCTAGATAGTTCGGGCTACAGTACCGACTACGCAAAGGACAAGAATCATGTGTATCACTACAACACTGCGACGTGGACGTTCTCTGTCGTTTCTGATGCTAACCCAAAAACGTTTGTTCCTCCAGCTTACTAACGACACAAGCGCGTCGTCTGGCGCCCTTATCAACACGCTTCTTCTTGCACGCTCGCGGTGTGCACGCTACCATTCTTAGTACATATATATGGAAAATCCTATCGAGCGCTTGGTGCAGTCGCCGTGGAAGCATATTTTTCGATACTTCCTATCGCGATTGTTGTTCGTAGTGTTTGTTGCTGCCGCACTCTACCTCGTTGGTGCGGGGCTGATCAAAAAGTATGTGTATGAGACGACTGTGCCAACATCTCAAAAAAGCTACACCTTGCAGACCTACCTTGACGCCTATGGTAATAGCTGCTCGATTGCCGTTGTCCGTCTCGAAAACGACGAGCTCTATGCGACCGATGCTATGCAGTCGAGATACTCCTCGAGCGGTTTTGGTGCTGATGTGGTTGTTGCGCAGATCGAGCAGGCGAAGGAAGACGACAGTATTCATGGACTTCTCTTGGAGGTCGACTCGCCTGGGGGCTCGCCCGTCGGTGGCGAGATCATCGCCAAGGCGCTGAAGTCGCTCGGTAAGCCGTCTGCTGCGCTCATCTACGACGAAGGGGATTCTGCTGCCTACTTTGCTGCGACAGGGGCTTCGACGATTATCGCGTCACCATTCTCGAGTGTTGGCGACATTGGCGTGACCAGCTCGTTTGTTGATTACTCTGGTTCGAATGCGAAGGCGGGCAACACGTTTGAGCAAATTTCCTCGGGCAAGTACAAAGATGCGGGCAACCCCGACAAACCGCTCACCGCAGACGAGCTCGCACTGCTCCAGAAAAATGTCGACGAAGAGTACCAAACGCTCGTCAGTGAGATTGCGCATAATCGCAACATGTCTACCACGACCGTTGCTACTCTTGCTGACGGCGCGGCAGTTCCTGGCTCTGAGGCGCTGAGCAAAGGTTTGGTCGACCAACTCGGCGACATCTCGACCGCTCGCGACTGGTTTGCGCACCAGATGAAGGGAGGTTCGGTGGTGCTGTGCAACCCTGACCAGGTGGGCGAGTAGTCTCGCGTAGCTATTTTAATCACTCATTTCGATTCTCTATGGAAAAAATTATATCCTTGCTCACAAACGCTCCGTTACTCGCTGCAGTCGGACGCTTCGCCGAGCATAGTGGGCACACAGCAGACACCTCGGCCACTTCCGCCGGCGTCCTGCTGGTGGCACTGTTGGTGATCGGTGTGGTGGTATGTGCCCTGCTGGTGTTAGTCCTACTTCTTGTCTCAAGCTGGAAGCTGTTCGTGAAAGCGGGCGAGCCTGGGTGGACAGCACTGGTACCGTTCTATAATACGGTCAAGTTTCTTGAAATCACCAATAAGCCGCTGTGGTGGGTGTTGCTTATGTTTGTCCCCGTGGTAAACATTGTGATCAGTATTATTATGATACGCCGCTTCGCGCTGGTCTTTGGTAAGGGGGTGTGGTTTACGGTCGGGATGGTGCTTCTGCCGTTTATCTTCCTCCCCATCTTGGCGTTTGGGAGGTCGGTGTATGTCAACACACTGCCGCCGGCAAAACCACTAACAGAGGCGACCAAATGGGCGCTTATCGCGCTCGTGGTTTTTTGTGTATATATGAATATTGAGCTCTCTCTCTCTGCAACGAGACAGTATCCGACACTCTCTATTATCGCCAACAATGACGGCGGTAGTGGCCCCGGTGTGTATGCCACAGATGGTGCGTACGTATATCTCAATGACACGCTAATTGCTGGCGCAGATCCAATGACGTTCTCGATACTAGGGGATGGCTATGCAGAGGATAGTCTGTCTGTGTATTACGAGGGGAAGATCTTACGGCATGAGAGCCCGGATGTCTTCCGCCTGTTGGGGAGTGGTTATGCACTCGGTGCACACCAGGTGTATTACTACGGCACACCAATCGTTGGTGCGGATTCTGCAACGTTCCAAGTGCTCGGCAATTCTGCTGAGTATGCGAAGGATGCAAACACGGTGTACTACAGTGGGCAGTCTATCCCCGCCGCTGACCCAGCAACGTTTGCTGTGGTAGACGGTGACGCTACGTATGATGCGGCAGACAAGAACACTCGCTACAACATGGGCGTTGCAGTAACAACAGTGGTAGAATAACGTCATGCAGCTTGTTCCATATTACTACCCTCAGCAACTACTCGGGTTTGTCCTATTGGGAGTAGTAGGTCTTATTGTTTTTGCGCAAGCTTCTCTCGCGACAGCGAGCACTGTCTATTGCCCGCAGTTAGTGCAGACACTGCAGCAAGGCGCGCGCGACGCAGGTACGAGCCCCACAGGGCAGGTGACCGAGCTGCAAAAGTTTCTCGCCAGTTACTACGGCGTCGACCAAGGCACCTTGGTGAGCGGATACTTCGGTGCGCTGACGCAGAAGTATACAACACAGTTCCAGACCGAGCAACAGCTCTCTGCGTACGGCGTCGTCGGGTCACAGACGCGCGCCGCGATACAGACTGCCTGTGGAGCTGCAAGTATCACGACCATCTCCGGAGACTCGGGCGGCGCGATGTTGTCCGCGTCCGCAACCTCGGGCACTGGCTTGACCAACGCGTCGGCGACTATTAGCGCGAGCACACTCACAACCGCGTCACTAACACCAACGCTGGCTGGGAGTGCGTACGGCACCGACACGGTTGTTGTAGCACTTGGGAGTAATGACGGCAGCTCGATATACGGTGAGGGTCCCGTAAGTGTGGTAAACCATCACTGGTCAGTGTGGCTGGTTGGTCTGCCGGGGTATGGAAGCGCGACGGTGTCGCCCGGCACGTACACGATAATTGTCTATGACACCAATCATGTTCGTCTAGCCGGCGGCACGCTGTTGGTAAAAGACCGCCAGGTTGGTCGGGCAATGCTACCGAGTTGTAGTATCACTGCGTCGCCGAGTACGGTGTCAGCGGGGCAAAGTGCGACGATCTTTTGGGCGACGCAGAATGCAGATACTGCGAGATGGACGTCAGCAGGCGGCACACGCGGTGTGCTCGCGGGGACGACCGTCGTGCCGACCGCGGCACCGGGGCTGAGTGGCTCACAAAGTGTCGCATTCCCGGTGTCTGGGTTCTCCTCGTTTGGGCTGTCGGTACATGGTGCGACCGGTGATGCTACTTGCTCTGGCTATGTGTTGGTGCTTGGTTCTACAACTGCCACGGGGTTTGGTGTCACTGCCGCGACCGCTACGTCTACAACATCCACCACTACTCCGGTCACTACGACACCAGTTATTAGTACGGCCCCGTCTGGTAGTTTGTCATGGAGTCTTTGTACGGTGAGCGGTGGTGCGGCTGCCTGCGCAGTGACCGTCAACTGGATCAGCAGCAACTCGGTCCTAAACGGCGCGCCACAGGTTGGCATCAGTATTCGCAACAGCGCTGGCGTGCTCGCGTTCGATGAGTCAGGCACCCTCGCTACGCTCCCCGGCGCCGGCGCAGTGAACCCGAGCTATCCGCTTTCGGCAAGTGCCAACGGATCAAAGACCTTTACGCTCCCGCCGGGATCCTACAGTATCTCGCTCCTTGGCTACAACGCCGACGGCTCCACCGTTGTCCTCCAAACACAGCAAGTCTCGGTGCAATAACAGGTAGCGTTTTGGCGCAGTTTGTTGTACGTTATACGGGTGCGCACTATGTGCGCGTAGTGCCGTTGTAGCTCAGCTGGTAGAGCAGCTCCATGGTAAGGAGCAGGTCGTCGGTTCAATCCCGACCAACGGCTCACGATTCGTGCGCGAGTCGTAGTCAGATGTATGTGATGTGGTCGTAACGAAGCGTGCCCTGCTTCGCCAAGGCTACGCAGGACAGGCCAGAGTAGCTCAGTTGGTAGAGCATTTCACTCGTAACGAAAAGGTCGGCGGTTCGATCCCGCCCTCTGGCTCCGATGGTATCTCCTGAAGAGATTCAAACACGAATAGCAGAGATTGAAACCGCGATGCAAGATGGGGAGTTTTGGAGTGACAAAATGCGGGCGCAGGGAATGGTCAAAGAGTTGCAGGAGTTGAAAGCAGAGGCGGAGGGTGGCGGCGACAAGTATGCGAAGGGGAATGCAATTCTCACGATTGTTGCGGGTGCGGGCGGCGACGACGCCGAGGACTTTGCGCATATGCTACTGGAGATGTATCGCAAATATAGCGAGAGTCGCGGCTGGGGGATGCGGCAACTGCATGCGAATGAGAACGACCATGGCGGCTACCGCAATGTCTCGGTCGAGATCGAGGGTAGACCCTCAAAAAACTCAGGACAAGGTCCGTATGGTGTACTCAAGAATGAGTACGGCGTGCATCGGCTGGTGCGCATCTCGCCGTTTAATGCGTCGAAAAAACGTCAGACCTCGTTTGTGTTGGTCGAGGTCTTGCCCGTGATAGACAAGGTGTCACAGGCAGAGATTCCCGAAAGCGATTTGGAGATTAGCTACGCGCGCTCGGGCGGCCCTGGCGGGCAGAACGTCAACAAGCGCGAGACGGCAGTGCGTATTGTGCACACCCCAACGGGGTTGTCGGCACATGTTGACGGCGAGCGCACACAGGGTGCGAATAAAGAAAAAGCGCTTGCGATTTTGCGTGCAAAAATATTGCGGCAGCTTGAGGCAGAGCGCAAGGAGACGGTAGCCGACCTTTCGACCAACGCGAACAAGATCGAGTGGGGCAGCCAGATCCGCTCCTATGTACTGCATCCGTACAAATTGGTGAAGGATCATCGCACGGGCGTCGAGGTGCACGACGCCGAGCGCGTGCTGGGTGGCGATCTGTCGGCGTTTGTTGCTGCGGCATAGCTAGATAGTTGGGGAAAGTGATTTGGTACATCACCTGGTTCGGGCTATACTAGAGCAGTCACGTAACATGATCTATTACGACCGCGTCAGTAAGGTATACGCAGATAACTCCGTCGCGCTCGAGGACGTGAGTTTTTCTGTCGAGCCCGGGGAGTTTATCTCCATCGTCGGGCACTCGGGCGCAGGCAAGACGACGCTGGTTAAGATGCTGCTCGCCGAGGAGCATCCCTCATCTGGAGCCGTTTTTTTTGAGTCGATGAATGTGCACGAAGTGCCGCTAGGGCGCATCAACATGCTGCGACGCAAAATCGGCACCGTGTTTCAAGACTTCCGCCTCTTGCCACAAAAGACTGCGTACGAAAACATCGCCTTCGCGATGGAGGCGGCGGGGCGCGACGACGCCGAGATCCGCTCTGATGTGCCGCACGTGCTTGAGCTCGTCGACCTGACCGACAAGGCAAATAACTTCCCCGACGAGATGTCAGGCGGCGAGCAGCAGCGCGTCGCCATAGCCCGCGCGATCGTCAACCAGCCGGACGTGATCGTCGCCGACGAGCCAACCGGCAACCTCGACCCAGTCAACACGTTCGAGATTGTCCAGATTCTCAAGAAGATAAACGACCTCGGCACCACCATCATCCTCACGACTCACAACAAGGGCGTCATCGACGCGCTCAAAAAGCGCGTGATCACCATGGACCGCGGCCGCGTCATCCGCGACGACCGCGAAGGGAAGTATATTTTGTAGGTGCGGCATTTGCGCACATTGCCCCCGGGGCGGGTGCGCGGTAGTATGGAGAGGTATATGACCTGGATGACTGTTAAGCGGATTGTGCGCGCAGGGTTTCTCGACTTTTGGAGAAACGGTTTCGTGTCCCTCGCATCAATCCTCGTGATGACGGTCACGCTCTTTGTGGTGGGGACAACGATGTTCGCGGGTGTTATCCTTACTTCGACTATCAGCGACCTGCGCGACAAGGCTGACATGAGCGTGCGCTTTACGCCGGATGCGCCGGAGGATCAGATCCTCGGGCTGCAAAAATCGATTAATGCGCTGCCCGAAGTTGCCTCGACGCAGTATGTCTCGGCAGACGACACGCTCGCGGCGTTTCAATCTCGGCATCAAGACAACCAGATGATCCTCCAGGCGCTCGACGAGCTCGGCACCAACCCGCTTGGCGCCGTGCTCGATATCAAGGCAAAAGATATTTCACAATATGACGCAATAGCCACGTTTCTCAAACAGCAGCAGGCACTTTCGACCGACGGGCAGGCAAACATCATCGACAGTGTCGACTACTTCGACGCACAGCACCGCGCAGCGCTCGATCGTCTTGAGCAGATCACCAACTCGGCGCAGCGATTGGGGCTCGCGATAATCCTCATTCTCATCTTTACCACCATCGCGATTTCTTTTAGTACACTCCGACTGGCGATCTACACCTCGCGCGAGGAGATCCAGGTGATGCGGCTGGTCGGCGCGGCGCGGTTTTATATCCGTGCACCGTTTATGGTCGAGGGCGTGCTCTATGGGCTTATCGCTGGCGTCATCACACTGTTGCTTTTCTACCCGCTGACCTACTGGCTTGGCCGCTCGACCGCCGACTTCTTTGGCGGAATCAACGTCTTTTCCTACTACCTGTCGCACTTCCTCCTCTTCCTTGGCGCAATCATCGGCACGGGCGTCGTGCTTGGGGCGGTCGCGAGTTACTTGGCGGTGCGGCGGTATTTAAAAATTTAAGGAGGATACATGGCTAGTCCGAAATACATTTTCGTCGTGGGTGGGGTGATGTCGGGGATTGGCAAGGGAGTCGCGACGTCCTCAATCGGGCGGATTTTAAAATCAAAAGGCTTTGGCGTGACGGCGATCAAGATCGACCCGTACATCAACGTCGACGCGGGCACGATGAACCCGACCGAGCACGGCGAGGTGTTTGTACTCGAGGATGGCTACGAGACCGACCAAGACATGGGCAATTACGAGCGTTTTCTCGACACGACGCTGCCGAGCATCAACTACATGACCACTGGCCGTGTCTACCAAGAGGTGATTCGCCGCGAGCGCAACTTGGAGTATGGCGGTAAGAACGTCGAGGTGGTGCCCGACATTCCGCTCGAGGTGCTACGCCGCATCAGCGAGGCGCAAAAGCGCGAGAGTGCCGAGGTTACGCTCATCGAAGTTGGCGGCACGATAGGCGAGTATCAAAACATCATCTTCCTCGAGGCGGCTCGCATGCTCAAGCAAAAGTATCCGCGCGACGTGGCGGTCGTGATGCTCTCCTATGTGCCGATTCCTGGCAATATCGGCGAGATGAAGACCAAGCCGACGCAGTATGCCGCTCGCTCGCTCAACGGCGTCGGGCTGCAGGCGGATGTGATTCTCGCGCGCGCGACGATGCCGCTGGATGCCAAGCGCAAAGAGAAGATTGCAATATTTTGCAACATTTTGCCCGAGCGCGTGATCTCCGCCCCAGATGTCAAAAGTATTTATGAAGTTCCACTCAATTATGAAAAGGATGGCATGGGCGATATCCTCTGCGACGTGCTCGGGCTGGAGCATCGGCCAAGTGACCTGTCGGCGTGGGAGCGGTTTGTCGAGAAGTCGCATAATGGCGGCGAAACAATCGACATTGCGGTGGTGGGGAAGTACTTCGAGTCGGGCGAGTTCGTGCTCGCCGACTCGTACATATCGGTGCTCGAGTCGCTCAAGCACGCGGCGTATGCCAACGACGTCAAACTCAAAATCTCGTATCTCGATTCTGAAGTGTACGAAAAAGATCCGAGCAAGCTGGAGGATTTACAAGCGTATCGCGGCATCCTCGTGCCCGGCGGCTTTGGCACGCGCGGGGTCGAGGGGATTATCGCGGCAATCCGCTTTGCGCGCGAGAATAAGATCCCTTACTTTGGGCTATGCTACGGGATGCAGCTCGCGGTCATCGAGTATGCGCGCAACTGCGCGGGGCTCGCAGGCGCCAACACCGTGGAGATCAGCAAAGATGCGCCGCACCCCGTCATCGACATCCTGCCCGACCAGGTCGAGAAATTAACCAAGGCAGACTACGGCGGCACGATGCGGCTGGGCAAATACGGCTGTGTGCTCACGGAGGGTACGCTCGCGCACGAGGCGTATGCGTCGCGCGAGGGCGAGACAAGGTGGGACGGCGCTGGGCGTATCAAAAACGGCAACACGATCACCGAGCGTCACCGCCACCGCTACGAGGTCAACCCTGCGTACATCAAGCAGCTAGAAAAAGGCGGCCTGGTCTTCTCAGGCAAGTCGCCGAGCGGGGTGCTGATGGAGATCGCCGAGCTGCCAACGTCTACGCATCCCTTCTTCCTTGGCACGCAGTTCCATCCCGAGTTCCAATCCCGCCCGCTCTCGCCGCATCCGCTCTTCGTTGTATTTATCAAAGCTGCGATGGAAAAGGTGTCAGGAACCTTTTCTCAACCGCAGGTTTAACCTGCGGTTTGGATATCTTGCTGTGTTTTGTTCAATAATCGATTTCTAGTCATTCATCTGCTATAGTTTTATGTGCAAGAGTATGAAACACCCCCACGTCGAGACACTGATGGAGACCACGTTTGGGAGGTTTATCATGCGCGTCTACGCGGACTCATTTGGCAAAGAGACAGTAGTACTGCGGACAAACGTACTCGACCCATCCAAGCCGGTACTTGTCCGTATACACAGCGAGTGCCTCACGGGCGACACCTTTGGCAGCTTGTGGTGCGATTGTGGTGAGCAGCTACATCAAGCAATGAAGCTCATTGCAAAGAATGGCAACGGCGCACTCGTGTACTTGCGACAAGAAGGGCGTGGCATCGGGTTGTTTGAAAAAACGCGCAGTTATGATCTCCAACGACAAGGATATGACACCTTTGAGGCAAACGTACTACTCGGTCATCGCCCCGACGAACGCAGCTATGAGTGGGCAAAGACCGCACTTACCGACCTTGGCGTCGATACGATACAACTCCTCACCAACAATCCATCGAAAGTATCCGAAGTTGCCAAACTTGGCATAACCGTCACCGAGCGTGTCCCAATTATCATCAAAAGTAACGAGTATAACAAACCATACTTCGACGCGAAGCGTGATAAGTTTAAACACTTTTTCAACAAAGAAATTAGCTATTACTTTTATCAATTTCACGCTGACAACATCGAACAAGTGCAGCAGATTGGCGAATACTTGCGAGACAAAAAGCGCGACCCGCTGCTCAAGATATGTGTCGGCGTCACTGCAAATCACGAGACACTTACTAACGCTGACGCAATCGAAAAGATACGCCTTATCTTTGAGACATGCAGTCTTTATGAAGGATTTGTACCAATCCTGCACTTCTCGTTTACTAAGTCGCCAAACCCGACAGAAGATGTGCAAACCATCCGCAATGTAATGCCATTTGTTACATATCTTCAGACAAACGATGTCGCGCCAGAGGATACCAAGACCATTACCGCCGCTTGCGAGACATTCCTCGCCGACATACCGCTGTGGGACGAGAACTTTTCGCTCGTGCACAACAAAGAGTTCCGTGACACCATCACCAACAACAAGGCGTTTGTCTTGCTCGATAACAGCAAAGGCACAGGGTTGCGTGAGTCCAAATACAGTTTGATGCAAAAGATAGATACATTGCTTGGCTACGGCATGAACAACATTGCCATTTTTGGCGGCTTCGGCCCCGATGATCTCGATACCTACTTTGAGCTCCGCCGACATTACCGCATCAACTTCTCTATCGATGCAGAAACAAAACTTAAAACCGACGGCACACTCGATATTGAAAAAGTCAAAACCTATCTACAGCAACTGCTACGCTTTGACGACCCAAAGGAGGCAGGTGTCGAGCAGTCCCGCACCTTCTTGCAGCAAAATCAACCCGACGACTGGGCGTCAGTAGCCATCGACGATCGTGAGTTTTTGGTACACCCTGCAGTGTTCAACCCCGGGCATTTCCCATCAACACGATGGTTTGCAGAGTTTGTGCGCACGTATGTAAAAGATCAAAAGGACTTTTGTGAGATTGGCTGCGGTGCGGGCGTAATTAGTTGCTTGGTCGCGCTCGCCAACCCCGATGTGCGCATCACTGCAACTGACATCAATCCGTTTGCAAGTGAGACAACACGACAAAATGCCGAACGACTCGGGCTGAGCAATCGCGTCGCCGTGTTCACTGGTGATGTACTCGATGCGGTGCCACAAGACAAAAAGTTTGACACTATCTTTTGGTCGCTGCCGTTTGGATTCCTCGACCCGGGCGCAAAGATCGACCTGCGCGATACACAGCTGTTTGACCCCGGCTATCGCGCAACACGTAAGTTTCTTGCCGATGCAAAAAAGTATCTACAACCAGATGGGCGTATTCTCATCGGCTTCTCCGAAGATCTCGGGCACCCCGACCTGCTCGATGCCATTGCGCGAGAGGAAGGTATCACCTTTGAGAAAGTTGCCGAGAGCGTGATGCAAGAAAAAGATGCAGTGTCGTTTGAGATTCTAAAGGGGACGTATCACAGACGCTAGTAATAAAACACGTATCTTTTTGTTCCTCATGAGGGGGAAAAGGTGTCAGGTACCTTTTCTCAACCTAACCGCAGGTTTAACCTGCGGTTCTGCGGTTTGCAATGAGCGCCAGCTTCTGCGCCCGAGGCAAACGTTTGATCGCCGCCTCGCGCTTGAGGGCGTGGCTGCGGTCGGGCTGCTCCTCGGCATACACGACGCCGAGCACTTTCTTGGTACGGGTGTAGTTGCCCCCCCCTTTTTTTTTGCCGCTTGTATGCTCGCCGAGTCGCCGCGCCATGTCGGTCGTGATGCCCGTGTAGAGCGAGCCATTTTCGCATGACAACATATAGACGATATACATTCTACAATCATACGCCGATTGTCGGGAGGTTTCACCTCCCAGCGGGCGTTTCATTGCAGCTTCACCAAGAGTTGTTACTCTGTTAGGTATGTACACCGCTGGTGCTCGCGCCTTGTGGTTGATTGTGCTCGCACTCGTCGTCATTGCTGTTGGCGGGCTCTACCTGTGGCAGCAGCCGCAGAGCGCGGGTGAGCAATCCGCCTCGACCGACGGCGCTTTGCATCCGTCGCTACACGCCGACCTGTATCCGCTCTACCCGGGCGTCGCGTGGGGTGCCTCTTCGGCAGAGTCGGTGACTATCTCGACCACGACCTATGCGGGGGCGAGCATTAGCGCTGTGGCAACCACCAGCGCGATGGATCCAGGCAGCGCCTTCACCCCCTTTGACACCTACTACGACCATGCGCTCAAGGCGCTTGGATGGAGCGTCGCCAACGACCTCGCTGCGGGTGGCCCGATGGGCGGCCAAACAGGATATCGCAAAGCGGGCGCGATCATCCTCACGCGTTTTGCTATCGTGTATCACACCACCCCCGTGGACGCTCCCTCCGAGTGCCCCTGCGACGTCACCCTCTCGCTCTTTTCGACGCGGTAGTTACCTCTGGAGTTGCCGCATCAGTTCGATACCGTTAGCTCGATTACCGATGCGTGCAGCCCGCCCAGCAGCAGGGCCGGCGCATGCCGCCTGTGAGTCTGGAAAGCCCTTTCTTGATTCGGATACTTCGCGTCTCCGCCTTCTTGCCCGAGGTGACCCAGCAGATCCACTCGTTGCGTGCGAGCGGCGTGATATCCTGCCACGCAGCAAGCGCCGCTGGCGTCGCCACGAGCGCCTCTCGAAAGTCCTTCGGCATCGGATGCACTGTGCCGCCAGCAATTTTTTCTTTGGTCATGTCTGTATGTTACCAGATACCCGGGCCGTCGCCATCCAAGTACCACTCGTCAGCAATCAATACTAGTTTTATACGCTGACCATTTGCGGTCTCGCAATCGCCGTAGGTATCCGTCCTGTCGATGAGCCGCACACATCCGCGGAACGCGTAGTATCGCTCGAACGAAGTGTGGGCGAGGCGCGTCATATACACTTGCTGCGCAATACACACTCCTCCCGCCAACAGCAGCAACAGCCCAATTCCCCAAAACATATTCCGTCTCGTCATATATCCTATACAACCGCACGCAAGTGTAAAAGTAACGTGAGAAAAAGGTTCCTGATACCTACTTCTATTTCCTCCTTCCCCGTAACTATTTGCTCGCAAGCAGTAGCACATCGCGTTCGATACGATCAACAATTTCGATCTTCGAGAATCCTGCGTGCTTCATAAGGTCTAAGAACGGCGCTTCGTCCATGCGATATTCGTCGCTCGCGTCTTCTCGCTCATGATCGATGATAGCTTGCGCGGCTTCAGGAGCAAGAAAGCGTTTGTACCGATCGTTTTGGTGTTTCAGTAGTGCCTCTCGGTCTCCAGCGGGATACACTTTATCCAAGAGTATAAATATGCCGTCATCTGCTAGATTTTTATATATGGTTTCCAGCAATTCCTTTTTGTTCTCTTGAGAAAAATTGTGGACAGTCCAAGCCGAGTATATGATGTGGTACGATTCGCTTTCGCGTAGATAGTCATGAGCGTCTCTGCAAATAAAACGGATTCTCTTCGCATATTTTGAAAGTTTCTCTGCAGCTATCTCGTTCATCTCCGGTGATATGTCTAGGAGGTCAAGCCTCGCGTTCGTTCCTTCGAGCACCGGCAGAGCAGAATCTCCTTCGCCCGAGCCGAGCTCAAGTACGCGAGTAGCACTACTGTGGTGTTTTGCAATCAGCTTGGCACATTCTCGAAACAAAATAGGGTTATAGGGGCACAATTCAATAATGTCTTGATTGTACTTGCGCAACAGATTGTCGTACCGATTTTTCATGATAGTACGTTATTAAAACCTTGGCTGGGAGCACTGAACGAATTAAGAATACCGAAATGGGTCGAACTTGTGGAGTTTCCGCAACTGACCCTGCAAAATGTGGCTGAAATGCTCGCTTAGTCGAACCACCCCTTCACGCCCACTCTAGCAGCTTCGCGCTAAATGCGTCAAAAGGGCCTCCAGAGCACCGAGAAGTGATTTTACTTACGAACCCGAGGGGGGGGGTGGTATATACCCCTCGACTTTGACCCCCGTGCCGAGGAAATACCGCCAATGGTACATTTGGATGGATATAGACTGCTTTCTGTATTATCTTTCAGTTCTAGTTATTTCGACTATAAGACGGAATATGTTGTTATTCATCTTAAAGACGCCATCCGCAATCTGGTCGATGTGGTTGGTAGAATAAAATAGTTTCCCGTCTTTTACTCGAATACCGTCTTCAATCGCACCCACTTTAGGCGTGCTGGTCATTAGGTCTTGAATTTTCTTTATCGTCACCATCAGATTCTTTGAGTGCGGGCAGTCTGGCGGTAGCAATTTTTGTTCACTAGCAAGTAGAATTAAAGCCTGAGCTCGAGTCCTGTTTCGTTTTAATACTGCAGCAACGTTTGTAACAGAGACACCCTTCTGGGATTGGATGAGCAACCCTTTGATTATGTTAGTTAGGTTGTTCTCAAAATCTGTAAAATTTCTTACCAAAATTTCTCTTTCGACCTTATCTCCTTCATCCTTTTTATTTAATTTGCGTAATACATATACAGCCAACAAAACGGTGACAAGGAGAGTTACCACGCCGAGCGGGTCGACTTGCAACGCTACTGTAGGAGATAGAGATAGACGATTCGCAAAGGCGAAGATGCTGAGTAGTACTCCTATGGCAACACCGAGGAGCAAAAAAACACAATTTAAGACAGAAAAATATCTAAATGGATTAATCATTTGCCTTGAGAATGTAGTCGGAGACATCGTCTTTTAGATATGGCTCTTCGTTCGAGATGATATCAATGGTATTCATGACAGAATCTGAACCATATGTTCGAGCTAGTCCGCCGAACGCTTCTTCAAGAAAGCTTGTCCCATAGCCGACGGTTCCGTCAAGGTCGACAACTAGTTTTTCTTTTTTTTCTAAAGACTTTTCAAAGCGCGGCTTCAAAAGAGTCTCTCGAAAAGCTTCGCCAGAAAAATCGCCCTCAACTATGAGACGAGGTCCAGGCGTTACAGAAAAATCTCTTGCTATAGATATCATATTCATATGTTCCATGGTTTGCTGAAGTTATTTTCCGTCAATTCCCAGTAGAAGAACGTGCCCTGAAAGTTTACACCCAGAAGCTTGTATTGGCTTTTTGCAACATTGCCAAAGACATTGTTGGTTACGACATGAAGATTGCTGATACGGTCATAGTCAAGCATCCTCTTTACATTAGGCAACCCTTTACCGCGGTAAGCCTTACCTGTAATGGTACTGTGTATCTTCCCTTCGAGCAACGCTTTAATAAATTCCTCGTTACTGGTAACGCCAAGGGTTACTCTTACCTTTTCTGCCAAGCCTTCCCAAGCACTACCTGGAGGCTTTTTACCTAAACTTGTTAATATTCCAGTCCCGTGGTCAACAAAAGCGAATGTAACTTTTTTAGCTTTTGCGTCATGATTTACCGATAACCACCAGTGCTTTTCACCAAGCACCCCAGATGAAGCGTGGTTGTTTGTATTTTGCATCAATTCCATTAATACACTATGGAGCCCACCATTTATTCTTTTTTCGCCCCACACAGTTAACGATGCAGCTTCCATGAGCGGAATACCTAGCTCTGGTGTAACCTTTCGATTCGCATGTGTAACTATTTGGTTTTCTCGCCCAGCTATATATTCAATAGTATCCTTTGGTTTATTATCACCGATACAGTCGAAAAAACCGGATTCAATAATAAGTTTTTTTGCCTCACCATTACGCGGGAAGTCCCCATTGAAACCGATTCTCTGCAGCTTAAACATGGACACTATTGAAAGGAGAATGGAGACCGCCCCATAATCTATAACCTGTACATCCTTTAAAACAACAAAGGTTTTTCGACGTTTTAGGCGAGCATCTTCTAGTTGATTAAAGAAACGCACGACTTCTTCTGTTTGTTCAAGGAAACGGAAATCTAACGGGGCACGAATGTGAAAAACATACTGTGCAAAATCTTTAATTCTTTTTATCTCACCCCTGTTTTTCCCCTGGAAGCTGTGTTTTTGTCGCAGGCTTTTTTGCTGACGCCTTAGGCGTCTTTTTAATGCTTTGCGTGTCACGTAGCATTGGTGCTGAATATATTTTTCGGATACAAAAAACTTTTTCATAATTTTGTGAGCGTCTAGACAATCGTGTCATTTGTCTGGGGCTTTTTCTGACTATTATTGACGATGAACTGCGCCCTTTCATACAGCTCGTCAAAGGTAATTATTTCGAGATTACGAGAATCCCTTCTAAAGAGTTCGAAAGTTCGTGCTTTTATTTGTTGCTCTTTATTTTCCCCCTCTAGTTGTTTTGCAGAGCCAATAATGAGTACGCTTTTAGGGTCAATGGTTTTTTGTTTTATTGGCTCGCCATCGTCGTTGAAATTGTGCGCAACATTGGTATCTGAAAATACCTGCCAACTAGCCTTCTGTTCAAGAATTTGCGAGACGCCATGTATTAAGTCCTCCGAAAGGGTCCAGGAGTTTGCTCTATTTCTGTCCTTCCCAAAGAGCGGCGTGTCGGGTCTTTTTAACTCAACCAATACCGTGAATTTAGTACACCCAAGTAAGAAATCTCCAATAGCCCCATCTTTTCCAGTGAGGTCTGTACTTGCTATATGCGCCTCTTTTTGCAAGATTCCCAAAAATCTATAATCGAGGCCATACCCAAAAATCCAATTGTTTTTTTGAAAAAAGAACTGCCACACCTTCTCGATTCCTGTGTCGGTAATATGATTCTCGTCTCGATAGACATTAATGTATTCAGAGTCATTAAGAAGATTATGAAATACCTCGAGTTGTTTTTTTCTATAGCCAATATTTACAATATCTGCCGAGGTGATAATGCCACTGTTTATCAATTCTTCGATTATTGTTTGACCATCCTTCCTAAGCAAGAGCGTCTTTATCTTCTTACGTGTCTCGGGGTCGATATTGGGGAGAGCGTCTTCAGCCAGCGCAATCCTTCTCTCGGTTATTTCAGCCAGATTCAGACCCTCGAAGAGTTGGAGGAAGCCAAGAATTTTCTTGAACAGTTCGTAAGAGAAAGAGATTTGCTCTTCTTGCTCGACCCACCCATCACGCTTATAGTTTTTAAAACTCTTAAAAGAGATTCCTGTAATCTTGCCACTCTGTTTGATGAAAGTGAGCGTGGTTTTCAGTCGGTTGCGTGTTTTGGTTGGGTGGTATGGATGCTCATAATCAATGCTATCAGGCACTCCATTTTCATCCTCAGAGACAACAGTGAAATATTTACCGTCGCCTTTTGCAAACTCATGCGTGTAGAGAGTGTCTGTTCGATACTTGGCAACTATCTCTGCTTCTGTAGAGTTTTTGAGCATGATTGATTATCACAGCGTTGATTCGTAAGACGCTTTCACAATATCGCAGATGTGCTTAATATTGCTCTCGGTGGTGAACTTGACCATGCCGCGATAGCCCCACTGGTTGCTCGTAATATCTTTGACGTATTGTTTCAACTTGTCTACCTCATAGGAGGTGTCGCGGACCAGTAACTGAATTGAGTTCTTACGAAACTCTAAGCGTGCAAAGCTCTTGGTTGTTTTGTAGGTGATACCACTTTTTTGTGCGGGTCGTTCTTCTGCGTTAGGGAGTTGAAGGATAAAGGCGCGTACCTCGTTTGCTCTCTTTCGCAACTCAGGCGTTGTGATGTTGAGGTGGTAGTTCAAATCGTAGACGGTCTTGTCTTCTTTTGATTCTTTTTTACTGACAAAAACTTTTACCGCTGAAGGGCTGTACACGCTCTCGATGTGGAGTATGTCTGTGCCGTAGTAGTTGTAGGTTTTCAGCTCAACATTTTTCACCTGTTGCACCGCCGCCTGGACGTATCTACTGAAGCCCTGGGCGATAAGTATCACGCGCGGTTGCTCCCAATTTACTTTCGTATTTGCGGCTAGTTTGTTGGCTACCAACAGCTCAAAATGTTTCTTATTCTTCATCAACCAGTTGAAGTAAAAGAGTCCCTGAGAGAGAATCTCTTCGTTCTCCTTCCATTTGTACTCGATGATTACGGGAGAATTGTTTTCATCAATACCCAGAGTATCAATACGACCGTCGGTGGTTGGGTATTCCTTGGCGATAAAGCGGACACCAAGAACCTCTTCGAGGTTCTCTGCAAAGAGGTCGCGCAACTCGAACTCGCTCCCGAATCCTTGCCCGTTGAGTGATATTTGAGAGACCTTTTGCTTTTGGATTTTGAAGATAGTCATACTATATGCGGTTAGCAATGCTTACTGGTTCGTTTTTTGTTCCTCTACAATACGGAAAACGAGAGCATCCATAGAATTTACCCTTACGTCCATTGCGCAATATCATCTTCGCACTGCACCGTGGGCAGATTAGATTGCTCAATACGGGAGTAGGTTTTGTTGCAGCAATCGTCGCCTTCTCAACTGCTCGAATATTTTTACAATTGCCACAAAAGCGTCCGTAGCCAGTGATAAGAGCCTGGTCGCGAAAATCCTCCATTGACCTTATGTAACCCCTCACACCCCCAATCCCCACCACCACACCTGACCCCCTTGCGGTAATGGTACACTGTGTGTCAGGTATGGCGCTCACACCAGAAGACATACGCACCCGCATGGTCGAGTGGCGCAATCTCAAGTAATCAGCCTGAAATCACAACCGAACGGATTGGTTATCTTGGCGCGGCATGTTCGATTGAGGATTTTAAAACGGCCCTGTTCCCGTACC
>CAIRHB010000029.1 GCA_903878285.1 Candidatus Adlerbacteria bacterium | reverse complement strand
TGTGGAGCTTCTTGAGATTGCGCCACTCGACCATGCGGGTGCGTATGTCTTCTGGTGTGAGCGCCATACCTGACACACAGTGTACCATTACCGCAAGGGGGTCAGGTGTGGTGGTGGGGATTGGGGGTGTGAGGGGTTACATAGCTACCTATAGCCAAACTACCTTGCCCGTGGTACGATTTCCCTACAATCGAAATATCGATTGTACTTATTAGTTAGTTTTGATTTCATAAAACAATATGAAGACCAAGATCACTGGCGCAGCGGTTGGGTTGCTGGTAACAGTTTCGGCACTTGTTCCTGGTTTTGTCTTTGCAGCGTCGACAAGCACAGGCACTTCGTCGGGCTCAGGCTCGGTCGTTATTATTGGCGGCGGTTCTACCTCGGGCACTTCGTCGAGCTCTGGCTCATCTTCGAGCAGCTCGGGCAAGGCAAACTGCTCGCTCAGCTTTACGAGCAAGACCGCAAACAAAGTGACCACCACAACCATCAAGTGGACAGCCACTGGTACGAGCGTCACGCTCACTCCGTACGGCACAGTTGCCACCTCGGGTACCGTGACCACTACGGCCACTGGTCAGAAGTATGTACTCACCGCGAAGAACGGCTCGAGCACTGCAACCTGTTCGGTGCACAACTAATCTTCTTTCCCGCAACAAGGTACGACACAAGGTGCTGTAAAGGCGCCTTGTGTCGTTATATACTCCTCTCGTTCATACAAATACAGCAACTACTCAAAGTAGACCATCTCGACTGCGCCGCCGACCCAGGTGGCGGAGCCGTCGCCCTTGATGGGAAATTGTGTGCCGAGGTACTTTGGCACGCGATGGGATAGGATGTCCCACAGCGCCTTGCTCGACGCGGGGACTTCACGCAGGAAGTTGTATGCGTAGCTATCGCCTACCCGTGACGCATCGACGCCATAAGCGGTGAGCCCAAGCGAGCGGGAGATATACAGCGCACGCGGCAGGTGGAACCGCTGCGAGACGATAATGAGTGATGTAACGCCGAAGACGCTACGCGCGCGATACATACTGCTGTACGTGTCAAAGCCCGCGTAGTCGAGAAAGATGTCCGACTGCGGCACGCCCGCGAAGAGCAGGTACTTGCCAATGGGATATACCTCGTTGTAGGCGAGCGAGCCATCGTCGCCTGTGACAAGAATCTTCTCCACCTTGTGCGTGTGGTACAGCGCGACAGCAGTATCGGCACGCTCACGCACCACCGGCGAGAGTGCACCGTCGGAGCTCACCGATGCGCCGAGGATCATCGCGACCGGCTCGCTCGGCACCGTAGCAGACGAGGCATATATTGCCGAGCTCGTTGTCGCGATCATATACAACGGCACCAACAGTGCCCCAAGTGCGCACAACAAGACCAGCAGCAGGAGTATGTGTGCGGTTCGTTTCATCATATAGACGCTATTGTATACAACCAACATGCTCTGCATCTACCTACCGCTCACACGAGCCACACACTACGAGCTACTGCACCACGACACTCGTGATAGTCACCGGCGAGAGCGGGCGGTCGCTGCCATCGGTCGCCACTTTGTCGATTGCCTCCACCACATCCAAACCGGACGTCACCTGCGCAAAGACAGTGTAGTTGGGGTCGAGGTAGTGATTGTCGACTGCGTTGATAAAGAACTGGCTCCCTTGCGTGTTTGGCCCCGAGTTCGCCATCGCGACCGAGCCGACGATGTTGCTGTTGGTCTTGCTCACTTCATCATTAAACTGGTAGCCTGGGCCGCCAGTACCCCACTGTGCCTTCTTGGTATCATCCTTCGACAACGGGTCGCCACCTTGGATCATAAAGTTTTTAATCACGCGATGGAACCGGGTGCCGTCATAAAAGCCACTCTTGGCGAGTTTGAGAAAGTTGGCGACCGTGTTCGGTGCTTGCTCGGGTAGGAACTTGAGCGTGATGTCGCCCATGGTGGTGTGGAGTGTTGCGGTCATGGTTTTGTTTGGTTGAGTTGTGTTAGTAGTTGTTGCTGTTTGCAGTAGAGCAGCATTGGAGGTAGTTGCTGTATTTGCCGAGCCGACACTCTGCACTACCGCAGTTTGACTAGGCGCATCTTTTCCTGATACAAACAAAAATCCTGCACCCAATAGCACCAGCACTGCCGCTCCTATCGCAAGTATCTTCATCGCTGTTCGTTTTATACCGAGTAATACTGCCAGTATAGCAAACTAGCGGCAGGCGGCGAGGAAGTTGGCGTGCAAGGCTCCCAGCTCATGAGCGGGCAGCGCGCGAAAGGTCTCCCACGCGAGCGCCGACTGATCGCGAAACTCGACATCCTTACGCGCCGCGTCGGGGTGCACCAACAACGCGCGTTCGTTGACGCCAAGCAGGTACAACCCCGCAAGCGTGCGGATGCGCGACAACGCGACGTAGCCCTGCCCATACTCAAACGTCTGCGAAAGATCCATCACCGCGGCGTCGAGCGACATGCCCTGGCTTTTATGGATCGTAATCGCCCACGCGAGCCGCAGCGGCACCTGCGTGAGCTTTGCTAACACGCGGCCATCCTCCTCCATAGGCCACTCGACAGGCTCGACCACCAGCCGGCTCCCCGAGCGCGTCTTGATAATCGGGTGCCCGTGGGTTGGGTCGAAGCCAATCACCTCGCCGAGCGTACCGTTTACATATCCTGCCGTTGGATTATTTTTCGTGCACATCACCGCGGCACCAATTTTCAACTCCAGTACCTCGGGCGAGAGGCAGCCACGCTTGAGCGCCTCGACCATCGTCGGAGAGCCGCTGCTTTGCATGGTGTATCGCTTTGCGGCACCTGGGGTCTTTGCCAGCTCAGCGGTGTTAATTTTGTCGACGTCGGCGTTGTGTGGGAAGAGCCGCACACAGGACGCAGGTGCTTTGGCATCGCCGACCACGGAGCGCTTTTTGATTGACGCGCGGTGCTTCGAGTCAACCTCGCCAGAGCGGATTGCCGACAGCAGCTCGAGAAACTCACCATCCTCCTGGCGATGCTGCTCCTCGAGGTAACACACCAGCGGGTTAAGCCGAGCCCACGTCGGCGAGCGGTAGCAAAAGGGCGCAAGTGGTGCAGTACTCTCTTCGAAGTCGAGCCCTTGCTCGGCAGCGGCAGCACGCGCGTCGTCGCGGCGGACAATCGGCGGCAGTTGGAAAAAGTCGCCCACGAGTACCACCTGCAGCCCACCAAACGGCTTGTGCGAGCGGCGCACCGCACGACACACGGCATCGACCATCTCGAACGTTGTCGCCGAGAGCATTGACACTTCGTCGAGTATGAGCACTTTGGTATGCAGTATGCGCTTGGCGATGCGCTCGTTGCTCGCGATTTTATCGAGGTCGTATTCGCTGAGAAAATTTTTAATACCGATCCCGCTCCAGGAGTGGATGGTCATCCCACGGATGTGTGTTGCCGCAATGCCGGTTGAGGCAGTAATCGCGGGCTCAATGCCCTGCTCGCGCAGGTAGGCGACAAAACGGTTAACCGTATAGGACTTACCGCTCCCTGGCTCACCCGTCAGGAAAACGTTCGCGCCCGTTTTCATGATTGTCAGTGCTTCGTCTTGAGTCATAGTAAGGTACGCCGCAGTTTACCACGCATCATCGGCAATCGGTACAACCTCGGTCACCTCCATCTGCGGCGCTGGGATTACACAGAGCACCTTGCCGGCAATTTTAAAGTTGTCCTTGAGCACAATCGGCTTAAACTTTGGGTCCTTAGACTGCGGCCAAAGGATGGTCAGCCCATCGCGGCGTTCGAGCCGCTTGACGGTGACCATGTCGTTGACGATCACCGCGACGCGGTCGCCATCTTTGACGTCGCTCGTAAAGCGCACCAAGACATAGTCGCCCGTGTTGATGCCCGCATCGTTCATGCTGTCGCCAATGGCACGCACCGCGACAATGTCGCCGTCCTCCTCGTCGACAATTTGTTTGTCGACCTCGATAAACTCGTCACACTCTTGCTGGGCAAACACGCTTAGGTCGTCGCAACCAACATTAGCGACGACAGGAATCGACACCGTCCCCCACGCGCCGTCGACGTTGCGCAGCTCAATATTGCGTGCAGCGTTCTTGCGCCGCACGATGTAGCCCTTGCGCTCGAGCACGTCGAGGTATTGCGCGACCGTGCGCAGCGAACTCAACCCTAGCTTGCCGCGCAGCTCCTCGAGGGTTGGCGACTCGTCCTGCTCCTCGATGTGTATACGCACCAACTCGAGCACCCGCTGCTGTTTAAAGGTTAAGAGGTTTTGGATGTGCATACACACATGATACACCATCTGTGTCTCCACGCTACACAAAATACACAAATCCTGTGGATAACCTTCTATCACCACCGCAGCCCAAACAACGAGAACAAGTGGGCAAGCAGCGAGACAATGCCCGCCGTGACGGTGTGCACTGTGGCGCGCACAAATCCAAAGACACTGACGCGCGTCATGGTAGACGAAGCAGTGTTGGCCAACGCAGACACACTCGGCGTATGCACAGCAGGAATCGTCTGTGAGAACATGGGCGCGGGAGCCGGTTGCCCTTGGTTCGATTGTGCATGATATGCCGAATGTGATACACCTATCGGCGCGCTCGATGGGGCGGAGGGTGGTGGAGTCGTCGGCTCTGTTGGTACAGAAGATTGCGTAATTGCACTATTGTTACTATCCTGCACATACCCTACCGACAGCGGGCCAGACACTGCGCCGCCACCGCCGCCTGCCGAAACTTGAGTCGTGGCGGTCGATGGTCGCCAGATTGTCTCCACATCACACTGCGTACAGTTAAAGGTGATCACGTAGCCGTTGGCTCCTGTCGCTTGACCATGAAAGCGGCCCGAAGAGTCGATGGTAACGCCCGAAAACGCGACCCAGCCCGCGGTCGCATCCCACGCAAAGCCCGATAGATTGCCCTTGCCATCGTTCGTGACACCGCTGGTCGAGGGCGAGAAGTTGATCCAACCATCGTTGGCGCTCCATGCGTAGCCAGAAAGTGCGGAGTTGGTGACCGATACTCCGCCGTTGGTCGGGGCGAAATTGACCCAGCCACCAGTATTACTCCACGCATAGTTGTGACTGGAGGAGATGGGGGCTGCGCGCGCAAGCGGCGCGAGCATAAAGAACAACACGAGCGCGATATATCTATTTCTTTTTCTTCGTTGTAGTTGCATTGTCTGTAGGGATTGCCGGTGTTGCAGAGACGGTGGTGTTCTGGGACATGCTCGACGGTGTGTTTGTATTCACTGGCCCGACAGCAATCAGCTTGTCGGTCGAGGGGCGATACAACAGCGCCTCGGCAGCGTTGGCGTAGACAATGAGCACATCGCCATTCTGCGCATTAGCGAGAAATGGCTGCCCCTGTTTGGCACTTGCCGCGTCTTGGATGGCCGCCATGGTTGGCGTCTCGCTCGGGAGTTGGATGAGCTTCCCTACCTTGCCGAGTACCTCCTGTACCTGTTCGTTCGCAGACAAATCGGGATGTGCACGGTAGACGCTCCAACGACCAGCTTCAAACGATAGAGCGAGAAACAACACACCAACAACAAGAAGCACCGACAAGATGTGGCGGCGGATACCAGTGATTATCTTTGAGATGAGTTTCATGGTGTGGGGGGCGTATCAGTTGGTGGCGTAGAAGAATCACCAGACGAAGGAGGGGTGCCGGAGTCAGATGACGAAGTGCCGCCTGTGTCGGGAGTTACAGGTGGCGTACCAGCGTCGGATGGTGGCGCAGCAGGGGGCGTTGCTGGCGAACTAGATTGTTGACCCGCCGCACGCAACAGTACATCAAGTTGTGCACGAGTAATGCACGTTGCGCCTGAAACATCTTTTACACACAGACTACCCGCCTCCACTGTATCTCCATGTATAAACTGTGAACTAAACGAGCTCGCAAACCCTGCCACTGTTGTCTTGAGCGCATCCACCTCGCTCGCAAGCGTCTTGACCGCCTCAATCAAGGGCGCCACGAGCGCTGCGTAGTCGACCGCCAAGTAGCCGTCTATGGTGGTGACTGCTTGGGGGAATACCTTCTGTACGTCTTGAGCGATGACACCAATGAGCTGCTGTTGATCTTTGGTCGGGTCTGCCCAGTTAAAGGTTACACCCTTTAGCTGCTCGATACCCGCGAGTGCGTTTGGTATCGTGGTGATATTAGTCTTGAGTCGTGCGTCAGATGTACAACTGACATTGCCTGCACCGCTTCCCATCACACATGCACCACCGGCAACGCTGTTAATGGTGAGTACGCCGGTGTTTGAAAACGAGAGGAGTGTACTTGTTGCATATGCTGCCGTAGAACTCCCGATTGCAAACAGCGTGGCGTTTGTCTCCCCTGCGTTCGCATGCAGCGCGAGCTTGGCGTAGGGCGTGGTGGAGCCGATGCCGATGCTGCCGCCTGAACCTATGGAAGTGCCGTAGATGGTATTGCCTATGTTGAGAAAGTTGCTTTTGTTCGATGTGGGTGTCGTGACTACATTTCCACCAGTTCCAATCAATATATTGTCATGTCCACTCGTCAGGACAGTCGATCCAGCAGATGCCCCAAGGATGGTATTGTAATACCCGCCTGTAATAGTTAGACCAGCATTATATCCAATGGCAACATTTTGCGCTCCGGTGGTAACGCCTTTCAGCGCATACATTCCAACCGCCGTACTAAAATGCCCATCTCCCGCCGTAGCGGCGCAGGAACCTGCGCCGATGCAGGTATCATAGGAGCCAGCAACTACCATAGCACCAACTCCCGTCGCGTAAGTGGTTGCCCCCGAATATGTTTCGGTCGAGCTGTCTGTGCCAATGAGGATATTGCTGACACCTGTTATCGGTCTATAGTAGCCAACCTCTGTGCCAATTATTGTATTGTAAGTTCCCGTCGTGATGCCGTAGCCAGCCTCGAAACCAAGCGCAGAATTTTGAGACGCCGTAGTGGCGAAGTTCAACGAATACGCGCCGACAGACGTATTCTGGTTAGCGGCCCCAGCAAGCGAATACTGCGCTCCTGTTCCTATTGCTGTATTGTTGGCGCCAGTAACAGGAGTGCCCACAGTGCTTTGCATGGCATATATACCAAAGGCGGAATTTCCAAGGCCTCCGGCAAAGTTCATTGCGTTCAACCCAACAGCGGTATCGCTATTCGAGGTCGTGCTCCAGGTAAGAGTCCCGTCGCCAACAGCCGTATTTCGTGTCCCATTAATCATATACCGCATGGAGTCTATTCCCAAAGCAGTATTATCGCCTTGGACCGAGTTCGTAACAGAATTGAGCGACCATGCGCCTAATGCAGTATCGTGATCTTCCGTCGTCAGGGAAGCCAGCGCCTCAAACCCAACCGCCGTATCATACTGCGTGGAGTGAATGGGCGTAATAGAACTAAGTGCGCTGGGTCCAAGACTAATATTTGAATTCGGAACGTTATCCGGGTTGGGGGTAAGCGGAAGGGTAATGATGGTGCTCGTGCCAATGGCATAGCTAGTGCTCGCAGAGATAGTCCCTTGGGCGATATTCAGGAGTCCTACTCCCAGGCCACCCGTTACGTAACCGCTGCCGAGGACGGAGAATGTCGTAGCGGGTGAAGTGGTGCCAATTCCTACGTTCCCATTCTGCAAAATCGTAAGGCTTGATGTTGCGGAAACAATCGAGCCATTAGCTGCGTAGTAGGGCACCTGACCTTGGGTGCCAACGCCAACAACGGTCTGCACTCCACAGTTGGAGTCTGTTGGCGCACAGGCTGGGTCAAGCGTTGCACCCGGAGTATAGAGCGCTGCTTGGGCAAAAGGTGGCGCGAGGAAAATACTTGCCGCAAGTACACTAACAACAAATGCAAAAAAGGAGCGGCTGATGCGCGAATACATACGCTTTCAAGTGTACCCCCCCCCGCAGGCGTGCGTCTATGGCGGTTGTCCACAGGTTCGTGAGAAAAACTGGGACTATTTCGTGCAACCAATCTTACAACCCCAAATCTGCCAGTGTTTGCATGCGCTCGAGACGCTCGATGCCAAAGTCTTCGACCTCCTGCTCGTAGGGCTGGACGCATTCCTGAAACCGCGTAAAACGTTCTGTCTCGCTCATAGAGATAATCTCCTCGGGCGAGTAACGACGGTGGAAGTCGCGATGCCCCAGCCGCTCGCAGAGCTCGTCCCAAAAGACTTCGTCGTCGTAGCCGGCGATGATTTCGCGTACATCTGTCTCGTCTACAGACGAAAGCGGCACCTGGGTGAATATGTGATGCTCAAGCTCGTCGTATACAAGCAGACGCGGGTCGTCGGGCGCGCCGGTACGGTTAGCGTTTGCAACCCAGTTGCCCATCCGGACCAGTTTGGCAAGCGTCTGGTACTGCTCGGGTTTCAGGCGCAGCGTAGTTTTCTTTTCAACCATATAGCGAGAATAACGGCTCGGCGGCGTTTGTCAACCGCTTGCAATATATGTCTACAGTTACTACTCGCCCACCGTGAGCGAGCGGCGGATAGCGTCAAACTGCGCCACGAGCGCGGTGCGGTCAAAGCGTTGCACCGCGCCCGCTGGGTAGTTATCAAACTGCATCGAGTGGATAACGTAGCGGACGCCGACGCAGGGACTGGTGCCCGGCAACGCGTACACTGTCTCGTCGTAGATATTCCCCGCGCCAGCGTCGGAGGAGGTTGCGACAGAGTAGGTGGTGCCAACATCGGTCACCGTTGTGCTGCGGACAGCACCGCCAAGGAACACGCTCGCATCGCACGCGGCAATATTCGGCAACGTTTCGACACTCAAACCCGAGTCGAGCCCTAGGTTGGTGCCTGTTGCCGTCTTGGGGGAAATAGTAAACTTGGTGCCAGATATCGTCTTGCCTGGGCCGAGCGCCGTGTATTGATATTTCGCGTTGGCGGTGTAGCCATCTGGATAGCGGATCGAAAACGCACCTGTTGAGTCAGCGTACGTATTCGGCAGATTACCCGTCGTGTCCGCGGCAGTAGTGATGCATCCTGCGTAGGTCTGCGTCGTGCTCGCAGCATTAGCACCCTCTTCGATAAACACCGTGTTGCCTTTGCTCCAAAAAATAAACGTCTCGTCTGCGTTCGCGTAGCGCACGCCCGAGCCACTGATTGTCTGCGGGAGCGATAGTGCGCGACCATCACTCAAGGAAAGGGCGACCGAGCCGTTTGGCGTCGGCGGCTGGTCGGGAGTAGTCGGCTGCACTGGCGCTGCTGTCGGCATGATATACGTCGCGATCAGTGACTTGCCACCCGCACAGGTGTATGCAAACGTGTGCCGCGTGTCGGTCGGTGTAACCGCACCAAACAACGCGCCACGGTAGAACCACACTACCCCGCCCGCAATAATTAACAAAGCAACAACCGCCCAAAAAGTTTTTTGCATACTCGTAATTCTACCACCATTCACATATACAACCAGTGAAGCGCTGTAGCTCACAAATAATGTTACCCACACCCTCTCGCGGGGCTCACAATTCCTGTTACCGTGCCCACATATGCATATGGGTACCAAGAAGGAGATTTACCAGCAGTTCGTGAACGAGTATCGGACAGCATCCAAGGAAC
>CAIRHB010000028.1 GCA_903878285.1 Candidatus Adlerbacteria bacterium | reverse complement strand
TGTGGAGCTTCTTGAGATTGCGCCACTCGACCATGCGGGTGCGTATGTCTTCTGGTGTGAGCGCCATACCTGACACACAGTGTACCATTACCGCAAGGGGGTCAGGTGTGGTGGTGGGGATTGGGGGTGTGAGGGGTTACGTGCCTGCACTTCGTAGCTCCTCGTTTGTTGAGGAGCGAAGTAGTGCGCCCGGCAGGATTCGAACCCACAACCCCTTGGTTCGAAGCCAAGTGCTCTATCCATTGAGCTACGGGCGCATATACGCTCCATACCGGAGGTATGGTACGATTGTGCCATGCCTCAGCTCCAAAGCCAAATCCCTCCCAAAGTTTCACGAATAACAGCCACCCTCGAGGCGGCAGGGTATCAAGCGTGGATTGTCGGCGGCTGCGTCCGCGACCTACTCATCGGGCGCAAGCCAAAGGACTGGGATATCACCACCAACGCCAACCCCGAGCAGATCCAAGGATTGTTCGAAAATACGTTCTATACCAACGAATTTGGCACGGTCGGCGTCGTCAATGACCCCCCTTCGCCAAAGGCTACGGAGGGGCAAGCCCAGCAGAGCGACACGAGCGTGCGAGTAGTTGAAATTACGCCGTACCGACTAGAAGGGAAGTACAGCGACGCTCGACGCCCAGATAGCGTTATTTTTAGCCAAAATATAGAGGACGACCTCAAGCGTCGTGACTTTACGGTCAATGCGCTGGCGTATAACGCCACCACGGGCGAGCTGCTCGACTTCTACGAGGGCATCAAGGACATACACGCAGGCGTCCTGCGAGCCGTAGGCGACCCGCAGGAGCGTTTTAACGAGGATGCGCTGCGGATTATGCGCGCAGTGCGTATCGCGGCAGAATTGGACTTTAGTATCGATCCTGCGACCAAGCAGGCAATGGCGCAATGTGCCGAGCAATTGGCAAAGATATCCAAAGAGCGCATTCGCGACGAGTTTGTGCGTATTATCAACTCGCAAAAACCGAGGCGGGCGCTTATTTTGAGCCACGAAATCGGCATCCTGCGCTTTATCGCTCCCGAACTCGAGCAGGGGATTGGTGTCGATCAGAATCAAGCACACAGCTTCGACGTCTACGAACACAACCTGCGTGCCCTACAACACGCAGCAGACAAGGGCTGGAGCTTCGATATCCGCCTTGCTGCACTGTTTCATGACATCGGCAAGCCAGCGACCCGCCGCTGGTCGGATGACAAGCGCGACTGGACATTCCATGGGCACGACGTTGTGGGGGCAAAAATCGCCAAAAAAGCCCTAGAAAGCCTCAAGTTTCCACGTGAAACAATCGAAAAGACCCGAAATCTGGTGCGCTGGCACATGTTCTTCTCCGACCCGGACAAAGTGACGCTCTCGGCGGTGCGACGCATTATCACCAACGTTGGGCGTGAAAATATAGGCGATTTGGTACAACTGCGCATCTGCGATCGCATCGGCACCGGCCGCCCCAAAGAGCAGCCATTCCGCTTTCGCAAGTATCAAGCAATGATCGACCAAGCATTGCGCGACCCGATCTCTGTCACCATGCTCGCCATCGACGGAAAGCGTGCCATGGAGGTGACAGGGGAGAACCCAGGGCCGCGCATCGGTTGGCTCTTGCACGCACTCCTCGAGGACGTGCTCGACGACCCTGCGCGCAACACTGCAGACTATTTGGAAACAAAAATCGTAGCACTCTCAAAGCTGCCAGACGAGCAGCTGAAAGCAATTGGTATCGAAGCAAAGAGCAAAAAAGAAGAAGCCGAGGAGGCAGACTTGGAGGAAATCCGTAAAAGACATTTTGTTGATTAGAGCTTTATATTAGGCGTTTTATGCTTGTCCTTGTGCACCTTGCGTACCTGGCATGTCCGTTATCCACAGCAATGTCCTTTACACTGTCTTTTATGCGTGTATGATTACTTTAGACAAACGTTATAAGTTAATAGATTAGCAAGGAGCTCGAGTCTTGGTGAACCCTGCATCAACATTCGAACTTCTCAAAAATAGATTAGCTAGAAACGATTAGTACATTCTGTACGTCCGAACCGCGCGCGGACAAGCAGAGAACACATAACGACTATTTCAAACATTTTGAAGTTGGCAATACGTAATCCTCTCAAACACTTACACAACTATATGTTGTGAAATAAAAAAGGTATTACAGATCAACAACGATAGTGTTCTGTTCAGTGCAATCTGCACACATTAGTTCTTTGAATTGAAATGGTCGGGAAGTAGGTCTCGAGACCTCAGCCGACATAAAAAATCTCCAATTACGGCTGGGGTCTTTTGTATTTCTGAGTGTTTTACCAAGGACTGTCCTTGGTGTTTTGGTACTACACAAGGCGTTAATCCTTGATTTCCAACACGATAGGGCAGTGGTCGGAGCCGAGGACGGCGGGGAGAATCTTGGCAGCGGCGAGGTGGGGGAGGAGTTTTTTGGAGGCGAAGAAGTAGTCGATGCGCCAGCCGATGTTGCGCTCGCGGGCGTTCGCCCAGTGCGACCACCAGGTGTAGTAGCCATTGCCCTCGGGAGTAAAGTGGCGAAAGGTGTCGACAAACCCAGCATCAATCATCTGATCAATCCCTTCGCGCTCCTGTGCTGTATAGCCATGTTTGCCCTCGTTTTGCTTTGGGTTCGACAGGTCGTCGAGGCGGTGCGCGACATTGAGATCGCCACAGAAGATGACCGGGTGCCCACCCGCACGCCCCGGCTCGCTATGCATACCTTCCTCTAACTCCTGCATATATGCCAAAAATGCTGGGTCCCACTGGCGGTGGCGCAGATCAAGACGGCTTAAATCTTCTTTACTGTTGGGCGTATACACCGTTACGACCCAGAACTTTTCGAGCTCGACCGCGATCACGCGACCTTCGGTGTTGGGGTTGCCATAGCCGTCGTCCGCGAGGTGATACTTCTTGACCAAGTGCTCGGGCAGGCCAAAGCGCACCGAGCGCACGTGCACGTTCTTCTTCACAAAAATCGCGGTGCCGCTGTAGCCCTTTTTCTCGGCGCTGTTCCAATACTCCTCATAGTCAGGCAGGTCAATCTCCGCCTGCCCCCGCTGCGCCTTCGTCTCCTGCAAACAAAGGACATCTGGCTTGTACTTCTCAATAAAAGGCAAAAAAACGTCCTTCTTCACCACCGCGCGTATACCATTCACGTTCCACGAAACAAGCTTCATGTGTGTACTATACCAAAAAGAAAAGGCGGTCAAAAATGACCGCCTCTCGAGTCGTCCTGATAGTAGCGGATGATTTCCACCACAAGTGCGAATGACTGACTCTTTTTGTGTCCAACCAGCTTTACCAGATCAGTGTTGGTCATCGCATCAAGCTGTCCCGCTGTGAGACGGTGTGCCCTTAGTATTCGCATCACCCTCTTCCAAACGCGATGGGAATAGCCAAAGTCTTCCACATTTTCATCAAGCAGGGGAACGATCATCGTGTCTGGGTGTGGCTTAAGGTTGTAACGATTACACACCGCCGCAAAACATTGTTCGATCCGTGAGAGCCGCTCCATCTCCTGCTTTTCAGTCGCGTCCATTTCACATCTCCCTTGTTCGAGTTTTCAAACTTTCACAACCCACCCCGATGGCAGGCCGCTCTGGGGAATATTTAGCAGTAAAATGTGTTAGGTGTCAATGATTTTTTGGGAAAGTGTTGATACTTTTCGACAACAGTATATACTTATTATATGCCACCGATTGTACAGGAGTCGCTCAAGAATATCGGACTCTCCAACAAGGAGGTATCGGTGCTGCTCGTGCTGCTGCAACATGGGCCAACACTCGCCTCGAGCATCGCTCGCTCCGCGAGACTCAACCGCACCACCACCTACGGCATACTGGGCGAACTGGCGCAGAAGGGGCTGATCTCGTCGGCAAAGAAGGACGGCTCGACGCGGTACCAGTCTATCGAGCCGGAGCTGCTGCCGCAGTATATCGAGCGCAAGCGTGAGGACCTAGCCAAGAGCAAGCGAGAGCTCGAGGACGCTATCCCGCAGGTCGTGCTGCTGCGCACCAAGGGCAAGACGCTCCCGAAGGTGCGCTTTTTTGAAGGGCCGAAAGGTGTCGAACAGGCATACGAAGATATGCTCGAGCACAACAACGAAAAAATGATTTATGCGCTCACGGGGCTCGAGGGCGCGGTCACGTCGCTTGACCCAAAGTTTATGGACTATTTTATCGACAAGCGCACGCGGCTGGGGATCGCTGCCGAGTATATCGTGCCCGCGACCGAAGTGGCGCTGAGGGCGACCGAGGATGACGCCGCGAAGGGTAACTAGTCTTTGAGCTTTGGACGATTTTGTGTAGATTTGTGCTATGAAAAAAAGAAATGGCGCGGGCTGCGTAACGCAGAACGCAGCGAAATACAAATACTGCGTGAGCGTGGATACTCACTACAAGACATCGCAG
>CAIRHB010000027.1 GCA_903878285.1 Candidatus Adlerbacteria bacterium | reverse complement strand
TCTGCGATGTCTTGTAGTGAGTATCCACGCTCACGCAGTATTTGTATTTCGCTGCGTTCTGCGTTACGCAGCCCGCGCCATTTCTTTTTTTCATAGCACAAATCTACACAAAATCGTCCAAAGCTCAAAGACTAGTTACCACTTTTCACCACTAACGCCCTTGTTCGGATGTCGATGCGAGAAATGCCCACCATTTTTCACACCAGCACCTGAATGGCACACAGAAGGTTGTTCTAGGGGGACTGCTGGATGTTCCAACAAGTGAGGAGTAAGTCCATGCCTGGTTGTTTTACCACCAAAGGGAACATCTCGCCGTTCCCGAATAGCCACCACATTACGCCCACATCAACCACCACTGGTTGGGGTGGCGGACATAAGAAGTCGCCGCCCGCCGCTGCCGGTCTTAGCGGCGCTTTGGAGCAGGAAAAGTCTATTATCAACGATCCGGTTGATCCGGACGATTGCGATGGAATCGCTTTTATTTCGGGTCGCTGACGTGTTTCCCGCCTTGGTTGTGCTTCGGCACTTCCAAGGCGGGCGCACGCTTTTTTTATATACACCTGCGCGGTGCTATACTACCCACCATGAGCGGGTTTACGAAATTTATTCTGCGCGGGAATGTGGTCGACTTAGCGGTGGGCGTGATGATCGGCGCGGCGTTTTCGAACATCGTCAACTCGTTTGTGAAAGACCTCATCACTCCCCTCGTCGGCGCCGTGATCAAGACGCCAGAGTTCGCTGGCATCTTCTTTACCATCAACGGCAGCCGATTTGCCGTCGGCGATTTCCTCAACGCGCTCGTGTCGTTTCTGATTATTGCAACCGTCGTGTACTTCTTTGTTGTGCTCCCCATGAACACCCTGCTCGAGCGCATCAAGAAGCAGGACACACCCGCCGACCCAACCAGCAAAAAGTGTCCTGAGTGTCTGAGTGAGATCCCGATTGCCGCATCCCGCTGTGCGTTCTGCGGCCAGCCGCAAATGGAGAGCGAGGCAATCGCCACTCTGTCATAAAACAACATCCCCGCTTGTGACGAGGAGTTGCAGAAACACTTTTTATAAAAACTACGCCTTAAGGAGTTTGGCGACCTTTGCCTTGCGGCGAGCTGCCGTGTTCTTTTTGATGAGGCCAGTCTTCCACGCTTTGTCGATTGCCTTGTAGGCGGTCGCGAGCGCTTTGACGTCGCCCTTCGGCGCCAAGCGTGCGCCCTTGAGCGCCGCGCGGATAGCGAGCTTGCGCTTGTCGTTCATTGCCTTCTTGCGCAGCGACTGACGGTGCGCCTTTTTTGCTCCTCGGGTGATTGCCATAGGTCGCCCCATACTATGCCATGCGCTTAAAAAAAGCAACTGTTTGTGCGCAGGTGCTCGTGGCGGTCTTCCCGACCGCGCGGTATAGTTGAGCCATGATCGGCAAGTTGACTGGCACACTCGAGAGCGCGTCGCCAGACGGAGTAGTGCTAGTTGATGTTGGCGGAGTCGGCTACGTGGTGCGGCTGCCGGTCTCTGCGGCACTGTCGCTTGAGGTCGGAGTGGGCGAGCGGATGTCGCTCCTGATCCACACGGTGGTGCGCGAGGATGCGCTCGATCTCTACGGCTTCCCTACCGACGCCGACCTCGGATTTTTTAAACAGTTGATGAGCGTCTCTGGCATCGGCCCCAAAACTGCGCTGACCATTATGGGTGCGGCGGACACCGCGTCGCTACGACGTGCGGTTGCCAAAGGTGACGCGACAGTGCTCGTTAAAGTCTTTGGTATTGGCAAGAAGAACGCCGAGCGTATCGTCGTCGAGCTGCGCGACAAAATCGGCGCCGTGCTCGAGGCAAGCACCGACGCGAGCGGCGGGCAGGGCGACGGCGACGTACTTGAGGCGCTACTCGCTCTGGGCTACAGTACGCACGAGGCACGCGCAGCACTTAAGAACATTCGCCCCGACGGCACCGTGCGCGAGCGGGTCGCCGCAGCACTGAAACAATTATGACTCTTGCCCCATCAAGCAAACTAGAGAGCGTCTTGCGTGTGATAAAGCGTGCTATCCCCTCGCGCGTATTCACCGCACTACAGCCGATGTACCATCTCACGCTCGCGCGCGTGGGCGCAGTTCTCTACCAGCATCCATCGCGCAAGTTGTTTGTCGTCGCGGTAACTGGCACCAAAGGCAAGTCGACCACCACCGAGCTCGTCCGCACACTTTTTACTGCATCTGGATACAAAACAGCATCACTAAGCACCATCCAGTTTTGCATCGGCGATGAGTGCACACCCAACCGCTATAAGATGACGGTGCCCGGGCGGTTTGCGCTGCAGCAGTTTTTGCGCGAGGCGGTCGATGCGGGGTGCACACACGCAGTCGTCGAGATGAGTTCGGAGGGGGCACGACAGTTTCGCCATATCGGTGTCGATTTTGACGCACTGATTTTTACCAACCTACAGCGCGAGCACCTTGAGTCGCACGGCGGGATGGAGCAGTATGCGCAGGCGAAGCTGTCGCTCGCACGCGCACTCGAAGCGTCTCCCAAGCGCCCGCGGTATATCGTGGCGAACACAGACGACGCCTACAGCAAAGAGTTCTTGCAGGCGAATGTCGAGGTACGCGCGCCGTTTTCGCTCGCGGATGCCGAGCCATACACCGTCGACGACACGAGTGTGCGCTTTTTATACAAGCGAGGGACGCTCTTTAGTGTGCCGCTGCCAGGACTGTTTAACCTACGGAATATTCTCGGGAGCCTCGCGCTCGGGAGCGCTATCGGTATCCCCGAAGAGGTGATGCGCAAGGCGCTTGAGCATGTGGCGTCAGTGGCAGGTCGCGCCGAACGGGTCGAGCGTGGGCAAGCGTTTACCGTTGTGGTCGATTACGCGCACACACCCGACTCGCTGCGCGCATTGCTGGAGACGTATCGGAACGCCGATGCTGCGCGCAAACTCATTTGCATTATGGGCTCGACCGGCGGCGGGCGCGACCAGTGGAAGCGCCCCGAGATGGGCACGATTGCCGACGAGCTCTGCGACAGTGTCTATCTCACCAACGAAGACCCGTACGACGAGGATCCGCAAAAGATCGTCGCCGCGATTGCGAAAGGATTCTCGACTCAGACACCAACCATCATCCTCGACCGGCGCGAGGCAATCGCCACAGCGCTGCGAGAAGCACAGAGCATCCACGAGCGCGGCATCGACGCGGTGGTGTGTCTCACTGGCAAGGGTACCGACCCGTACATCATGGGTCCAAACGGCACCAAAGAGCCTTGGAGCGACAAGCGGGTTGCCGAGGAGGAGTTGGAAAAGTTGCTGCACAAAGAAAAAACTGCGGTAAGATAAAGCTATGGCAGATGCACACAGAGACGCAAGCGGTGGAGGCGGATTCCTCGAGGAGTTCGGCTTGATTATAGGCGTATTTTTGCTGCTGCTCGCATTGTGGGTAATGCGCGGCAGACCAAACAGCGCCAACATCCGCAAAGGGTTATTTATCGCACCACCCTCGCCCATTGGCACCGGGATGGTATCTGGCCCCACGCTCGGCGCACCAACATCCACAATACCCAGCTCTACCGCCGCGCAACCTATCCAATAACAATAACTCTCTCCACCTCATGCTCAACCTTTTTCCTCAGATGCTCGTCTATCATTTTTCTGCGCCAACAGTGTTACGCATTGCCGCTGGCATTACTCTCTTTTTTCTCGCCTATGCGTTTTGGCGCAAGCGTGCAGACGTCATCAAAATCACCTTCCCTGTTGTCGGCCACATGCCACAGTGGCTAGTATGGTTTTCTGTCGTGTTCGAGGTGGCTGTCGGTATCGCGCTCGTGGTCGGCTATGGTACGCAAGTTGCGGCTATTCTTGGCATCATCACCTCGCTCAAGCATCTATGGTGGTGGAAGCGCTTTGCGCACCTGCTCCCCTTCTCACAGAGCACCTACTACCTACTCGCGGTGATCTGCCTCTCGCTGCTCCTCACTGGCGCTGGCGCGCTAGCATTTGACTTGCCACTGTAGTACAAAGAGCGACAATAGCAGTGTTAGCTGCTAGATGCTCCACTATGCAACTCGTGCTCCACAACATCCGCAGCGTGCACAACGTTGGGTCGCTGTTCCGCACCGCGGACGCGGCTGGCGTGTCGCGTATCATCCTGTCGGGCTACACGCCGACGCCGCTCGACCGTTTTAATCAGCCGAGAAAAGATTTTGCCAAAGTCTCGCTCGGCGCCGAGCACACCGTGCCGTGGGTGTACACAAAAAATCTTTCGACGACAATTGCAAAACTCAAAGCAACAGGCGCACTCTTGGTGGCACTCGAGCAAGACCCGCGCTCGACTCCGCTGTTTGGTTGGCAGCCACCAACAGAAACAGAATTAGTGCTCGTGGTCGGCAACGAAGTGCGCGGTATCTCCAAACCCTTGCTCGCCAAGTGCGACCATATCCTCGAGATCCCCATGCGCGGCAAAAAAGAGTCGCTCAACGTCGCCGTCGCGACTGGAGTCGCGTTGTTTGCGCTAACAACGTGAGATGACTTAACTTATTCTTGGTTGTTTTGTGTTACCTATTTGCCACTTTTTCGATTCGGTGTGTGCGGAGAAAATTCTGGCATAACTCGTTTCATATACTCGTCAAATTTCGGCACCGTAAACGCCGTGTCTCCATGCGCTGGCGCATATACCATACCTTTCGCTATAACATTAGCTCGAACAGGAGCCATTGTTTCCACTGATCTTCTTAGCTTTGCGGCAATATCTCCAGAACGATGCGGTCCGCGACCAAGCTCTGCCATTGCACGCAAATATTCTTTCTCGCCCTTGGTAAGACGATCAAACCGAACCCTAAAGAAACCCCCGTCGAGAGCACTCGCCGCATCTTGAGTTGCCGAGCGTACATCTTCTACTGTAATTGGCGAACGCGGCGCACGATTCCACGCGTGCAATCCCCACTCTTGTAGAAAATAGGGATACCCCTCAGTTGCATCCATCAGTTCTTTAAGAGCATCTGTGTCAATGGATGCGCTTTCTTTTGTTATCGGCTCTTCAATGGCGCGGTATGCATCCTGCGCATTGAGCGGACCAATTGTTTGAAACTCGAACAACCTTTCTGCGTATGTCTTTGCCTTACCAGTAAGACCAGCTAACTGTGGCAATCCTGCACCAAACACGATCAGTGGTAAACCTATCTGACCCACCCTATGCAAACCACTAATAAGCGCCGCTAATTCTTTTTGTGTGACATACTGTAGCTCATCTATGAGAAGAGCAACTCCAACACCCGCCTCTTTTGCCGCCTCGCCAATAGTCACGAGCAAATCAGTAACATCATGATCAAGGTTGCCACTATCCGCCAATCCTGGAGCAACTTTTACTTCCAAACCAATCGCGGGAATCTTAACCTCAAACACAGAAGCGAACGATCGCAACGCACCCATTGCTTGATACAGCTTATCCTTCACACCTTCTCTAGTATCCAAACGAAATAATATTTGCCGCAATGGAGGAACGAGCAATTCGGTGAGGGACGCATCTTCTGGAGACTCAATAAATACAGCATGGTACCCACTTCTTACCGCCATCTCATAGATACGATTTAGAAGGACTGTCTTACCCACACCACGCAAGCCAATAAGTAAGGAGCTTCTCTCGGGCCGCCCGGCCTTTATACGCTCAAGTGCGATTCTTGCACGCTCAAGATTCACAGTGCGCCCCGTGAGTTCTGGCGGCTGTGTTCCAGCGCCTGGAGCAAAAGGGTTTTTTGCCGCATCCATGCCCAATATATTACTATCTTAGTAATCTTAGTACAAATGTGGATAAGATTGGTAAGTTTACTTGAGGACGTTCGTAGAAAACTCCATCATCTATATCTAAGACTCAAATTAGCACTGGTGCTGTCTTTTGAGACCTCGAATAGTAGCTTAGAAACACAGGGTATATCTGGCTTCAGAAGTAAAAAGTAGGGGGATGTTTGGGCGCTTGCAATTTCTTCATCACAAAAGATTTCCTTGCTTGGATAGTATACGCGCCCAGCATTGTCTGTAAGAGAAAAATTCCACACAGAAATACTGGAATTACTTAATGCGGTATTGTTTATACTGAGATTAACCACCGCAAAATTACCACTAGTGGTTTTATCATAATAACCAAAACCCCAATCACTGTAGGCTTTTATTTCTTGACCTATAGTAGACCACGTAAAAGAAAACCCCATGTTGTCTTTAGTCACAGTTCCAGAACCTAAGGAGACGTCGGTGTAATCTGGCTTAGGAATGCACACTGTATTTGTGCTATTCCACAAATAACCAGATTCACAGTCACAAGTCAGATTATTGCTCGCATCTCTGACGTCTGTTGAGTAACTATGAGTTCCGTACCTGCTTTCACAGATTTGATCGTTCGTCTTTGGAGACACTACTGGGGTGTTATTGGTGTAAGAATCTTTTTGCGCTGAAGGTTCTTCGGTGGTTGGGGTGTTAGTTGGAGCGCTTGTGGTGGCAACAAATTGAGGTTGCGACACTATAGGAACAACAGGCGTGGCATCTGGACTTGTGTTTGTGTTGGTACCGCCCCAACCAGAAATGATTTCGACCAACACAAAAATACCTATTATCACTATCCAAAATATTTGCTTACCCGACAATCTTTTACGGGCAACTGGTGTAGCTTGTGTTTTAGCGTTTGCTCCTGTTGTGCTTGCTTGAGTTGCACTTTTTGCTACTTGTTCCTTGTCTTCAAATTCTTTTAGTTTCGACTCGTACTGTTTCTTTTTTTTAGAGTCACTCAAGACACCGTATGCTTCGTTTATTTCTTTAAACTTCTCTTCCCCCATCTTTCTCACCTTTTCTGTAGCGCCGGTGTTTTTATCAGGATGATATTCGTTGGCTAGTCTATGGAAAGCCCTTTTGATCTCATCACGAGTAGCCGTCCTAGAGACTTCAAGAATATCGTAGTATGATTCAAAATCGTTCATGGTTTTTAAAATCCCCTTGGTAACAATTTCGCTGTCTGAGAAATGGATTCCTCCAAATAATCACTCCTGACTTTCTTTGCTAGATTTTTTTCTGATGCTAATTTAGCAAGGAAATCAGAATCCGCATCGTCGGTACCTATTGTAAGTATGGAGATACCAAGCCGTTTTGCTCTTTCAGCAGAACGCAGCGCGGATTGAGGTTCGGATGTTTGTCCGTCAGTAACAATGACCATGGCGCGGAATGAGTCGGCCTTTCGACTAAACTGAGATACTACTTCATCTATAGCTGGCGCCATATTTGTGCCACCTTGGATACTGAGCCGATCTACTACAGATGTTAGCTCGTCTATGTTATTGAGCGGTGAGCATAGGTGGAAAGTTTGGTCACTGAACGAAATCAGTCCAACCAGATAACCATCATTAAATGCTGACTTGGCGAAATCAATAGATCCTCGTCTCGCTTGTTCAATTTTCTTGCCAGCCATACTCCCAGAACAATCAATTACAAGGTAGACAAAAGACTGAGCGCTTTTTGTTTGCCACTCAGGCAATTTTTCAAGACTGCCGTCTGCGGACTTTAACGCAAGATCTCCGTCTTCTCCCAATCTAATTAGTTGCTTTTTTGACTGCATAATTCGATTATACACACTTATGCTAGCATATCTTCGAGTCCGTTTTCTTGTCCCCCGAATATAACATAATTATAAATCTTTTGTCGGACAGGACATACATGCAGAAACTAGCTCAACAGGTGGGTTTTATTGGCATGCTCGTGCGGGCGGAGCAGTCCAAAATTATGTAAAAACAGTATTTTCACCCTGACCCGAGTTGAGAGGTATTATACTCTTAGAAAGAAATATTGCGTCTGCCAAAAGACGTGGATGACAAATCGTGAAAGTGCGAGTATGTTTGTGTTTATGTGGAGAACAAGAAAGTTTTGTTTTATGTTGGACACCTGCATCAAGCGCAGATCCCTTGACCAATATGTTGCCGAGTACCGTATTTTATTTCGCAAAGGTGCAAAACGTGAAGAGATTATCGAGTGGGCAGCAAAGAAAGGCGAAACAATCACCGAGGAAGACATCCGTGATTTAATACGGGCAGAGTTTTTTGAGGCAATCGTAATAACCCCAAACTATACTGGTATAGAAATCATAACGCTCGGCAGAAAAGGTAGGAATCTGTTACGAAAAAGCTTCATCGAAAGGTGGGCATATTTTTTCCAATATGGTTTTGAGGAACATAGCAATATCTATACGCTTGTAATAGGAGGCGGTATTGCCACAATTGTAATTTTCTTCTTTGGACTCGTTAAACACGTGTGGCAATTTTTAGCACATTCGGTTTTGATATTGCACTTATAATTCAAACAATGGCTATTCTATTCAGTTATTTTTTAATTTAGCAGTAAGAAGATTAAACGTATTCTCTACAGAATTAAAGACTAATCCTCTGGTTGAGTCATCTGTAAAGATAAATCCTTTATGCGCATAATCACACCTAGTCTGATAAAACTTTTCAAACCAAGGCAATAGCTGTGGACGCAGAGCGTTTATACCTCCTATAATGTATTTCACATTGTCTTTGCGAATATTTTTTGGAACAAACATATGCTCTAGACAGCAATAAATCAATAGTACTTTTGCCCCCAAATCCATCATCTGCGTAGTTGCGCTAAGCAACTCAATACTTGGAGCAATGTCGTTTATACTAAACGCATTCCATGGATTCTGGAGTTTATCAAAAATAATTCTATTTTCAGTAAAAAACTTTTCAATACCAGGAAATAGTCTATTGTCGAGCCACATTTGTGATATGCCTCGATATCCATAAGACAAAAAAAGCGATCCGTCGGGCAATTTCTCCCACGGACGCTTCGCATCTTCATTCCAAGAAAAGACACCGTGGGAATTGGTACCTGCTATTACGGGTGTTGTTAGAGCCAGTGTATCTTTAATTTCATATCCAAAATCAATTTGTGACCTATGAATAAACGCCCCAATACGCAACATTGATAAGAGCGTCCTAAGCCACACTGAACCATAGGTATAGACGTATCCGTTCGATCCAAACACTTTGACCCCAATCGATGGGGCACAGAAATATCTTTTTGCATTTTCTTGCGTATGTGACTGGGCGTTGGGGCAGTAAACTTTATATTTCTCAATCAGATATGAATCATCAAAAAACACTTCGAAGGGAAGATTGAGTTTTGTAAATAAATCTCTAAAAAAAATGCTCGGCTCTCCCAATCCTTGGAGAGTTTCGAATAACTTAATTTCACTAAGAAGTGTTTTTTCTGAAATAGATTCAGCTAAACGTTCGAAATGATTATCTATCACAAAATCTATACCTCGTTCCCGTTCTTCCCACCAAAAAGCAAAAGTCTGGTCACCCAAAAATAGTCCGCCCCCACTTCTTTGGATATATTCCTGCTCAGTTTTTGCTGCAAAAAGCAATTTAGAGAGAAATAGAATATGTATCACATCAACAGGTGTAATTTTTAAACCTAAATCCTCAAACACCCTCGACTCTTCAAGGGTCTTGGGGAGCAACCATCTTTTTTTATAATAATTTTCCTGCCTGTATTGATCTACAAGCGGCATAGCCATAGCCAAACGAACCTCCTTGTCTGCTTCTTCACAAAGAGCTGTGTATACATCTTCTCCAATTTTCTCTTTGAGAAGGTTCTGGGTTAGTTTCTCTGGCATTTTTAATACGGCTCATTAGATTTTTCCACTAAAACTCACCTCCGTCTTGAATATAATTTCAAAAGAAGCTGTTCAGCAACAAGAATATTCGATACTTCTTATAGAAGCAACATTGTCACTGTTTCTCGTATCGCCCCATACCATGTAACACCGTGTTCTTGCCGTCTAGACGCCTGTGTGCAAAGAGTAACTAGCGGAATGCACTAGTTGCCGCTCTCTACATCCGCACGCATAGTATCAATAAGCTGCTGGCGTATCTGCGGAGTAATTGGTCCGTCGAGTCCGTAGCCATAATCTCGCAGACTATCGTAGCAACGGTGTGTAATGTAAAAATCCATGCGTGCAGTTTCATAATCAGTACCACTCGCTTGCGGATTTTCGGCGTAGAAGTCGTTAGTGAAAGCAAATAATGCTCTTGCTCTTTCGTTTACATCTTCGTAGTCTCCCGGGCAACGGAGAGTGAGAAGTTCGCTAGCAGCCATGCGCACCTTTTTGTTTGTTGCTTCTAGTATGGTCGTACTCGATGCTTCGGCAGCGACTGCTATCTTTTGCTGCTCCTGCTGTTCTGGAGAGGGTGGTGTGGATTGAACAATAATGGCATGTACGATTGGTATCACACAAAACGCACCAAGAATCATCAAAAAGACACGCACTACTCTATACAGGCGTTTGCCCAGTCGCGCGACTCGCTCGGTGATAATGTTCTTGCGTATCCAATACCAGATTTGATGTAGTGTGTGCATATTATTCTGTCATTAAAGTGTTTTCCTGCAACATAAAGTCATCTGCAGATACGCCACTGTTTAGTGTTGTGGTCGAGGTGTTTTGAGACGTAAGAGTGCTTGTAACACTTGAAAGTATCGTCGCATTGCTCACCACATCAACAATCCATTTCGTTACATCAAACCTGTTTGTTGTAGCATTTATTACTACATACTCTTTGCCTGTGAAAGAACCGAGACAGGTATTCATCCTTTTGTTAAAATGAGCCCCTGGAGCGTTGAACGAAACTCCGGGCACATTTCCAGTTTTTGCCTCATATGCCGCCTCGGCTTTTGCGACTAAATTATTACACTCCACACCTTGTTGATACGCAATCTGATTTTCGTGCGGCACATAAAATACGAAATACGCGAGCAGACCAAAAACCATCAGTGCCGCTAGTACGATTGCTGTTGTTTTGTTTTTCATGGTGCGAATAATAATTACTACTCACGGAATACCAAACCTGACTTCTCCACACTTCCGTCTTCTTCGGTTTTATCAGCAAGGAAATCTTTCAAATACTCGTACCACGATTTAGCCCACAGCACGCGGTCAGAGTTTCGCAACGAGAGGTCGGGATACACTTCTCGTACAGAGCTAACATAGCTCCAGTATAGTTTTTTCTTTTTCTCAATATCCGTGATTGCCGAAAGGTCGGCAACAAGAGGCTTATGCGCACTTTCAAGATATTTATTTATCTGATCTCGTAGACGATAATCGTAGACAGTGAAAATATCTGGATATAGGATTGTCAAAATACCCGAAGCCATTGCTATGTTGAATCCTTTCTGGAGAAGCAAGGTTTCGAGCTTTTTGTCGTACTCTTTTGCTTCGTATAGTTTGGCTGTTAGATGCTTAACAGAAGCAGCGTCAGGTAAGTTTGGACGAATCCATTTCTTCGCTGGTCGTTTTGACTTCCAAAAAATGATAGCAAAAAATTGCTCTTCAGTAAGAAATCCTTTTGCATGAAAATCGGCATAGACCTCTTTTTCAAGATACTCGGTTTCGAGCCAGTAGTATTTTAGGTAGTTGTCCATGTTCCGTTGCGTGGCACATTGCGCCTAGCAGCGGGAACACAAAGCCCGCCACCAGGAAGCCTTGCGGCTCTATATGAGTTTCCCCATATAACGTTGACTACGCCCTGAATGACGGGTTCTCTATAGTCAACGATTTTCAACCTTGCTCCCTGCGCAAGCGCAGAAAGGGTAGGTCCTTTTTATTCGGTTTTGGTACGCTGTTTCTCGCGTACAGGGCTAGTATATCACCATGTCGAGTTATATGAAGTCTGGGGCTTGCTTTTGTAGTACAGTGGCAAATATGAACGAAACAGAGCACGAAAAGCCCAGTGAGCCGAGATATCTCACTCCAGAAGAAATCGGGGTTTCGATAGGTCCAATCGTCAGCTACAAAGAAAAAAGAGCTGCGGAGAAAAAGGCAAAGGATGCCAAAGTTGCGGAGATAACAAAAGGACGGATCAATGTTCCAACAAAAAAGATGCCCTTGTCTGCGGCTGTCGAGCAGATAATCCTCGATTATCCAAACCTGAGCATAAAAACGCTACGCCAAATTATCAACGACGGTTTAGGCACTAGGCACACTTCAAGATACCTCAGCACGATACGCTGGCGACTAAAAAAACGAAAAATAAGGTCGGAAATGTAGACTTTTTCGGGCAATATGAAACAGCGACCTCGGATCCTTGCTACGTTGGATGGACATGACGGGACAGGAGGACACGCGAAAGGAGGTCGACCTAAACGCACAACAAGCGGCGGCATACGCCCTTGCTCAAATCCTTGTCGCCGCCATCGACGAAGCATTTAAAAGGGGCACTAATCAGAAGAGCGATCATGGCAACTAACATCGAGGGAGAAACTACACAGGAGCGCAGCAACATCACCAAGGTTCGAGCAATTGAGGACAAGCTATTCGAGACACTCTACGAGACCCGCCAGTTGCGGAAGGACATCGAGAGCGCCGACGAAGCAAATCAAGAGGAGTACACCACAGTCTACGAGCCCGTCCGATACTAAACCATGGCAATGAACAAATTCACAGATGCAGGACAGCCTCCGACTCCGCCACAGGGAGACTCTGATGCAAGCGAGGCATCGAATGAGTTTGTTGCCGACCGAACCAACCGTGAGGGCATGTACGCAATCGTGTACTTTGGTCTCACGGACATGTTCGGGTTTAGTCCTACCGAGGCACTGCTGGTAGCTGAGATATATTCGCTCTCTCGACAAACAGGGTGGTGTTACGCAGGACAAAAGTCGCTCGCAAAATCACTGAACGTGAGCGACGTGACAGTAAACCAATTGCTTGAGCTTCTACGCACGAGAGACATCCTAGAAAAAGGTGGGCGGCACAAAAAGCTCAATACGATACAGTGGCGACTCGCGCCAGTAGCACTCGGCAAGCTCGACGCAATTCAGCGAAGAATAGAGCGGGAGCGACAAGAAAAAAGGAATAGAGCGAAACCTAAAAATCTTCAGTAACCAACCATAAGAAAGTTAGGACAATAATTAATTATTAAAATGAAATTAAAAAATTAATTCTATATCCTCCTCAAGGAAAAAGAACCGCTCTCACTGGTAAGTGTGGAAAACCCTGGTTGTGTGTTTATCCGAGCTGTATTTATCATCAGTACATTATGCAAAATATTAAGAAACAAGAAAGCTGTGTTGTCTACATAAGGGTTTCGACAGAGGATCAAAAATCTGGGCTCTCGCTCGATGTGCAGACAAAATTGTGCAAAAAGCGTGCTGCCGACGAGGGCTACAATGTGCTCGAAGTGCTCGACGATGGCGGATTGAGCGGCTTCAAGGCAAACCGCGACGGCATCACACGCATCAAGGATCTAATCGAGCAAAAGAAAATTGTTGCTATAGTCGCCCTTAGTTCTGACCGACTGTTCCGAAATGTGCGCGAGCATATCGCAC